>NZ_JBXWNR010000025.1:0-44111 GCF_059610465.1 Ruegeria sp. CDSC085 | reverse complement strand
AAAATCAGTTTACCCCTGTCAGACTTTAAGGCTTCAGGTGCCATGTTGCGCGCTATTCCCGTCGCCGACGAAATCACCACAGTTGGGGTCGTAGCGTAGGCCGGGATCTAACCAACTGTTCGTGGCGTTCGACGGCGGCGCGAAGATTGTGACATTTAACTACACGCCCACTTTGCCTGAAGGATCACCGCCGCTTCCCCCGGGCGGAGATTGCATGATGTTTAAGAATTTGGCTTCGTATTCTAGCTAACACCGGTTTTTGCCTAGTCCCGTTCGCTGTCCAAAGCTTCGCGTATGAGCGTCAGATTCGGCAGCGAATTGTGAAACGGATCGAACCCGAGTTCGAACAAAACTGGAACCAGGGCTTCCGAAATCCGCTCCATACAAGCTTCCAAAAACTCCGCGCCTTGCGGCGTGGACCGGGCAATTTTCGAACGCTTGTCATTGGGGTTGGCTTCAAGGGTAATCAGAGCATGATTTTCAAGACTGGAGAGCATGTGCGTCATCGACGTCTTGGGCACTTGAAAAGCGTTCGATAGCTGTAGTGGAGTTTCTCCCTCGGGACGCCGGACCAGGTGGCCCAATATGCCAAATTGGGTTGCGGTCATTCTACCAGGTAAGAACGCTTCAAGCTTGGCCGAGATCAGCTGATTGATGATCCCGACCTCGGTGAAGAACCGGTAAACTTCGTTGGTCTCATCTTCAGGCTTCATTCAGAATTCGTGTCTCCAGCGGCCAGCGGGGGGTGGCAATTGGCTCGGGTCCATACCCCAAACGCAGCAACATTTGCACCGTGTGGCCCGGTGACGCAAGAAGCTCATGCGCCAGAGCGTATTCATCGGCCATCTCGGGATACTCCTGAAGTGCCTGACTGACGGGGTGAACGCCCAAGCCCATTTCGGTTGTCTTTAGGTAGAAACGCATCAACTGACGTCCGGCATCGAGTTGATCGCTTCGCGTATTTGTGGCCGTCGTGAGGACTGCGTATTGTGGCGTCGCGTCTAGCATGGCGAAGTAGCCTCGCATGTGTGACTGAGTGCCTGGGTGGTCAACATTCATAAGGGTTTCATTGTCCAATAGGCCGGTAAGTCGCAGCGTTTCCAGCATGGGATCGCGTAATTCTATCCCGTCTGGGTTGGCGTTGATTTCAGCTTTCCCGATCCGCATCAGGTCGACGGATTCTTTCAGGGTCTGCGGCGTTCGCATTTCGATTTCAAAAGCGCGTTTCGTAAGGTCTCGAACACGGGCCACCAGATTCTCGTCGGAAATCAGAGTGGCATAGTTTTCAAGGACCGACGATTCCGTCTCGGACAGCCGCTGTTCAGTGTACGGTTCTTTGTTTGAATGTCGGTTAAGGATTTGATCTGAGAGTGGATCGGATGACCCGCCAGGAACAAACAGTGCTTCTGCGATAGATCCTTCATTCCCATCTGGCAGTAACTTGACCTCGGTATCAAATCCCTGTGCACCTGCCGCCAGGACCATGGTCTCAACAAATGCGCCGAGGCCAATAAAGAGTTGGCGGTGGTAAGGATCGGTTTCTGGGAGCTCGCGATCAGTATCACGGTGGATGCGCACTTTGTCTTGTCCAACCAACTCGACCAGCCAAGGTTGCAAGTTGTGTGGATTGGGGGCGAGAATTGCGTAGGACAAAGCGGTTTTGCGCGGGTCGTCATACGGTTTTGGCGTCCACGGAGCCAGCGCGTCATGCGGCGTGCGTGTAGCGAGGAACCCAACCGCACCAGTTGCCGCCAAAATCGTGCCTCCGCCTAGAACTTTTAGAAAATGTCTTCTGTTTGGCATTTTGACTCTCCAATAGTACGATATCGAACCAAATAATACGAAATCGTACCACTTCAACCCCAGTCGATGCAGTGATTGGATGAGTGATTTGAAAAAAGTAAATCAGAACAGCCGGAGGCAACCGTGGACTACCGTGGGAGACAAGTATTCGGAGCGCCCTTAATGCCGGAAATAGGCAGTTATTTTAGTTGATTAACGACCGGCACGAGAAGATCAGAGGCTGTTGAGCCGATGTTTTTCGAGTATCCCGCAAAGCATAGCCTGTGCTTGCAGCCTGTGTTCTCGATGACGTTCACGGGCAGCATCCGGTCGGCCTTCACTAATTGCTTGGAAAACAACCCGGTGATCTTCATTGGATTTGACGGGCAGTGGCCTGATGAACAACGTCGTCGCGCGCGCGCGACGTACCTGGTCGCTCATCATGGCGACAATCGCTTCGACCCGTTTGTTGCCGCCCAACCGAACGAGCTCCTGGTGAAACAATTCGTCGGCCTCGGCCCAGGCTTCAAGGTCTTCGGCTTCGATGGCTTGGTCCATCTTTGCAATTGATCCAGCAAGTACCGCCAGTTCATCTTCTGAATAGCCCGCTTCGGCAGCGCGCTGTGCTGCGAGACTCTCGAGTTCCGTCAGTATGTCATAAATTTCACGCATATCGTCTGATGAAACAGGCAGTATCCGCACGCCTTTGCGGGGCCGCATTTCCAGCAACCCCTTGCTTTCCAACATAAGCGCAGCTTCCCGTATCGGGGTGCGGGACATGCCAAGGGTCTCGGCGAGTTCCGATTCCAGATGGTCAGTTCCGGCTGCAAGTTCGCCGGACAGGATCATCCGCCGCAAATCTCTTACAGCGCGTTGCGTATTGGAAAGAGTTTTTGCGTCCTGATCCTTCACGGAGTCTCCAGGTTGATCTTTCGTCCCTCCGCAGCCGAGAGATAGATGTTCTCTTCGATGCGGATCACGTCCAAATAGTCTCGAGCCGTGTTTTCCAGCGGCGTGCCCTTTACAAGGCCTGAAATGACGTGACTTTGCAAGGCGTGTACGCAGTCTCCTCCAAACCCATCACGATCGCTCGGAGGTAAAATCTGCTGTCGCTCCTGTTTTCCGAAAGCGCGGAGGTCAACTGAACCGTCGCCGCTAAGAACCAGTGATCCTTCCGTTCCTTCGATGAGAGCTTCGCCCATGGTCTGACGCAGGTTTTCGGCGCTGTGGTCAAGGCACCTGTTCCCATCGAACAGAGCTTTCAAACCTTTGGGGTGGTCAAACAAGATGTAGCCTGCGTCCTCGCCCGCGATTACGGAGTTAACTTGGCGCAAGTCCGCGTAAACAGCACTGGGCGCATCGAACAGAAACCGGAACGTGTCTACCCAGTGAACCGCTGTTTCATGAACAAGGAAACGAGGCATGTCCTGAAAGTACGGCTGCCGGTCAAGGTAGGCGTGTAGACCCTGTCCGTCACCGGGTCGAAGTCGGAAAGTCGCTTGTAGAGGAGTTCCAATTCGACCCTTGGCCATCGCCTCTTTGATTGCTCGATACCAAGGCTGGAAGCGAAAGTTTTCGTGTATAACAATAGTTGCCCCAACCGCTTCAGCCTCTGAAACAATCATCTCAGCTTCATCCAAAGACATGCAGAAAGGTTTTTGGCAGATCACCCACTTTATCCCAGAGCGCAGTGCCGTCCGGATGGTGTCGGCCTGCGCCACAGGTGGAAGGATGATGTCCACGAGATCTGGCTTTTCCGCCTCCAGCATTTTTGACAGATCATCGTAAGCCGCCAGTCCTGTTTCTTTCGCCTTGTTGATATCACGGTTGCAGGATGCAATCGGAACCGCTCCGGGCATTCGGGACCAGCTTTCGTAGTGGAACCTACTGAAATACCCCGCACCCACACACGCGACCCTGATGGCTTGTTGAGTATTCATGCCCGCAATTCTTCCAATACCGATGAGGCTGCGTCCTGCGTTCCGGCGGTGCCACCTAGGTCACGCGTCAGGTTCTGTCCGTTCGCAGTCACCTTTTCCACGGCTTCACGCAATCGTTCGCCGTCGTTGGACAGGCCTGGGTGATCATGGGTCAAACCTAACCATTCAAGCATCATTGCTGCGGACAGGATCATCGCAAAAGGGTTAGCAATACCCCGTCCCGCAATGTCCGGAGCGGAACCATGGCAGGGTTGGAAAACAGCGTGGTTCAACCCGATATCCGCTGATGGCGCCAGTCCAAGACCGCCCATGAGACCCGCACCAAGGTCGGAGAGGATATCTCCGAACATGTTCTCAGTCACCAAAACATCGAATTCCCAAGGCTTTTGGACCATCCATAGAGCGGTGGCATCAACATAGGCATGGTCAGCTTTCAAATCGGGATGGCGTGCAGCCTCCACGTCAAAGATAGATCTGAAGTATGCAAAGGCCCTGAAAACATTGGCTTTGTCGATACATGTAACCCGTCCTTGGCCGCGACCGGATGCCTTGCGGTTCTTGGCGAGTTCAAACGCGAAACGGAACAGTTTTTCGGATACCTCACGAGTGATCAGCAGAGTTTCACGTGCTTCGTGTTCGGAAACTTCGCCAGCGCCTTGGGTGAAGAACAGTCCTTCTGTGCTTTCGCGTATCAAGACAAAGTCGATCTCTTTTCCGGGAGGCAGCGCCAAAGGGGTCATTTGTCCGCTGCTTACTTTTACAGGACGCACACCAGCAAAAAGTCCCAGTTGCTTTCGCAGATCAATTTGCGGTGAAATCTCGGTTCCGTCAGGATATCGAACATCTGGCAAGCCCATTGCAGACAGCAGAATTGCGTCCGCATTGCGTGCAGTTTCGAGTGATCCAGCCGGAAATGATTCTCCAGTTTTGGCGTAGTGGCCTGCGCCAGCTGGTGCGTCTGTAAACGCCAGCTCGTAGGTTGGATTGCTTAGCGAGAGTTGGTGCAGAATTTCAAGCGTAGGGGCCATAATTTCCGGGCCGATCCCGTCCCCGTGGAACACCGCAACATCGTAAATCATTTTCATTCTGGCCCGCTTCCTTCCCGTTTCGCATTCATAGCGCGATAGCAGCTTCCACTACAGTCCGTTGACAATGCATTCTGTAATGTATACGCAATTAAATGCAACAATAAACGCAAAGTTGTTTGGGAGGACTTGGAAATGAAACTAAAGCTAGGGCGGTTGGCCGCCGCAGCCGTGATGGCGACCGGGATTGCAGGGGCAGCTGCTGCGCAGGATTACCCTTATCGTGACATCACCACAGCTGTGGTCTGGGGGGCCGGTGGCGGCACGGACACGATCAACCGAATGATCATGGCCGAGATGGAAAAACACCTTCCGGTCTCGATCAATGTGATCAATCAA
Source organism: Ruegeria sp. CDSC085 (assembly GCF_059610465.1). Taxonomy (NCBI): domain Bacteria; kingdom Pseudomonadati; phylum Pseudomonadota; class Alphaproteobacteria; order Rhodobacterales; family Roseobacteraceae; genus Ruegeria; species Ruegeria sp. CDSC085. The sequence goes on along the minus strand of NZ_JBXWNR010000025.1, from coordinate 38,965 downwards.
ACTGGTGGCGTCGCAGGTTCCAATGGCATGGTCTACGTCATGAACCAACCAGACGATGGCTATACATTGGTTGGTTTGTCAGAGTCTAACGTTACCGCCGCTGTGCAGGGTGGTTGGGATAAGAAATTTGATTTTTGGTATCCGTTCATTGTTGGTGGATCACCTGATCTGATCTCGGTCCCGGCGGACAGCCCTTACAACACGCTGGAAGAACTGGTCGACGCTGCGAAAGCAGCTCCTGGCACTATTCCGGCAGCGGCTTCCGGCGCAGGGTCTATCCACCACTTGAACCTTCTCGCCATCGAAAAAGGGTCCGGGGCGGAATTCAAGTTTGTTCCATACAAAGGCTCGGCGCCAGGGCAAGAAGCAGCGATAGCGGGCGAGGTCGCATTGGTCGTAACCTCTCTGGCTGAGCAGGCGCCTTTGATCGAGGGCGGTCAGTTGAAACCGCTCGCGATGCTGACGCCCGAGGACGCGCAAATCGCAGGAGCTACGGTGCCATCTGCCTTCGGCATCTATGACGGTCTCGATCAGTATCTTCCACTCAAACAGGCCATTGGTTTTGCAGTTCACAGCTCAGCTGGTGACGACGTAAAGGCCGCGCTTGGCGATGCCTTTGAGCAGGCGATTGCGTCTGACACCGTCGCCGAATGGGCTGCGGCAAACAATTACGACGTCGGTGGTCAGCACGGTGAAGCGGCTCAAGAACTGTTTGCGAACCTCGAGGCTACTTTTGCCTTTACCTTGCAGGACCTTGGCGCTGCCACCGTCGATCCGGCCTCGCTGGGTATCGAGAAGCCCTAATCCGATCAATTTTGAAAGGGCGCGCTTGATTGCGCCCTTTCCCTCAGGAGGCAGGCAATGGACAAACCTGACGAAACACTGGTCATGCGGTCGCGCGACTTTTGGGCAGCAATTGTTCTTATAACAGTGTCCGTCTTTTTTCTTTGGAAGACGTCGGACATTCCACTTTGGGGTGAAAACCGCGCAGGAGTAAGTGGGTCGGATTGGTACAACTCGGCTGCAATTGTACCGTTGTTCATCTTCGGTGGATTGCTTGGCTTGTCCTTCGTTTTGCTGGCAATTTCGATCCGCTCTGGTGGGGCCCAAAACGCGCTCACGGCTTTGGGGATCGGATGGGATAAGTCGGAAGCCTATCGAGCTTCAACAATAGGCCTGATCCTTCTTGCATATGTCGTCGGACTGGTTCCCAGAGTGGACTTCATTTTGTGCTCGGGGTTACTGATTACAGCTTTGACTTACGGGTACTACGGCGGCCATGCGCGGCGTTCTTTGGTGGCCTGTATCGCAGTTGCCTCTGCCGGACTTTTTGCGTTCGCCATATTTCCCGCGCAGGCGGAGTGGAATGCACACGGAGATGATTGGTTTACACTGGTCCTATGGGTCTCGCTAACACTTGTGGTGTTGACCAAAGCGGCTTCAGAACGGCTTTTGCGGTTCGTACCACTGGTCGCGATACTGGCCCCTTTGATTCTCGTTTGCGCGATGGCCTTTATCTTCCGACAGAACGTGCCCGCGCGCGGTGGGCTGATCTTCAAGCAAATCGAATACCACTACTACGTGACGCTTCGTCCGCTATGGAAAGATTGACCGGATGGATTTTATCCTTTCGCAACTGGCTGGATTTGGGACCGCATTCGTGGGCCTGGCAGTAGACCCGCTGACCTATCTGTATTTGATCGCTTCCGTGTTCCTAGGCATCACGTTTGGCGCATTGCCCGGCTTGACGGCAACCCTGGCAGTGACGATCCTGACGGGGTTCTTCGGCAACAAAATCCCGCTGGACTATTCGCTCATCGCTTTGCTCGGGGCCTACGTCGGCGCGATTTACGGCGGCTCCTACCCATCTATTCTGCTGAACATACCTGGCACAGCAGCCAGCGCCGCGACGGCCATGGATGGCTACCCTCTGGCCAAAGCAGGTCGAGGCGGCGAAGCCCTAGGGCTGACCACAACGGCCAGTTTCATTGGCACAGTTATCGGGACCATCACGCTTTTGATATTTGTCTGGGCACTGCTTTTGGTTTCAAAAAACATCGCAAGCCCGGAGAAAGCACTGCTGGCCCTCTTCGGCATTCTGCTTTCTGGCACTTTGATGAGCGAAGATTTGGTGATTAAGGGATGGATCGCCGGTTTGATCGGGCTCGCGATGTCCATGGTGGGTCTCGACCCTCTGTTGTCCGAGCCGCGCTATACCTTCGGCTGGTCTTACCTGATGAGCGGATTTCAGGTCGTGCCAGTTTTAATGGGGGCCTTTGCCATTCCCCAAATCATCGACGGTTTAAGGCACGTTGAGGCTGGGAAAGTTCTGGCCCTTAAAGGCCGTATTCTTCCAAACCTTCGCTCTATTCGACGTTACTTGCCGACCATTGGCCGTTCAGGAGTGATCGGGACCGGGGTAGGAGCGCTTCCCGGCGTGGGCGAAGATGTCGCCGGTTGGGTCAGTTACGGTGTCGGCAAGACCGTATCTGCCGAGGGCGACAAGTTTGGAAAAGGCTCTTTGGAAGGTCTGCTGTGTTCTGAAACAGCAAACAACGCCTGTATTGGTGGCGCGCTGATCCCACTTTTAGTGTTAGGCATTCCCGGTTCACCACCCGCCGCGGCTTTGATGGGGGCCTTCAAGATCAACAACGTGATCCCGGGCCCCACGATAGACCCCGAGATCATTCTGCGCGTGGTTGCAATCCTGGTGCTGGCATCCCTGACAATGTTCTTGATGGGCCTGTTCACTGCTCGGGTTTTTATCAAGATACTCGCCATACCGCAGACCATCTTCTTGCCAGTCGTGATGGTTCTGACAACAATCGGGTCTTTCAGCGTCGGTGGTGGCATCAATGATCTCTACCTGATGCTTGGTGTCGGCGCCGTCGCCTATTTTATGAACCTGATGAAGTACCCAATCGCGCCGTTGGTTATTGGAGTTATTTTAGGCAGCTTGTTTGATGAAACCTTCCGCCGGTCGCTGTTCTTGTCGGATGGGGATCTTTCGGTCTTCTTTTCGCGGCCCGGTGCGGCCATTCTGATGGTGCTCAACATTGGTTTGATCCTCAGCCAATTGCCTGTCGCAAAGCGCGCTTTCTCGCGTCTGAAAGGACTTTCCGTCTGATGTTTGTGGTTACTGTCACCTTCACTCTCATGCCCGGTACGATAGACACCTTTTTGCCGCTGATGGTCGAAAACGCTTCAACCTCTTTACGTGAAGAATTCGGATGCCAGCAGTTTGACGTTTGCCTCGGCGACGATCCCGAGACGGTGTTCCTCTATGAGGTATACGATGACGCTGCCGCGTTTGGCGCTCACCTCGAAAGCGCGCATTTCAAGACTTTCGATGCGGCGGTTGCTGATGTGATAAAAGCCAAAGCTATTCACCAGTATACCGAGGTCATCCGATGAACATTTGGGAGATTCACGCCGTCAAGTATGCGGATCGCAATGCCCGCACTCGACGCGACAGCTTCATCTTGGATGACAATCACGACGCACCTCACGCGATGGACTATTTCGTTTGGGTATTGAAGCGCGGCAACGAAGTCATTCTGGTCGATACTGGTTACGATTCCGAAGAGGCAGCCGCCCGTGGTCGTCCAATTGCGATGGACCCACGTGAGGCTCTGCGCCCCTTGGACATTGCGCCGGAAGCGGTGACAGACATCATCGTGACCCATCTTCACTATGACCACGCAGGGGGGCTGCATATGTTCCCGAACGCCAAGTTGCATATTCAATCGGTGGAAATGGCCTTCGCCACGGGTCCCTGCATGTGCCATGACCACCTGCGTGCGCCTTTCACGGCCGGCCATATCTGCGAGGTCGTAAAGCGTCTCTATTCAGGGAAGGTCGTGTTCTACGATGGAGAAGCCGAGATAGCAGATGGGGTGACCGTGCACTGTATCGGCGGGCATTCGCGTGGGTTGCAATGTGTTCGTGTAAGAACAGCAGCCGGGTGGATGGTTCTGGCATCGGATGCCTCGCATTACTACGAGAATTTCATGGAGCGCAAAGCCTTTCCCATCGTCGTCGACCTGCAGGACATGATGGATGGTTTCGAGACACTCGAGAGGTTGGCCTCGCATCCTCGACTTATCGTGCCCGGCCATGATCCACTTGTGCGTGAGGTTTTTCCCGTCGGTGCGGCGCCGCATATCCATAGGTTGGATCCTGGGCCAAACAGGGACATCGAACTATGAAAATCGGTGTCATAGCCGATGACTTTACCGGTGCGAGTGATATCGCGAACACCTTAGCGAAAGGCGTAGAGCCGGAAGGTGGGTTACGAACGGCTCAATTTCCAGGTATTCCGACGACCCCGGCTGAGAAGGAGATCGAAGCGGGTGTAATCTCGCTCAAAAGCCGCACAGCACCTATCGAGGAAGCTGTAGCGGACAGCCTGCGGGCCCTGCGGTGGCTCGCGGACCAAGGATGCCGCCAGTTCATCTTCAAATATTGCTCGACCTTCGATTCCACGGCAGAAGGGAATATCGGCCCCGTTGCAGAAGCACTGGCCCAAGAACTGGGTGCGCAAAAGGTGGTTTTCTGCCCGGCCTTTCCGGCAACGGGGCGTACTATCTATTACGGTCATCTCTTTGTGCTTTGTAAGCTGTTGCACGAATCCGGGATGGAAAATCACCCTCTTACACCGATGACGGATGCCAACATCCGGCGATGGTTGCAGTATCAGACTGAAGAAGCGGTTGGGTTGGTGCCAATTGACACTGTGAAGCAAGGTTCAGAGGCAATTGCTGCTGCTTTGCGGAACGTCGACGAACGCTTTGTGATCGGTGATGCGATTTCGGACGAGGATTTGTTGGCTTGGGGCGAAGCTCTAAAGGATGCCAAGCTCATTTCAGGGGGATCCGGGATAGCGCTGGGGCTACCCAGAAACTTCTTAAGAGAGGCTTCATCAAAAAGTACTGGCAGTTTGTTCACCGGTGCTGCAGGGTCTGCCGCGATCCTTGCTGGGTCGTGTTCCGGTGCGACCCGTGGGCAGATACATGTACATGCCGAATCCCATCCGAGCTTCGCCATTGATGTTCCGGGTGTCATGTCCGGGGATGTGACCACGCAAACGCTTTTGGATTTCTTTAAAGCGCATCCGGGTCAGGCGCCGCTCGCGTATTCATCGGGAAGCCCGGATGATGTGCGAGCGATCCAAAATCAATTTGGTCAGGAAGCTGTAGCAAACAGGCTGGATAATCTCTTTGCAGAAACTGCACGGGAACTTGTCCAAACGGGTTATAAGCGCCTTGTCGTGGCCGGAGGGGAGACATCGGGAGCTGTTGCCAAGGCCGTCTCTGAGGCACTGGGGTCACCGGCTATGTCAATCGGGCCAGAGATTGACCCGGGCGTGCCAGTCCTGAGCGTTGGGAAAACAGAACCCATTGCAATGGCTCTAAAGTCTGGGAACTTTGGCGCTCAGGATTTCTTCGCTAAAGCGCTCAGAATGATGGAGGCAGGCAGATGAGTTCTGAAGAATTGGCGCTGCGGCAGCAGATGTCGGAGCTGTGCGCCTCGCTGTTTACGCGTGGCTTTTCCGTTGGCACTGCGGGCAATGTCTCTGCGCGTTTACCGGACGGGATTCTCATGACGCCAACGAATTCGACTTTGGGCAATGTTGACCCCGAGCGAATTGCCAAGATTGATTTGGATGGCAACCACGTCTCCGGAGACAAGCCAACCAAGGAGGTCTTTCTGCACCAAGCCTTCTATGAGACGCGGCCGGAAGCCGGTGCAGTGGTGCATCTGCATTCGACCTGGGCCACCGCACTGTCGTGTCTGGAAGACACCGATCCCAATGACTGTATTCCGCCGCTTACACCATACGTGGTCATGCGCGTAGGCACGGTTAAACTGGTTCCATACGTTAAGCCGGGTGATCCAAAATCCGGTGATTTGATCCGCGAACTGGGCGGCAAGTATAGTGCTGTTCTGCTGGCTAATCACGGTCCCGTCGTATCAGGAAAGGATCTCTTTTCAGCGGTCTGTGCAGCGGAAGAGTTGGAAGAAACAGCCAAGCTGCTCGTGGCACTGCGGGGTATGCCAATCCGGATGTTGGATGCAGAACAAGTCGCAGAACTCAAAGAGACTTTCGGAAGGATGTAGTTGGACACCGATAGGGACAGTGTGCAAACTTTTTGGCAAATCCTGCAAATTTGTGCACAAATACCACGCAAAGCTATGGGCAAGTTCACCTGAATTTAATGAATGAAATCAATAGCAGGAATGCAGCGCTATGAGCGCGCCTACATCAGGTGTAGGCGTCGCCTCCGACGATGCCTTCAGTGGCATTGTCGAGATAGACGAAACTCATCAACGGGAGAGCCGCAAAGGTTCACGGGAATGGCTCTGCACCTGAGGAACCCGCTCCAGTATCCGCGTCCGCCCCGTCACCAGTGGTATGTCTTCAAGAGCGGAAGGGTGAAGATGCAGAGAGGGTTGTCGCGGTGGCAACTTCCGCTTCTCACAATCACCAGCCGCTCCGGCAAACAATATCTGGAGCGGATCAAAAACCGCAGTATTCCCGTCATCGACGCGGCGCTTTCGCCTGTGGTTGCGACAGATGCGATTCTTTGCACCGACGGTGCGGCGACCTATGCCCGCTTCACCAAGAAAACACCTTGGACCATCATGTTCTCAGCAACAAGCCAGGCAAACGGATCACGCAGAAAGCCTTTCACATCCAGAATGTGAACGCATTACACTCCCGCTACAAAGACTTCATGGGGCCCTTCAAAGGCCCGGCGTCGAAGTATCTGGGGCGTTACCTGCGTTGGTTTCTACTCCGGTCGAAGATGGACGGCGGAGCAGTCTTTCGAAGGGTGCTTTCGCTACAATAAGTTGGGAGGGTGTAGAGACATGACGGTCGACAGAAAGGCACACTGGGACACCGTCTATGGCGAGAAGTCCGAGGCCCAGTTGAGTTGGCATCAGGATGATCCACGGGTCTCGCTCGAACTAATCGAGATGGCTGGCGCAACTGCGAATTCATCAGTCATCGACATTGGCGGGGGAACCTCCCGTCTTGCGGGCGCTCTGCTCGCGATGGGACTTCACGATATCACAGTCCTCGACCTATCGCAGGTCGCCCTGGTTGTTGCCCGGGACCGGCTGGGACAAGCCGGTGAAACAGTGAAATGGATTTCGGCAGACATCACCACTTGGGCTCCTGATCGTCATTACGACCTGTGGCACGATAGGGCAGTGTTCCATTTCCTCGTCGATGCGGCGGAGCGGGCGGCCTATCTGGAAAGCCTCGCGCGCGGGGTGAGCATCGGCGGCAATGCGATCATTGCCACCTTTGCGCCAGACGGGCCGGAGAAGTGCAGTGGTTTCCCGGTCGCCCGATATAGTCCAAGCGACCTCGCCGAGCTACTTGGAGAAAGCTTCGAACTCGTGGCGCATCGCCACCACCTGCATCAAACTCCCTCAGGCAAAAGTCAGTCCTTCCAGTTCAGTCTTTTCCGCCGCTTCCGCTGAAGCCGCAGATGAAACTTGTCGTGAACCGGCTTGCCCAACACGCTTTCGTGACATGGCTAAAAATTATGCACTCCAACTGGTACTAACAGTCCGATTGCAATTTAGAGCGACGAGATGGCATTGATCACTGCTTCTCGGCTCTGAACAGCGCCGGTTTGTAGATATTCCATAGCATTGAGAGCTGCTTCATGGGCTGGGACAGATGACCCACCAACGCAATCTTCTACAACGCGGCAGAAGTAGTCTGATTGGTGCCCATCGACGAATGTGTAGTGCACACAAACATCTGTCAGCCCGCCGCACAATAAAAGTGTGTCTACTTTTAAACCGCGCAGTAAGATTTCGAAAACGGTTCCAAAAAACGCAGAATACCGTCGCTTCGGGACGATGTAGTCACCTTTGCGATAACCCATCTCATCTTTTGCAACTTCCGTCCGTGGATCACCTTCGAGACAGTGTGTGTCTTCGTCATCATCCAGTTTCCTGCCGAAGTCGAACTGATCGGGACGTTAGACTTCCTGAACGAAGATGACGGGCACATTGTTCCCATGCGCGGCGTCAACCAAATCGCGCGCAGCGATCATGCGCTCTTTGTAGTCCGGCATGTTGTCAATGGAGCGCACTTCGCTGTCATCAATAAATGTGCTCTTTTGAATGTCGATTACGATCAGGGCAGGTCTACCCTCGATCAGTTTCCTGGCTTGTTTGGTTTTAGTTGTCATGTTCGACCTCTAATCTGCCAGGTCGTCCTGAAGAAACGCCCGTGCTTGGCCGGGTCGTCCCAGCGGGCAGATCAATTTTGCCTAGGGTCAGGCTTCATAACCAATAGATGACGATAGCCGCGAGCGCGATGGCAGATAGGAACACCTTGGGACAGCGGTCATAGCGGGTTGCGACGCGTCTCCAGTCTTTGAGCCTGCCGAACATGATCTCGATCCGGTTGCGGCGTTTGTACCTGCGCTTATCGTATTTGACCGGGGTCTTTCATTGCTTGCGGCCTGGGATGCAGGCGCTTATCCCTTTGTCTTTTAACGCTTCTCGGAACCAGTCGGCGTCATAGCCGCGATCCCCGAGCAGCCAGTCGACTTTTAGGAGGCTGCTGAGCAACGCCCGCGCGCCGATGTAGTCGCTGACCTGACCTGCGGTGACGAACAGGTCGAGCGGGCACCCCTGGCTGTCACAGATGGCGTGCAGTTTGGTGTTCATGCCGCCTTTGGTTCGGCCGATCAGACGCCCGCGCCCCCTTTTTTGGCGGCCATGCTGGTCGCCGTTCGATGTGCCTTCAGGTAGGTCGCGTCGATCATCACAGTCTTCTGTTCGCCGTGCTCAGCGGCCAGACCAGCCATCATCCGTGCGAAGTTGCCTTTCTCGCTCCAGTGTTTCCAGCAGCTGTAGAGTGTTTTGTGCGGACCATAGACTGCAGGGGTATCGCGCCACCTTAACCCATTGCGGTTGATGAAGATAATCCCGCTTAGCACCCGCTTGTCATCAACCCGAGGCTTGCCATGCGACTTCGGGAAAAAGGGTTTGAGACGCGCAATCTGCGCGTCAGTCAACCAGAAAAGATCGCTCATGTGACCGCTCCATTTTCGGAGCCGTGAATCACGTGGCGCGGCGGAAATCAATGCATCCTGACCCTAGGATGCGTTCAGCAGCCCATCGTGCTTGACCTTCGAGAGGAACATCGCGTTCGCTTCCTTTGGTCTTCAGGCGACGCCACGGATGGGGACGAACCCGAGCCGTCAGCACTCCGTCCTCTCCACGAACAAAGTCCGCTCTTGTCATCCCTGCGGCTTCGGCCAAGCGCATTCCTGTATCTGACACCAACGCCACGAGCCAGCGAAGATCGTCATCCAGCTCTCTGCACTTCTCTTGAACTACAACCAAGACGTCAGCAGGAACAGAAGTGCGATCGGAGACGCCAGCCGATCTGTCGTAGTAGACGCCTGCAAAGGGGTTGTTCAGGTTGAGGCCCTGTTCGCTTGCAGCGAAGTTCGTTACGGCCCTGACGGTACCGAAGACCCGCGTCATGCTGCTGCCAGCAAGACCACGAGCAATCAGAGCATCTCGGAATGCGTTGGCGTCTGCTTTGGTGTAGGCATCGAGGTGCTTGTCTCCACAGGCGTCAATGACGTAGCCAAAGGCCCTCTCAGCAGCTCGACGAAAGGTCACGGGGCGACCATTCCCCTTCAGCTGAAGATAAATCCCCACCGCCTCCGACAAAAGAACAGATGACGAGGAGAAAGAAAGCGGCTGGTCAACGACTGATGCGTCAGTTGTGCGTTGTAGCCTCAGCATGTGCTTGCCGGGTAGGTTTGCGTCACGACAACGCAGGTGATACCAGTACTCGTCCAGCTGATCAGCTGCTCTTCTGGCTCTGGCTTCAGCGATCTTGGGCGACTTTGTCCGCAGCGAATACGCGATCCGAGGCGACGTGTAGTGGTTTCTCAATTCTTTCGGGATGCGGCGGCTGAAGTAGAAAACACCGTCTTTTACGAAGGTGAAAGGGCGCGAAACGGTCTCCGACATGGTTTACGGCTCCTGGCAGTGGCTAAAAGCTGGAGCGATACCAATAAGTTAGAAGATGCTATGGTGCCCCCACACGGACTCGAACCGCGGACCTACTGATTACAAATCAGTTGCTCTACCAGCTGAGCTATAGGGGCACTGGCTGTCGATTACTTCCTCTGGCGGTGGACTGCAAGTCTGAATTTTACCCCTAACTTTGACATTGCCCGATTTCCTGAGAACGTGCAAAAACGCCGGGCTCATTCGCAGCAGAGATCTCGCGAGAGGTGGCGAACGCGGCTATACAGAAAAGCCAGGGTTAAGGGAAACAAGATGCAGGTTGCTATCCACGCTGGTGTTGCCTTTTCGGATGAAGGGCTGGTGATGTCCTCGCTTGGCGCGAACAGGCGGATATTGGCGGATTACCGAACGGCTGTTCTGGGGCCGCGTCGGTCCCGGCAATTCGTCAAAGTTGTGTCTGACTCGATCTTGCAAGGTCAACCTGATGCAGAAACACCAAACAGCTTGGCGGAGCTTGTAACCGGCAATCCCAACCTGGACCGCGTGATTTTGTCGAGCGACAAATTCTTTGGCCCCAGACGCACCGCGCTGCAACACGGGCAGATCTATCCGTTTGCGGGGAAAAGAACGGCTTACACAGAATCTCTGCTGGACAGCGCGCAGGTTGAAGTATTTGCAGGGCTGGTAAATCCCGTGGTTTTTATTCCAAAGATCCTTGCGTCGATCCATGAAGATCATCGTCAGGACATACTGGCCAGCACCGATTTAAGCTGCCTCAGTTGGCTTGGTATGGTCGAAGACCTGCTGGATCTTGCCCCGCAGGTTCAACTCACCTTGTGGGAACACGAGAATTCCCCGCTTATTTGGGGAGATATCATCCGCACTATATCCGGATTGCCTGATGAGGCTCCAATTCATGAAGAATATGCATTCCTGTCTTCACTTTTGACGGAGGCCGGTCAACGACATGTATTGGACATCGTGAGAAAAGGGGACGCCCTTGACCGGACCAGCCGACGTGAAGAGATGGCAAATATTTTGGACGAATACGCCCGTCTGGAGCAGATCGAAGAAGAGCTCGATATGCCGGGTTGGAATGCCGATATAGTTGAAGCGTTTACAGATCTTTACGAGCAGGATCTGGCCACGATCCGGTCCATGCAGGACGTTCGTGTATTGCAAATCTGATCGCCTGCGCAATGCTGTCGGCTTTGTTGCACAAATGGCGCGAAGGAAACTCTTTCCACCAACCCTGCGTGACGGCAGGAACGCATGCGTATTTGGGCCTTGCTGAATACAGGGTCGCGAACTGGTGGTCTTGCTGCGACGCGCTGATACGGAAAAGCCTGCCGATCAATGGATTGATCTGGCAGACCATGGCGTTCGACCATATAAATCAATCGGTTATCCGCAGGATGGCGTCAACTGTCCGGTTCATTTGATTGGCGCAATTCATCAGGCATCAAGGAAATCCCGCAATACCCCGTTAAACAGTTCGACTTTCTCCAGATGCGTCGCATGTGCAGAGTTCGGAATCACCGCGAGATTTGCATTCGGGATAGATTGCCACAACTGTTCTGTCTGACTCCATGGGTAGGTACGATCCCGATCCCCCCACATAACCAGTGTCGGGGTCTTGATTGCTGACAGGTTTTCAGCGCCGCTCCAGGAATTCATCGCGTCCAAACCAGTGAGCATGGCTTTCAGATTGCTTTTCTGCGCTATCGTGGCGCAAAGTTCATATTCCATCGCCTTTTCGCGCTCTAGAAACCAGGTTGCCGCAATTCGCCGCGCCGTCACTTTCGGTCCGTCTGCACAGGCACGGGTTTTCGAGGTATCAATGGTCTCAAACCGCCCGGGCAGCACTCCTACGGACCCGGTGCCATAAAGAACCAAACGGTCAACACGCTTGGGCGCACGGGCAACCATTTCCTGCGCGACCATTCCACCCATCGAGTGACCAACCAGATGGAATTTCTCGATGTTGCGCAACTTCAATTCATTCAACGCCCAGTCCGCGAAGCCCGAGATACTGCAGAATGCATCGCGGTGAGTATTTTCACCAAAACCCGGCAAATCCAGCGTGATCACATCGTAACCTTCCAGGGCCTCGACCTGCCGCTGCCATTGCCGACTGCCGCCCAGAAACCCATGGACAAATACTATGGGTGTCATTTCCGGCCGCCCTGCACAATCCGATCCAGAATCATCGCACAGAACAGAATTGAGAACCCTGCAAGGATACCCTGGCCAACATTCGCGTACTGCAACGCCTCCAGAACGTCTTCGCCCAGCCCTTTGGCACCGATCAGCGACGCGACCACAACCATTGCCAATGACAGCATGATTGTCTGGTTGATCCCCGCCCGGATCGACGGGCTTGCCAGCGGCAAGTCGACCTTGGTGAGCAGATACCATTTGTTGGCGCCAAAACTGATCGCTGCTTCACGCACACTTTCGGGTACTCCGCGCAAGCCCAGAACGGTCAGGCGCACCACTGGTGTGCCGCCGAAAATCATCGTGACCACGACCGCCGCTGGTTTGCCAACACCAAAAAACGCGATCACGGGGACCATGAAAACAAAGGCGGGCATGGTTTGCATGAAGTCCATGATCGGCTGGATGAAAGCGTAAAACCGTGGCCGACGCGCCGCGAACATGCCCAATGGAATTCCGATGACAATCGACAGGCACGCCGCTGTCCCCAACAAGGCCAGTGTGGTCATTGCGCCCTCCCAGAAGCCCAACAGCCCCATATAGGCCAGAAATGCGCCCGAGTAGATTGCCGTGCTGACGCCCGCAGTCAGCCATGTCAGCAGAATGATGAGACTGGCGATCACGATCCACGGAGTCTGTACCAATATGACCTCAAGCGCGTCCAGCAGGGTACGGATACCGAATGTCAGCCCGTCAAAGAACGCTTCGCTGTTGCGCACGCACCAGGCGATGAAGTCTTCCACCCAAGTGATGCTGGTCAGGCGGATGTTGGGGTCCGTCGGGAAATGGCTGAGCAACGAGAAACGCCCCGGAAAGCTGTAATGCATCATCGCCGCAGCAACGATCAGCGCCATGAATACCGCGCTGAACACGATCTGCGATACCGGCATTGCTGATCGGATTGAGCGATCTGACAACCATTCCGAGAAACGCGCCTCGAGCGCCCAGTTTGCCACCTGTGACTGAACAAGCTTGACGATGATTAGAATGATCAGGCCGGTCAAAACAATGTACGGGCCCTCGGCGGCCATCGCCTCGGCTTCAGCGCGGATGCCGCCTATGTTTTCCTCAAGCGAATCCACCGTTCGCTGATAGACATCGATCTTGTCCGAATTGTTTTCAATGGCAGCGGCCAACTGCTGACGGCGCAGTTCAAGCGTCCCTTCAATAGAAGCGATGCGTTCCATAGCCTCGGCCGCCAGATCGCCGAACATCCCTCGCGCGATCTGCACATAGGCTATTGTTTCGAGGATCAGAAATGGAAGCGCCCATGACCACAAGCCCCGGGCACCGAACCAGACCGGACCAAATAATCCGGCCATCAGATTGAAGGTTGGTGTAAAGCGGGACGACGCGCCGATCTTGTCGAAGTTGCGGATGTAGTAGTCGGGGCTGGTGCGTACAAATGCCCGAATGTTCTTGCGCCGCTCTTCGGCATACGCCAAAGCAGCTTCGCTTTCGGTATCTTCCAGCGGGTTCACATCAGATGTGCTCATGACACTTCGGTCCCTTCGATCACGGTGCGCAACAGATCGGCACGGGTTATGACGCCAACATCCACGCCGCCGTCCTCCACTAGGATTGCGCTGTCGTTGTCGATTGCCAGATTGATCAGCGTGCTCAGGTTCTCACTCTCATTTACACGTGGTGCATCTGCCGATAGCGGCCCATGGGTCGCAACATGCTCTGGTATGGGCCGCATGACCGCATGGGCGCGCACCACTTTGAGCCGCGATATGCCCGCAACGAAATCGGCCACATAGTCGTCGGCGGGGTTCATGACGATGTCTTCGGCCGTCCCGATCTGCACCACCTTGCCGTCGCGCATGATCGCGATCCGGTTCCCGATGCGAACTGCTTCATCCAGGTCGTGGGTGATGAAGATCGTCGTCTTTTTCAGGATTTTGCTCAGTCGGATGAACTCATCCTGCAACTGCCGCCGGATCAACGGGTCCAGCGCCGAGAACGGTTCGTCCATTAACAACACATCCGGGTTCGCCGCCAGTGCCCGGGCAAGGCCCACACGTTGCTGCATACCACCGGACAGCTCGTGTGCGAATTTCGATCCCCAGGCTCCGAGTTCGACGATATCCAGAATAGCGGCGGCCTGACGCATGCGTTCATTCTTGCTGACCTGCCGGATTTCCAGCGGCATCGCGACATTGTCCAGCACAGATCGATGCGGCATCAGCGCAAAGTTCTGAAAAACCATACCGATCTTGTTGTTGCGAAACTGCTGGAGCTCTTTCGGACCCAGAGCCATCACGTCAGTGCCCTCGATCTCGATCTTGCCGGCGGTAGGCTCCAACAACCGGTTGAAGTGGCGGACCAGAGTGGATTTTCCGCTGCCTGACAGGCCCATGATGCAGAATATCTCGCCCCGATTGACCGACAGACTGACATCCGCCACGCCGACAACGCAGTTGTATTCAGCCAGCACTTGGGCCTTGTCCAACCCGCGGTCGCGGATCGCCTGCAGCGCCACCTCGGGCTTGCTCCCGAATATCTTCCAGACATTCGAGATTTCAATAACGGTATCGTCGCTCATAGGTCCCCCAGAGGTGCGCATTTGGGCAGCGCCGCCAATCGCCGCCACCCTGTTTCTGGACGTGAGATCAGAGACCCAGCCAGGCGTCGACACGATCCGGGTTCGCTTCGACCCATTCACGGGCAACCTCTGCCGGATCCCGGCCCTTGCCGCTGATCTCATAGGCGAACCCGCTCACATCATCTGCTGTCAGCGCGAAATTCGCGAAGAAATCAGCAATCGCCGGAGAGCGCTCTGGCAGCGTGTTGGACCAAGCAATCTGCACGTTCTTGAGCGCGTCCTTGGTCGCAACACTGGATTTGTTGTACCAGTCCGGATCATCAGACGGCTGGACCATCACGTATTTTGCCGGGTCAAATGTCGGCTCGGTCAACATCTGAACGTCGAACATGTACCAGACCGCATGCGGCTTGTAGCAATAGAAGGCGTACCCTTCACCCTTGGCTATGCTGTCCTTGATCCGCGCGGTCTTCACGCTTTCCTCGGCACGTACCGGCTCGATGAAATCAAGCAGACCATAGTCGCGGGTTTTGACTTCGTTCACATTGGCCGAAGCCCAACCCGGCGCGCCAATCCACATTTCACCTTTGCCATTGCCGTCACTGTCCATCAATGCGGCTACATCCGGGCGACCCAGATCAGCGATGTCGGTGATGTTGTTGGCTTCACCAAAGTCTTTGCTGACGCAAAAGCCCTGATTGCCCTCGTAGGGGTTCGACGACAAGGTAACGGTGCCGGCTTCGTCCACATACTTCTTGGTGAAGCTTTCCTGGTTGGGGAGCCAAACGTCGGGATGCACATCGATATCGCCCTTGCCCTGATCCATCGCCTGAAAGATCGTGGCGTTGTTGCCGGGCACATATTCCACTTCGCCACCGATGCGCATTTCCACGACCGCGCCCAGCAGATGGGCAATGGCCTGTGCGCCGGTCCAGGATGGCACGCCGATCTTCACTTCTTCGGCTGCGAATGCAGGCACGGCGCAGATGCTGACCGCAGCAGCCATCCCCAGCGTTTTTAGATTGGTTCTCATGGTCTTCTCCTCTGTTGAAATGCGCCGTGGTTCGGCGTCGTTTTTTCCGTCGATCGACTTTCCTATTGCGCAATAGGGTCGTGCCAACATGCATTTGGCCGCAACTTCGGACGGAAGGCTGAAAAAAGGACCAACCGCCAGACCCTACCCAGAAGTCTAGAACAGGAACTTTTCAGAGAGCCAATTCGAACATTTCATCAAACTATTCTGTTTCTGCATAGTTCCTGTATGCTTGTTGAAAACGTTCGTTAACAAGCGGGGATACTCATTGGATCTGAATTGGCTACGCGACTTTGAATGCCTCGCCCGGACCTTGAACTTCACCCGTGCATCCGATGAGCGTAACATCACGCAATCCGCATTCAGTCGCAGAATCAAGGCGTTGGAGAGCTGGGTCGGGCTGCCCTTGGTCAATCGGGCAACGTATCCGGTGCAACTGACCGAAGCCGGCAAACAATTCCTGCCTGTTGCTCAGGCGGCGATTTCACAGCTGTCAGAATCCCGCCAATCCCTGCGGGACGCCGACCGGGGCGACAGTCGGTTCATCCGTTTTTCGGTTCTACACACCATCGCGGTAAATTTTTTGGCGGCCCGCATAGAGGAATTGCAGAAACAAATCCCGGATCTGCGAACACGCGTTCTGTCTGATTCTCTGAGCACCTGCTGTGATCTCTTGGTCGAGGGCGCGGTGGATATCCTGCTGTGCTACTATCACCACTCTGTCTCGCCCATGATCGACGAAACCGCGTTTGAGCGTAAGGATCTGCTGAAGGATCGTCTGATACCCGTAGCTGCCGTTGAGCCGGTACGGACAATGGGATGGGATTTATCCAGACAGGATGGCCCGCCGATCCCCTATCTGGCCTATGACCGATCGTCGTTTTTGGGCATGGTCGTCGAAAACACCGTTGACCGGAAACCCCAGAATACCGAAACGATATATGTCGATAGTCTGGTCGAAACGATCAAACGACGATTGATGACAGGCAGCGGATTTGCCTGGATGCCCGAAACGGCGATTGCCGAGGAACTTGATCAGGGGGTATTGGTGCCGGTCGGCGATGATACATGGTGCGCGACGTTGACGATTTCAGCCTTTTCCAAACCAGTCAGCTTGGATCAGATTGCGTACCAGCTTTGGCAGCGTTTGTGACCAAACAAAACCGTTTTGGACCCACCGACTGCCGTTGAAAAAAGCCCTACGCTAACTCGCAGAGCAGCCCGTCTGAGAAAAACCGACGATCGCGCGGACCAGTAGATCGACCGTGTCCACTGCTTTGGCGTCGTCCGCGACGCTGTCAGCAATGAGAGAAAACTCGGAGCAAGCGATAAGTTGCAAGTCCGCCCCCGCCTTGACCAGTGCCTTTGAAGACGCTTGCAGTGTTTCGCGCGCTTTGTCACTTGGGCCGTTGACCTTAATCTCGCGGATTGCCGCCAGCATCATGTCATCATCCGCTGGCCAAACAGGTGATAGCCCGCGCGCCTGCAGTGCTGTATCGAAAAGACAAGTACGGCCCACTGCAGGAGAAGCGAGCATACCAACGCAACCGCCTGCCCCCAGTTCACGGAGGGCATGATCCGCTGCCAGATCAACCATATTCAATAGCGGAACAGTCACGGCTTCGGTGATCGCCTTGGCATAGTGATGCGCTGTGTTGCAGGGCATCGCCAGTGCCACGGCGCCAGCATCCTGAAGGCGTCGCGCCATTGCTGCCAGTGTCGGCCCCGGATCTTCGCCCGACCCTTCGATCAGATGAGTGATCCGCGATGGCACCTGTGTGTTCATGTCGATCAGAAGCGGAATGTGGTCCCGATCATCGCGCACCGGTACAGCCTCCACCAGCTTACGCTGGAGGAGGATCGTTGCCTCGGGGCCCATGCCGCCAAGAATGCCGATGGGGTGCAGCATCATTGCTCAGATATTCACCCAGCGGTTTTTGTGATCGAACGCAAAGTCATACCCCGCCAAAGCCGCGGCGCCGCCCGTGTGAAGGAAAACGACCCGCTGATCTTTGAACTCGCCTTTACGCGCCAGATCGATCAGACCCGCAGCGCCCTTGGCCGAGTAACAGGGATCCAGAAGAATACCTTCCAATTCAGCAAACATCTGAATCGCTTCGATACCGCTTTCAGTGGGCAGTCCATAGCCTTCACCGACATAGTCGGTATTGGCCATGACATCTTCGCGCTTTACCACGCCTGCGCACCCCAGTTTTTCGGCTGTCTTGCAGGCGAGGTCGTAAACCATCTGTTCCTGCTTTGGCTGAGGTGCCCTTGTTCCGATGCCAAGCACCGGCACCTGCGCATTCATGGCGCACATTCCTGTCACCAAACCTGCCTGCGTACCGGATGACCCGGTTGCATGTACCAGACGGTCAATCTGCAATCCGCTGTCATTGGCCTGCCCCAACAGTTCAAAGGCCGCGTTTACGTAGCCAAGCGCCCCGGTCGGGCTCGAGCCGCCGCCGGGAATGACATAGACGTTGCGGCCTTCTGCCCGTTTCTTCTCGGCAGCCTTTTCCATTTCGCCCGGCATATCGTGACCTCCGGGAAACTTCTCGGTCGTCGCGCCGTGCAAGTGGTCCAGCAGGACATTGCCGTTTGTATTGTAGTTGCCATCTTGATAGCCGGTGCGGTCTTCCAGAAGAATATGGCATTCAAGGCCCAGTTTGGCGGCAAATGCTGCGGTTTGTCGACCGTGGTTGGTTTGAGTGGCACCTTGCGTCATCACCATGTCCGCGCCCTGCGCTTCCGCTTCGGCCATCAGGAATTCCAGCTTGCGGGTCTTGTTGCCGCCGGTTGACATGCCGGTGCAATCGTCGCGCTTGATCCATATTTCCACACCCAGCTCTTTGGAAAGCCGCTTCATCGGTTCAAGTGGTGTCGGAAGATGAGCGAGGTGAAGGCGGGGGAAGCGGGCGAGATGCATATCACAATTCCTAATATTGATTTTCGTCAATTTACACTTTGAATTACCGCGCTGCTAATTCGAAATTCAGCAAATATGTTGCAACAATTGCATGTTAATCGGGGCTGCGGTATCTGGTACACATGCGCCTGGAATGGATCGATGACATATTGGCCGTGTTGGACAGCGGATCGCTGACACGCGCCGCGGAAAAACGGCTGCTGACCCAATCTGCCTTTACCCGTCGGGTGCGGCTCATCGAAGGCAGTATCGGTGCGACCCTGTTTGATCGTCGCCGCAAGCCCGTATCCCTGATGCCGGGTGTGCAGGCGTTGGAACCGGAATTGCGCGAGCTGAGTGCGCGTCTGCACAAACTTCGACATACTCTGAAAACCGAGAGTGATCAGGCCAGCCAGTCTCTGTCTTTTGTGTGCCAACATGCTCTTACGACAACCGTTTCACCGAAAGTGGTCCGCACTTTGACCGCAGATGACGACATCTCGGTTCGAGTGCGATCAGGGAATCAGGACGAGTGTCTGTTGCAACTGATCTCAAAAGAAGTCGATTTCGCGATCATGTACGCGATCTCGGACGGCAGGATGCAAAACCTCGAAAATGCATTTGAGGCAAAGACGCTTGGCGCTGATACTTTGATCCCGGTATGCGCACCTGCAATGCGCAGGGAATTGGATGGTGAGACTGTTCCCGCGATTATCTATCCGCCTGATGTATTTCTTGGGCAGGTGTTTTCCCGACTGATTGCACCGCGTTTGCCCGACAAAACCAGAATCATGGCCAAAGCCGAGACGGCCCTGACGTTGGCGATGCTGCAATATGCCGTAAATGAAATCGGCGTTGCATGGCTACCCCACTCTTTGGTCGCCACGCCGCTTGCTCAGGGGCAGCTTGTAAGCGTTGAAGAAGCTCTGCCTGCACAGGCGCTGACAATAAGAATGGTCCGTTTGGCTGGACCGCAGTCGGAGTACAGTGAACAGATTTGGCAACGTCTTGCCGGGCAATTGCAAAGATTTTGGTAGTCGCAAGATCAAAGCAACGCGGCGACCGGCGCAGTTCGAAGATAAAGACGCCGGGTCTGCCGATCGACATCGGAAGAATACGCAACGGAATGGTAGCAAAACCGAGTTGGTTGTATCTAACCTGAGCTGAAAAGACAGCAACAGGGCAGGTCTGCGGATGTTCACGAAGGTATTGAAAACGGGTCTAGGTGTCGTGGTTCTGGGCATCGTGGGTTTGCTTGGTTATCTGCTGATCGCCCCCCCGGACTTGCTGAAAGTGGGCACGAATTACTCGGCCAAGATTGTCTGTTCGAACGTTTTCATTGCCGGACGTGATCCGGACGAGGTCCTTACGGTGGATGTGCAGGCCCCGGGACATCCGCTGCTCAAACACGTTTCGATTGAAGTCGATCGAGAGGCGCAGACTGTTCGCGCGCGACTCTTTCGGTTCTTCGCGCCCGCCACGTCGCAGTTCCGACAGGGGCTTGGTTGCACCAACGTCCATGGTACATCCCTGAGTGAGCAGCGGCTTGAGGCCGCCAAGTCCGCGCCGACAGGTCTCTGGCCAAGTGGAACCGACGTTGCGCTGTCTGATGATCCGAAAGTTCGGGCTGTATTGTCGGATGACAAGCTGCTTGGCGAAGGATACCGCGCCGTAGTGGTGGTTCAAGGCGGGCGCATCGTGGCCGAACGCTATGCCGAAGGGTTTGACGCCGACACACCGTTGCTGGGCTGGTCCATGACCAAGACGGTCACTGCGGGGCTGATCGGAACGTTGATTGACGCGGGCCGGATGAACGTATCGGACACCCTCGTGGACAGCTTTCCCGAATGGGCAGAAGATGCAAGGCGAGACATCACTGTTGCCGACATGCTGGCCATGACAAGCGGTCTGCAATGGAATGAAGAATACGGAGACGTGTCGGACGTGACCAGGATGCTGTATCTCAGCGATGACATGGCCAGTTTCGCTGCTGACCGTGCACTGGAAGCCGGCATTGGAACCGACTTCAACTATTCCTCTGGTACATCCACCGCATTGTCCCGGGTGTGGCAGGACAAGCTGCCCGATGGCGGTTTGAGCTATCCTCGGGGTGCGCTTTTTGAACCGCTCGGCATGACTTCGGCGATCATCGAGACAGATGTCGCCGATACATTCATCGGGTCCAGCTATATGTACGCCACGGCCCGTGACTGGGCGAGGTATGGCCAGTTTCTGCTGCAAAAGGGGGTGTGGGACGGCACGCGGATCTTGCCCGCAGGTTTTGTGGACTGGATGTTCGAACCCGTTGCGGTTTCTGACGGGAAATATGCCAAAGGTCATCTTTGGCTGAAGTCGCCGGGCGACCTGCCATCCTTTGAGGACGCGGTTTGGTTACAAGGGCATGATGGTCAGTCCATCGGAATCTTCCCGTCGCATGACATGGTTGTCGTACGGATGGGGCTTACACCTTCACGGTTGGGCTATTCTTCTTTGCCGCTGGCGAAGAAGCTTGTTTCGGCTTTCGGGGGGTAAGGGATCGAGCCCTGTGATCGACGCTGCTCCGACCATTTCGGCGGACGTTGCATGTGGGCAGGACACCGGGTCGCAGATCGATATCTTGCATCTCGGCAAGTTTTGGTATACCGCCGCATACAAACATAAGGTGCCGGTCCTTTTGTCGGCTCGGTGCATCAGCTAAATGGTCGGAACCCTCATGAGCCTTTACACAGAATACCTGAACGAAATCGAAACGCGCAAAGAACAGGGTCTGCACCCCAAACCCATCGAGGACGGCGCCCTTTTGCAGGAAATCATCGGGCAGATCAAAGATGCGGATAACGCGCATCGCGCCGATTCACTGAACCATCTCATCTACAACACGCTGCCGGGCACAACCAGTGCCGCAGGTGAAAAGGCACGCTTTCTGAAAGAGATCATCCTGGGTGACGCGATGGTCGAAGAAATCTCGCAGGATTTCGCGTTTGAATTGCTGTCGCATATGAAGGGCGGCCCATCAGTGGAGGTTCTGCTTGATCTGGCGCTGGGCGACGACGCGGACATTGCGCAGAAGGCGGCGGCAGTTCTGAAAACACAGGTATTCCTGTACGACGCAGACACGGACCGTTTGAAAGCGGCGTTTGAGGCCGGGAACGCCGTCGCCAAGGACATTCTGGAAAGCTATGCCAAGGCCGAGTTCCTTATCCGGCTTCCCGACATCGAAGAAGAAATCAAGGTTGTGACCTATGTGGCGGCTGAAGGGGACATCTCGACCGACCTTCTGTCGCCCGGCAATCAGGCGCATTCGCGGTCGGACCGTGAATTGCACGGCAAGTGCATGATCTCACCTGAAGCACAGGCCGAGATTCAGAACTTGCAAAAGCAGCACCCGGATAAACGCGTCATGCTGGTGGCTGAAAAAGGGACGATGGGCGTTGGATCGTCGCGCATGTCCGGAGTCAACAACGTCGCATTGTGGACCGGAAAGCCAGCCAGCCCCTATGTGCCTTTCGTGAACATCGCTCCGGTTGTTGCCGGTACAAACGGGATTTCACCGATCTTTCTGACCACCGTCGGCGTGACCGGTGGGATCGGTATCGATCTCAAGAACTGGGTCAAAAAAGTGGATGCCGACGGCAATCCGATCCTGAACAATGACGGTAATCCAATCCTTGAGCAGAAATATTCCGTCGAGACCGGAACGGTGCTGACCATCAACACCAAGGACAAAAAGCTGTACAATGACAAAGGCGACAAAGAGCTTGTCGACCTGTCATCGTCCTTCACGCCGCAAAAGATCGAATTCATAAAGGCCGGAGGATCCTATGCCATTGTCTTTGGCAAAAAGCTCCAAACATTCGCAGCCGAGACGCTCGGTACCGAGCTGAAATCCGCTTTCGCACCGTCCAAGGAGATCTCGCATGAAGGGCAGGGCCTGACGGCGGTTGAAAAGATATTCAACAAGAACGCGGTTGGCGTGGCCGACAGCAAAGTTCTGCATGCGGGCTCGGACGTTCGGGTGAAGGTCAACATCGTCGGTTCGCAGGACACCACCGGTCTGATGACGTCGCAGGAACTGGAAGCGATGGCGGCGACAGTGATATCGCCCACCGTTGACGGTGCCTATCAGTCTGGCTGTCATACTGCTTCGGTTTGGGATTCCAAAGCGCAGGCAAATATCCCAAAATTGATGAAATTCATGAACAACTTCGGCCTGATCACCGCGCGTGACCCCAAAGGTGTTTATCACTCGATGACAGACGTGATTCATAAGGTCTTGAACGACATCACTGTGGATGACTGGGCAATCATCATCGGTGGGGACTCGCATACACGTATGTCCAAAGGCGTCGCATTTGGTGCGGATTCGGGTACTGTTGCACTGGCGCTGGCCACTGGCGAAGCCACCATG
The DNA here is from genome assembly GCF_059610465.1 of Ruegeria sp. CDSC085. Classification (NCBI taxonomy): domain Bacteria; kingdom Pseudomonadati; phylum Pseudomonadota; class Alphaproteobacteria; order Rhodobacterales; family Roseobacteraceae; genus Ruegeria; species Ruegeria sp. CDSC085. The sequence goes on along the minus strand of NZ_JBXWNR010000025.1, from coordinate 15,828 downwards.
CCGATCCCGGAATCGGTCAAGGTGACCTTCAAGGGCCAGATGGCGGATCACATGGATTTCCGCGATGTGGTTCACGCCACCCAGGCGCAGATGCTCAAGAAATTCGGTGACAACGTGTTCCAGGGCCGGATCATCGAAGTTCATATCGGAACGTTGCTGGCGGATCAGGCATTTACCTTCACCGACTGGACAGCCGAAATGAAGGCCAAGGCATCGATCTGCATCTCTGCGGATGACACGTTGATCGAATCTCTGGAAATTGCGAAAAACCGTATCCAGATCATGATCGACAAAGGAATGGATAACGAAGCCCGGACACTGCAAGGTCTGATCGACAAGGCCAACGCGCGGATCGCGGAAATCAAGTCGGGTGAAAAGCCGGCCCTGAAACCGGATGAGAACGCCAAGTACTTTGTCGAGCTGGTGGTTGATCTGGATGAGATTAGCGAACCCATGATTGCCGACCCGGATGTCAACAACGCGGATGTATCCAAGCGTTATACCCATGACACGATCCGGCCGGTTTCCCACTACAAGGGGGAAAAGAAGGTCGATCTGGGATTTGTTGGATCGTGCATGGTGCACAAGGGCGATCTGGTCATCGTCTCGCAGATGCTGAAAAACATCGAGCAGGAGACGGGCACAGTAGAGTTCAAGGCCCCGCTGGTCGTCGCAGCGCCGACCTACAATATCATTGATGAGCTGAAAGAAGAAGGCGAGTGGAGCATTCTTCAGAAGTATTCAGGCTTTGAATTCGACGATCTGTTCCCAAAGAGCAAAGCGCGGACGGAATACGAGAACATCCTGTATCTGGAGCGTCCGGGATGTAACCTTTGCATGGGCAACCAGGAGAAAGCCGCAAAGGGCGACACTGTCCTGGCCACGTCCACACGTCTGTTCCAGGGGCGTGTTGTTGAGGACGCGTCGGAGAAGAAAGGCGAATCCCTTCTGGCATCGACCCCGGTGGTGGTGCTGTCGGCTGTTTTGGGCCGGATGCCGACCGCCGAGGAATACAAGTCGGCCGTGAAAGGTATCGACCTGACCAAATTTGCGCCTCCGATGGAAAAGCCAGCAGGCACGAAGTCAGCGCATTTCTAAACGCAAGGCACTTCATTGATTGCCCGGCCACCCCTTCAGGTGGCCGGGTGATTGAATCTCGGTGCGTTCAGGCTTGGTTGCAGCGTGTGCCGCGATGACTCTAATCCAAAAGCGCGGCATGAGAATGCCCCCGGACCATTCGCACGACTTCGCGTGGACCACTCGGAAAAAATCCATGACCCACGGTCAAACGGTCGCTGTTCGGCGTCAGGCTGACAGCTCTTTATACATGTAAGTTGTGGGTTCCAATTTGGTTTCGAACGGGTTCCGGCAGTAGTTCGGAATTTCCCCTGCGATCTGAAACCCAAGGTCCAGATAGAGCATTCGAGAAGGATCGGTACTGCGCGTATCAAGAACCAGCATCGTACGCTCCAACTCTTTTGTTCGTTGTAAGAGGGCTTCCATCAGGGCGCGGCCCAAACCACGCCGTCTGGCGTTCGGGTGTACCAGAAGCTTTGCGACATCAGCGCGGTGTGGCTGATTTGGCATGATCGCGGGGATCAGTTGCACCGTGCCCTGAATGCTCCGGTTGTCATGGGTGACAAACACCTCCAATGCACCGGATTTCAGTCCAGGCTGAACGTTTTGCAACCAGTACCTCCGTGCATCGTCCAAGGTAAACGGAAGGACAAAGCCGATGCTGGCCCCGTCATGTACACAGGCGTGGAGGATTTCCGCCAGATCATCAACTGCCGCGCTGAAATCGAGATCGGTCAGACGTGAGATCATGTCAGCACCAAGAGATAACGCGCACCGCGAGATGCGCCGGTTTCGAACCGGGTTGGGCCTGACAGGTGATAGCGCAGGCAATCTCCGGCGCCAAGCGTATGGGGCGTTCCGTCAACAGTCAGTGTCAGCGCGCCATCGATCAGGATCAGATGGTGTTCCTGTCCTGATTTTGGTGGCGTCTCGTAAGTGATGACCGTGTCACGCGGCAGGTGGCATTCCACGACCTCGGCGTTCAGACCGTTTGCTGGGGGTGAAACTGAACGGCGGGTAAAGCCCGTCGCGGGATCGCGCCATTCGGTCTGGCGTTCAAATGGCACTTTGGGGTCAAAGCTGTCTTCGACCATCATCAAAAGCCGTGACATTGGCAGGTCAAAAGCGGCGCAGAGTCGGCCAAGATTCTCTGCGGTGGGGCTGACGTCTCCTTTCTCCATGCGGGACAGTGTGGCCCGACTGATTCCGCTGTGAGCGGCCAGTTGATCCAGCGACCATCCGCGCCCGTGGCGGAGTTCGTTCAGACGTGCGGCGAGGCGGTTCGAAAGGTTATCAAGCATGGCTCAAAAGTGAGAGGAAGTTTCATTTGCGAGAAAAATATCAAAAAAATATGAATTTGTAAACGAGAAAGGACGCGGAAACTCCGCGCCCTTGGTAAATCGCTGACGATGTTGCGGATTATTTCCAGCCAACTTCGTTGAAGATTTTCTGTGCTTCCGGGATGTTCTTGGCGACGTCTGACAGGTTCACGTCGTCAGCTTTGAAGTCACCCAGTGCTTTTACCGAATCTGCCAGCTCAACGCTCTGTACTGCCGGGAATTCGTCATTTCCTGCCGAAAAGTACTCCTGCGCCTGATCGCTTGCCAGATACTCAAGGAACAGGATTGCGTTTTCCTTATTCGGTGCGTGCGCCGCGACGCCACCGCCCGACAGGTTCATATGCGCACCATAGCTGTCCTGATTGGGGAAGACCCAACCGATCATGTCGAGGTCAGAGGAAAGACCTTTGACGTCTTTGCGGATGGCCCGTGCATAGTAGTAAGTGTTCGACACAGCGATATCGCATTCACCCGAAACGATGCCACGCAGCTGGTCGGTGTCACCCCCTTGCGGGTCTCGCGCCATGTTGGCGACAACGCCTTCCGCCCAGGACTTTGCAGCTTCTGCGCCTTCATGTGTGATGATCGAGGCGAGCAGGGTCTGGTTGTAGGTGTTGGTCGAGGACCGGATGCAGATCAGGTCCTTGTACTCCGGCTTGGCCAGGTCTGCGTAAGTGGCTGGCGGGTTGGTGACGTTTTCTTTGTTGTAAAAGATGATCCGACCGCGCTGTGAGAAGCCGAACCACTGGTTGTCTTCGTCCTGAAGGTTGGCGGGGATGCGCTCTTCCATGGTTTCGCTGTCGATAGCTTGCAGAATGCCCGCATCTTTGGCGCGCGCCAGACGAGAAGTGTCGACGGTCAGCATAACGTCGGCAGGAGAGTTCGCGCCTTCTGCTTCCATGCGCGCGATCAACTCGTCTGCCTTGCCTTCGATCCGGTTGATCTTGATACCAGTCGCATCTTCGAAGTCCGTGTACAGACGTTCGTCGGTGTCATAGTGGCGCGACGAATAAAGGTTCAGCTCGCCTTCAGCCGCGGCGGACGTTGCGATCAATGCCGACAGAGCGGCGGCCAGGCAGGTTGTGGATTTCAGCATAGTTTGCCCCAACAATTGAATTTCGCGTCGGTCGATAACCCGACTGATTTGCTCAATTATACGATTCTCGGCGGGATGCAAGAAAAACTGACAAATTTACTTGGTCATATAATGTCGCAGCGCTTACTGGAGCTTTTTCATTTGTTAACCATGTCGGGATCAGTTGGTAGGGCCGCCGTCGGATACCGGCGAGTGCTCAGGTGTCAGGTGGGCTCGGTGCAAATGGCGGGAGGGCTGTCGAAATGGTCGAGGTGTTGCTGGATGCCGTGGCGCTGCTGTTGCTTCTCGGGCTGGTCGCGGGACCGGTCTGGCTTTGCGTCAGGCGGCCCGATTTTCCGTCCGGGTTCACCTGGAGCTTCGTGGTCGTCGTCGGTCTGACCATCCTGTTTTCGTGTTGGCGCGACTACGCGCTTGGTCTGGAGTTGTTTGCAATGGGGGTCGATCTTGACGGTTTTACGACCGATGAGCGGATGCGCGGTGTCGCGCCACATTTGCGAGACCAGGCGGAGCGCGTGGTCTTTTCCCCCGAACGGTTGGGTGTCGGCTGGCCGATAAAGACAGGATTCGCCCTGTTCGATTCAGTTCCCGCCGCGATGGCGGTCTGTTCCATTCCATGGATGGTGCGGATGGTTCTCAGACGGCGCCGCGGGGTCGAGATAACACAAAAAACCGCGCCCGAAGGCGCGGCTCTTTAAAGCGGTGTTTCGCCGTTCTCAGCCCTGACGAGCTTTGAACTTGCGCTGCGTCTTGTTGATAACGTAGACGCGGCCTTTGCGACGCACAATACGGCAGTCACGGTGCCGGTTCTTGAGCGAGCGGAGCGAGTTCTTGACCTTCATGGTCTGTCTCCAATCTGCGGCGCCTTCATCAAGGACGTGGCCAGCGCCTGGGTTACTCGGGTGTCCCGGATATCCGGGACAGTGAAATCATGGTGGGCGGTACAAGGATCGAACTTGTGACCCCTTCGATGTCAACGAAGTGCTCTACCGCTGAGCTAACCGCCCACTTTCCCTTTGCGTGCCCTGCCCCATAACGAAATGGGGCGCGGAACCCCGCGCCGGTAGCGGGGTCTATAAAAGGAGTCGCAAAGGGGTTCAAGGGGTTTGGAAGAACTATTTTCCGGTCTATGTTGATTGCGAAGAGGGAGGGATCATGCAGAACGCAGCCTTTGTATTGGATATGCCGGAAAACCGCAGTTCATGTGTGGTTTTTTCATCCCCACATAGCGGGCGGGACTATCCCGAAGCGTTTCTGAAGCGGTCCGTTCTGAACCAAAGCGTGATTCGGTCCTCGGAAGACGCATTTGTCGATCAATTGTTTGCGGCAGCAGCCGAGAGTGGCGCGCCTTTGATCAAAGCAACCATGCCGCGAGCTTATCTGGACCTGAATCGCAGTCTGGACGAATTGGACCCGGCGTTGATCAGCGGCGCCCGCAGGCACGGGCATAACCCAAGGGTCGCATCGGGGTTAGGCGTGATTCCCCGCGTCGTGGCCAATGGACGAGCAATTTACAGCGGCAAGCTGACCATGGACGAAGCACGGCTGCGCTTAGATACCTATTGGCGTCCTTATCATGCACGATTGAAGTCCTTGTTGGCCGAATCGCATGAGAAGTTCGGGCAGGCCATTCTGGTGGATTGCCACTCGATGCCGCATGAGGCGGTGTCCATGGCTGGTACGACCCGAAACAAACGGCCCGAAATCGTGCTGGGTGATCGGTTCGGTGCTTCGGCCTCGTCCGAGATTGTGGACTTCATCGAATCGGCGTTTTCTGCGGCAGGACTGAATGTGGCGCGCAATGCCCCGTTTGCCGGGGCCTATGTAACGCAGACATATGGCCGCCCCACCCGCCAGCAACACGCGATTCAGATCGAAATTGACCGCGCCCTGTATATGAACGAAGAGAAGATTGCGCCGAACGCCAATTTCATGACGTTTTCGAAACTCCTCCGGCAAGTGGTTCGCGAGATATGCAGCATCGGTTCCAAGCCGGTCCGTCTGGCTGCGGAATGAGCCTAGCGCAAAGCGCGGCCCTTCACGATTGCGTCTGCGCCGAATCTCTGACGGATTTCGTCGGTGGCTCGCTCGGCCCGCGATCTGCGGACGGCGCCGGGATCAAGCAGGTCGCCGGAAATGTCGGCCAGATCCGCAGGGCACAGGTCAGACAGACCACACCCCAACAGGCGGTACGGCCCCTGATCCCCCACCTGATCGAAAAGCCCCCTTGCCGTGCGATAAATCCGGTCTGCGATCTGCGTTGCGTCCCGCAATGACACGCGCCGTGTCAGAACCTTGTGATCGGCTTTCTTCAGCTTCAGCGTAACGACCCGGCCAGCTAGATCCTTGGCCTTGGCCCGGTCCGAGACCTTCAGGGCCATGCGCCACAAATGCCCGTCCAGAACGTCAATATTGGCGGTGTCCTCGAAAAATGTGGTCTCATTGCTGATCGATTTCATCGGCTCATGAGTTGAAACGCGTCGTTTGTCTTGACCCCGTGCCAAATGCCAAAGGCGATACCCCATCGAGCCGAAACGCGCAGTCAAAGCCTCCTGATCCCAACGCAGCAGGTCGTTGAAGGTTCGAATCCCTGCACGGTCCAGTGATTCCTGCGCGGCGGGGCCAATGCCCCAGATCAACCGTACGGGTTTGTCATTCAGAAACTCTGCCGTCTCGGCCTTGCCAATCACCGAAAACCCGCGGGGCTTATCGAGGTCCGAGGCAACCTTGGCCAGGAACTTGTTGTGACTCAGCCCGATAGATCCGGTCACACCCAGTTCATCTTTCATGCGTTTGACGAGGCGCGCCAACATGGCGGCAGGAGGTGCCCCGTGCAGGCGTTGGGTGCCGGACAAGTCCATGAAGGCTTCGTCCAGGGACAGAGGTTCGACCACTGGCGTCAGTTCATCCATCATGGCTCGGATGTCGCGTGACACCTGGGCATACACAGACATGCGTGGTTTGATCACGACGGCATCAGGGCACAGTTGCAGCGCTTTGAACATGGGCATGGCGGATCGTACACCCCGAATTCGGGCCACGTAGCATGCCGTGGAAACAACGCCGCGTTTGCCGCCGCCGATGATGACAGGTTTGTCTGCCAGTTCCGGATTGTCCCGCTTTTCCACCGAAGCATAAAAGGCATCGCAATCCATATGAGCGATGGTCAAGTCAAGGAGTTCGGGGTGCGACTTTACCCTGGGGCTACCGCAGCCCGTGCAGCGCCGTTCGTTTGTCAAAAGGGTCAGGCAATCTCGGCAAAGACCGGGCATCTGCGTCCTCGTGTGTTCCGCAGTTGGCTTGGGAGTTCTTTATATCATGCAGTGATATCGATCAAAGATCATTCAGATAAAAGAAAACCCCCCGCAGCATCGCGGGGGGAAGTAACGAACCTCAGGAAGAAAAGGTTCGTTGGGGAGTTAATCCCCTTAAGAATCGCCAAGATTTCCCTACGGAGATAGAGTGAAGGCTGCTTTGGAAAAACTCACTTTCTGAATGTGTGTTTTCTGGCACAGGGACGATTTGGCGCGGATTCGTCAAAAATTGACGTAAGGTCAACCTGTTGCGGCGGTTTTTTCAGTACGAATACCGGCTGAAACGATGATTCCGGTCATCACGTTTTCAGAGAACTTAGCTCGGTCAAAACGGCTGCGGCTGCGGATTTCGGGTCTTCCGCCTGATAAATGGGACGGCCAACAACGATATGATCCGCTCCGTCCTGGATGGCGCTGGCTGGTGTGGCCACACGTTTTTGATCTCCAAGTGCCGCGCCAGCCGGACGCACGCCGGGGGTTACGATCAGTCGGCCCCTTGCCTGGGGCAAGGCGCGGATCAGGGCGGCCTCCTGCGGGCTTGCGATCACGCCATCGGCCCCGGCCTCAAAGGCGCGGGCGGCGCGTTCCACCACCATGTCCTGCATGGCTCCGGTCTTCATCAAGCCCGCATCCAGATCGTCGCGGTTCAGCGAGGTCAGGATGGTCACCGCCAGGATCTTCAGATCCTTGCCCGCCGCCCCTTCCTTGGCGGCGCGCACCACATGCGGGTCACCATGTACGGTCAGGAAATCCAGATCGAACTGCGCCAGCCCCCGCACTGCGTTTTCCACCGTGTTGCCGATGTCGAACAGCTTCATGTCCAGAAAGATTCGCTTGCCGTGTTCCTGCTTCAACTCATTGGCCAAGGCCAGCCCGCCGCCGGTCAGCATGCCCAGGCCGATCTTGTAGAACGAAACGACGTCGCCCAGCGTCTCGGCCAGCTTCAGCCCCTCCAATGCGTTGGGGACATCGAGGGCTACGATCAGGCGGTCATCGGCGGTTTGGGGCATTGTTTCGACCTTTCAGGCTTGGCGGGATGGGCGCTTCTCTAGAGCGTGTGGCGCATTGAGACAAGAAAAGACGCAGGAAAATACGGGATGATACGGTTGGGTGTGGTGGCCTCAGCGGCATTTTGGCCGGGGAGGGCGCGGTCTGGGCCGGTGAGACGGATTGCGGCGAGGCCCGACTGGTCTGGGCAGACGTCAAGGACAGCGCGTCAGCGACGGCCATCGAGAATTTTGCACAGATCTACGCCGACTGCCCGATCTATGCCCAACTGGCGCGCAATCTGCTGGCGGGGCTGATGGGTGACGCTCCCGCGCCGGCAAAGGATGACGCCCCCAAGGGACCGCAACGGCGCCTGCGGGTCTCCGACCTTCGCCCTCGGCCGGAAACCGCCTCCGACGATCCACCGCAGGACCCCGACTATTCGGACGGAGAGTACGACTGCCTGATGGCTGCCGCCGCTCCGGGCCAGTCGCCCTATTTCGACGGGGTAAAATGGGCCGACATGGACGCCGAGAACGCGATGGCGATCTGCGCTGATTTCCTGCTGAAAGACCAGGATGTCGACGCCGAGGTCGTGGCGGCCGCCGAATCCGGCCTGTCGATGGGGATGCATAACGTTGCGTATGGCTACGAGAACGAGGACGGTGTGGCGCGCGACATCGACAAGGCGCTGTACTATTTTCAAAAGGCCGCTTTCCTCGGGAATGAGCCGTCTCTGCTGCGCCTCGGCACATTCTATCGCGACGGAACGCATGTCACGCGCGACATGCAGCGTGCGGTCATGCAGCGTGCGGTCGACTATCCGAAGATGGCGGCCCGTAACGGCAGCGCCGATGCTGCGGCGCATCTGGACTTCATCTACGAGACCGGCGAGAACGGATACGTAAAAGGCATCGAACAGGCGCTGGACTATTATTTCCAGGCCGCCGAGCAGGACGATGTCGTCGCACTGCACAACCTTGGTTCTCTGACCTATCACGGGCGGGAGGGTGTGCCTCAGGACACCCAAGCAGCCTCTGTTTTCTGGGGCAGGGCTGCGAAAATCGGCGATATGAAGTCGCAGCGCAAGTTCGGCCGGTTGCTGTACGAATCCGGCGATGTCGCGGGGGCGTTGAAGTTTTATCGCCTCGCGGCCGGGCAGGGGGACGACGTGGCGCAACAACTGATCCGGCAGATCGAAGGCGATTGAGACCTGAGTCCGGGGGACGTGGTTTCCCCGCACTGTCTCAACTGTGCTAAGGTGCGGCCGTTCAGAAACGGAATTGCACCAAAGGGACAGACCATGAAGCACCTCATTCCGCTGGCTGCGGCAGCGGCCATAGCGGCCTGCACCGACACGCCGCCGAGCGCACCCGAAACCGGTGCCGCCCCGGCCCCCACCAATGACGACCTTTACCTCGTCCGCGGTTATCGGTCCGAGGATGACTGGTGCCAGTTGACCGGCGAAACCGCCTTTACAGGCAATTTCCTTGACCACACCGCTGATCTTGTATCCTGCCCCACAGGCAGCGCCGCCGCGCAGTCTCTGGTCGAGATGCACGATGCCCAGCAGGTGGCCGAAACCGGAGGCTACACAGTCTATACAATTTCGCGCGGCTGACGGCTTTTTTTCACTCTCCAGCCTCTTGAAGCGGTGGGGATATTTCCCAGATTGAGGACAAGGCCCGGACCACTGCGTGCTGCCTAGCGGGCGCAAATCCACCGGGCGCTTGGAAAAGGAGAATACCATGGACTTGAACAAGTTCACCGAACGGGCACGGGGGTTCGTGCAGGCGGCGCAGACCATTGCGCTGCGCGAGGGGCACCAGAGGCTGGAGCCCACACATATACTCAAGGCATTGATGGATGACGATCAGGGGCTGGCGAGCAATCTGATCACGCGCGCGGGCGGCGCGCCGGACCGCGTGGTTGAGGCGCTCGACGCTGCAATGGGCAAGATCCCGAAAGTCAGCGGCGATGCGGGCCAGATTTACATGGACGGCCAGACTGCCAAGGTTCTGGACGAGGCCGAGAAGATCGCCACCAAAGCGGGCGACAGCTTTGTGCCTGTCGAACGCGTGTTGATGGCGCTGTGCATGGTCAAATCCAAAGCCAAAGAGGCGCTGGAAGCCGGTGCCGTATCTGCGCAAAAACTCAATGAAGCCATCAACGACATCCGCAAAGGTCGCACTGCTGACACCGCATCGGCGGAAGAGGGCTATGATGCACTCAAGAAATATGCCCGCGACCTGACCGAGGCCGCGCGCGAGGGCAAGATCGACCCGATCATCGGGCGGGATGAGGAAATCCGCCGCGCGATGCAGGTCCTGTCGCGCCGCACCAAAAACAACCCGGTTCTGATCGGTGAACCCGGCGTCGGTAAAACCGCGATTGCCGAGGGCATGGCCCTGCGCATCGTCAACGGAGACGTGCCGGAATCGCTTAAGGACAAGAAACTGCTTGCGCTCGACATGGGCGCGCTGATCGCAGGTGCGAAGTACCGTGGGGAATTCGAAGAACGCCTCAAGGCCGTTCTGACCGAGGTCACCGAGGCGGCAGGTGAGATCATTTTGTTCATCGACGAAATGCACACGCTGGTTGGTGCGGGTAAATCCGACGGTGCGATGGATGCCGCCAACCTGATCAAGCCTGCGCTTGCTCGGGGTGAGCTGCATTGTATCGGCGCGACCACGTTGGACGAGTACCGTAAATACGTCGAAAAAGATGCGGCCCTCGCGCGGCGGTTCCAGCCCGTGATAGTGCAGGAGCCGACGGTCGAGGATACGATCAGCATCCTGCGCGGTATCAAGGAAAAGTACGAGCTGCACCACGGAGTCCGTATTTCGGATTCGGCGTTGGTATCGGCCGCGACCCTGTCGCATCGGTACATCACCGACCGCTTCCTGCCGGACAAGGCTATCGACCTCGTCGACGAGGCCGCCGCGCGTCTGCGTATGGAAGTGGACAGCAAGCCTGAAGAACTGGACCAGTTGGATCGCCAGATCCTGCAGTTGCAGATCGAGGAAGAAGCGTTAAAACTTGAAGATGACGCGGCCTCCAAGGATCGGCTTGAAACGTTGCAAAAGGAATTGGCCGACCTCAAGGAGAAATCCGCCGAGATGACCGCTCAGTGGCAGGCCGAACGCGACAAGCTGGCGGGCGCGCGGGAGTTGAAGGAACAGCTCGACAAGGCGCGGGCTGATCTGGAAATCGCCAAGCGCGAAGGCAACCTCGCCAAGGCCGGTGAGCTGTCTTATGGCATCATCCCCGAGCTTGAGAAAAAGCTGTCCGAGGCCGAGAATGCCGAAAGCAACGCCATGATGGCCGAGGAAACGGTGCGTCCGGAACAGATCGCCAGCGTTGTCGAACGCTGGACGGGCATCCCGACCGCAAAAATGCTCGAAGGCGAACGCGACAAGCTGCTGCGCATGGAAGAAGCGCTGCACGCCCGCGTGGTCGGCCAGGACGAGGCCGTTACAGCTGTGGCCAACGCCGTGCGCCGGGCCCGCGCCGGTCTGAATGATGAAGGGCGGCCGCTGGGTTCGTTCCTGTTCCTTGGGCCAACCGGTGTCGGTAAGACCGAGCTGACCAAAGCCGTCGCCGAATATCTGTTCGACGATGAAAACGCGATGGTGCGGATCGACATGTCGGAATTCATGGAGAAACACGCGGTTGCCCGTCTGATCGGTGCCCCTCCGGGTTATGTCGGCTATGACGAAGGCGGTGTGCTGACCGAAGCCGTGCGGCGCAGGCCCTATCAGGTTGTCCTGTTCGACGAGGTCGAAAAGGCTCATCCGGACGTGTTCAACGTGCTGTTGCAGGTGCTTGATGACGGTGTCCTGACCGACGGTCAGGGTCGTACGGTTGATTTCAAGCAGACGCTGATCATTCTGACCTCGAACCTTGGTAGCCAGGCACTCAGCCAATTGCCTGAGGGTGCCGATAGTGCGCAGGCCAAGCATGACGTGATGGATGCCGTAAGAGCCCATTTCCGGCCCGAATTCCTGAACCGTCTGGACGAAACCATCATCTTCGACCGGCTGAAACGGTCGGATATGGCTGCGATTGTTGACATCCAGCTGGGTCGTCTTCTCAAACGCCTGGCCGCGCGCAAGATCGACTTGGTACTGGACGATGCCGCCAAGGAGTGGTTGGCAAACGAAGGCTATGACCCGGTCTTCGGTGCCCGCCCGCTGAAACGCGTCATCCAGCGCGCCTTGCAGAACCCGTTGGCAGAAGCTCTGCTGGCCGGTGAGATCAAGGACGGCGAGACTGTTCCTGTGACCGTTGGGACCGATGGTCTGATCATCGGTGACCGGTTGGGAACTTCAAAACGACCCCGCCCGGATGATGCTGTGGTGCATTGATCTGACACCGGAAACTGGAAAGGCCCGCCTTAAAGGCGGGCCTTTTTTCATGTCGGCTTTCCATAGCCTTTGTTCAGATACTCGTTGAGCGCTTTCATCCAGACCTGCGCTTCCTCCAATGGAAACTGGGCGGTAAACCTAAGCTTCATAATACAATTGTCCACGACGCCAACCGCCAGAAACTCGGACAGGCCATCTGATGCTTTGGCCTCGGCCCGAAATGGCAACACCTGCGACGGATCACGCAACTGATAGGCGTTGATTTCGCCGAGTTCAGCGCCGCGCCGCGCAGCTATTGCAGCGATATCGCGTGCGGCTTGTTTAAAGCTTTCAAGGGCCATTTCGGATGAGACGACCCTTTGTTGGTGGTCATAGAAGAAAACTGTGATCTTGGAGGATGGGTCTGCAAATGTGGCGGAATTGCCAAGGCCCGGGTGGCTGTCTTCATAAACTTCAGACCCGATCTGGTTCAGATCGCTCAGGACCTGCGACGCGCGCTCAAACAGCTTTTTGCAGGATTGCACATCAGCCAATGCCGATCCGCACAGTAAAGACAGAGAAATAACCAGTGGTCTGAGCAACATGGAGGCAGGGTGTCCCGAACAGTTCAAGAATGCACAAAGTCTTGGTTTGCAACTGTGGTGGAAATTTGGCCCTGCCGGAAAGATGGCCGGGCGGGCGTTGGTCAGCCGCCCGGGAATTTGTCAGATCAACGCAAAGATCCGGGCCGGCCCGCCGGTGCCGCCTTGGTGCTTGGGCGCGCCGATCACAAGCGTTGCACCAGACGCAGGCACGCGATCCAACCCAGCCAGGCATTCGATCCCGAACCGGCCTGACGGCAACCACGCGTAATGCGTCGCGAAATCTGCGGACATGCCGTGATCCAGGGACAGGGTATCAACGGCAATTGATCGTGCTCCGGTCTCCTCCATCAGCATCTGCGCTGCTTCAACGTGGAAGCCCGGGTAATGCTGCGCTTCGCCGTCGAAATTGCGGAACTCATCCGTGGCGGTTTTGCCTGCCCATCCGGAATGCATCGCCACGCAGGCACCATCAGGGATATCACCATTGGCCGCAATCCAGGCTTTCAGATCATCCGGGGTGACGCGCGTGTCAGCATCCTCGGCAGCACGGGCAGCGATGTCCACGATGCACAAGGAGGCGACCAGATCCGTGACAGGGATTTCGTCAACTGATGTCCCATCCGCCGAGAAGTGAAGCGGTGCATCGATATGCGTACCCGTATGTTCGTTGATTGACAGGTTGAACAGATTGAAGCCGTGATCAGTAAAGTTGAAAGCTTGCTCGGCCGAGATGCCGGGCTCGCCGCCCCATGTCGGGAAATCCGGGCTTAGCGTGTGGGTCATATCCTCGACACCGCCATGCCCAGCCGCCAATGCTGCCGGCGCGACGGCCCCGGTTGCGGCTGCTGCAACACCCGAAGCGGCAGCAGCTTTGAAGAATCCGCGACGAGACAGCATCTTGTCTTTGACGGCATTCATTACACAAATATCACACATTTTCTTCCTCCCATTGCGGCCAAAAGGCTGCAACCGCAGCCTTGCCTCGCGTTCGGCTTGGCGTGGCGCCCGTATGACAGAGTGCAGCTTTGCGTCAGCAGTTGTAAAGTTTTGTGCCCGTGTTTTGATTGTAATCCAAGAAAAACCCGGTTTTCTGCCGGGCGCTAAAGGTTTTCGCGTCTATGGTTTTCGTTGCTGACACCGTTCCCCGAAGGTCCTGCCACACCGGAACGTTACAATCACTTCGCTCAATCGTTACGCCTGTTTCTGTGGCTCTGTGCTATCAGCACACTACGTCAACACTGACTGTTGCACATGACGGAGACCCATATGGCGCATCGCTGGACCAACACTTTGACACATGCCGACGTCACCCCCCGGGCGGCGTTTCTCAACCGGAGGCAGGTTATGGCCGGGCTGGCAGGTGTCGGCCTGACTGCGATGGCCAAACCGGCGGCAGCACAGGATGGGTTGGAGCCCAACACCTGGGAAGAGATCACCACGTACAACAACTACTATGAGTTCGGGACCGGAAAAGATGACCCGGCAAAATATGCTCACACGCTGGTGACCGAACCCTGGAGCGTGCAGATCGACGGTCTGGTTGACCGCCCGGGCGACTATGATTTCCACAGTATCCTGTCCGAGATGACGATCGAGGAACGGATCTATCGCTTCCGCTGTGTAGAAGCGTGGTCGATGGTCGTTCCATGGAACGGCTTCGAGCTGGCTGACCTTCTGAACCTGGCAGGTGTGCAAGAGGGCGCAAAATATGCGGCATTCGAAACGGCCTATCGCCCAGACGAGATGCCGGGAACGCGGTTTCCCATTCTTGAATGGCCGTACCGGGAGGGCTTGCGCCTGGACGAGGCGATGCACCCGCTGACAATCATGGCAACCGGAATCTACGACCGACCGCTTCCCAACCAGAACGGCGCGCCTTTGCGTTTGGTCGTTCCGTGGAAATATGGCTTCAAATCGATCAAGTCGATCGTTCGGATCACTCTGACCGAGGAGGAACCGCCCACCAGCTGGAACATGTCTAATCCGCGCGAATACGGGTTCTATAGTAATGTGAACCCGAATGTGGACCATCCACGTTGGTCTCAGGCTTCCGAACGCGAGATCGGGGGCGGGCTTTTCGCGTCACGTAAGCCGACCCTGATGTTCAACGGGTATGAAGAAGAGGTCGCCAGCCTTTACGAGGGCATGGATTTGGCCAAGAACTATTAGAATCATGCAGTCGATTAACCAGACACTCCGCCGTATTCCGGTATGGGCGATATATCTGCTGGGGGCGTTGCCTGCGCCCTGGCTGTTTTATCTTGGCCTTACCGGTGGTCTGGGGGTCGAACCGATTGAGGCGTTGGAGCATAGATATGGTGAGCTGGCCCTGCAGTTGCTGATTGCCGGTCTGGCCGTCACGCCTCTGCGCTGGCATGTCGGTTTGAACCTGATGAAGTATCGCCGAGCGATCGGAGTGCTCACTTTTGTATACGTCGCGTTGCATCTTCTTGTGTGGCTGGTTCTGGATGTGCAGCTTCCCAGCCAGATCTGGGCGGATATCCTCAAGCGCCCGTACATAACGGTCGGAATGGGGGCGTTCCTTCTCCTGCTTCCGTTGGCGTTGACATCCAATAATTGGTCGGTGCGCCGACTGGGATCACGCTGGCGCAAGCTGCACTGCCTTGTGTACGCGGCTGCGCTGTTGGGGGGCGTGCATTACGTCATGCTGGCAAAAGGATTTCAGATCGAGCCGCTTGCTTATCTGGCAACCATCATCGCCCTGCTTGCCCTGCGTCTTCCGATTCCAATCCTGTCTTTGTGGTCCAACAGGGCAGATTCCGCCTGACTCGGAGGTGAATCTGTGGGTAATCATGTACATAACGCGTTGAGCCGCGAATTCTGACCTGCATTTTCTTGGATTTCGGCGGCGAAGCGCCTGATGAAATGCTATTAAATATCTGTAACTAATTGATAAATTATCTTTATGAGAATTTCTTCTGTTTTTGTGAATTTTCCACTTGCGGCTTTGTCGGGTTATACTTAGAACCCCCTTCACCGGCGCTGCTGAGGCGGTGCTGACGGGCTGGAGAGACGGTCGGACGCATCGGAGAGACGGTGGAGACG
>NZ_JBXWNR010000024.1:0-47670 GCF_059610465.1 Ruegeria sp. CDSC085 | reverse complement strand
CTTGGCGGTTACGATGAGCCAGAAACCCTCTCTTATCAAATCAACCTAAACTGTCCCATTGGTGCTGACGTCAGACACTGCGCGCGGCTGGCTAAAGGCTACTTATTTCCCCTTAGGCGGATTGTTTCCGCGGCCAGAACCAGATTTGTTTCCGGTGGTTGATGGGCCGTTCGTAGGGCGTGGATTTGCCATTTCTCTTTCCTTTTCTTTGATCCATTTTCTGCCTCGCAACTGAATGTTGCTTGGCATGAGGAAGAGATAATCGAAGCCGCCCCCATCCGTGAGGAAATCGGGAATACAGTCGCAAAACTGATCATGTGGGAGACAATTGGCCTTAAGATCACGTCACACAGCCAGTTTACACTTCGGCCCAGACCAGTTCGCAGGGCGAATGTCTGCTAAGCGGGCTGCATCCGCAGCGCTGGGTACCAGAGCTAGACGGCGGCTTTGGGCCGTCCTCGCCGGTCCTTCCTGCCTAGCCCTCGCAGATGCTGCGCCGCCTCCGAGGTCCGGAACGAGCCCATACCGGAAGTGGCACAGCTATAATACTCGCAAGTGCAGCAAGGCTACCAACAAAGGCGTCAGCCGCGATGCAGAGAGAAAACCGGCCGTTCGTTCACAGCGCAGCGAGTTTTTGGGTGCCGATGTCCAAGTTGCGGACCAAACCATCGTCAGCTGCACCGCAGCACTGGACCTCTAGTTGAGTGTCTAATTTGCTAACAGAGCGGGTATCGTTTTAATCACTGAAGCGGTTTTCAACCCTTGGACATAAGGAACTGTTTCATTGGTGTTCGGATACGGGGTCCGAACTTGCTCCGTAATCAGGATGAAATTTGGTTGCCTAAGGAACATTTCCTTCAACTCCCAACCCGAATACAGCGGGCTAGGTCGGGCCCTACTGAAAGTTTAAGCCCGCGTGTGCCAAGTGAAAATTCTTAGCCCGAAATCTCGACCTCACGAACAAATGGCCAAAGCTACAGCACAGGCGCGAACAGGCGGGCAATCGGGGCACCTACACGGATGCCCAAGGGTTGTTCGGCAAGGGTCTTGTTCAGCATCCAAGCTCGATGAAAGTCATTCTCGAGCATAGCAGCAGTTGCGGCTGCAGGACGGGCATCAAAGAAAGTCGCCATTGCCTCAAAATTCAATCGAAACGACCTATTGTCGAGGTTTGTCGTGCCAATTGCGGCAAAGCTGTCATCCACCAAAACCACTTTCTGATGCATGAACCCTGGTTTGTAACGCCAGACCTGCACTCCCGCCTCACGTATCTCATCAAAATAGGCAAACGCCGCCAGCCAAGGAATCTTGTGGTCTATTACCTCGGGCACAAGAATGCGCACATCTACGCCGCGCAGTGCAGCATGCTTCATCGCTGTCAGTACGTCGGTATCAGGAACGAAGTATGGCGATGCAATCCAGACTCTGTGTTTGGCTGCAGTGATGGCCGAGAAGAAGAAGAGCGCGCCAGTTTCCATTTCGTCACCGGGGCCGGTCGCAACAATCATTGCCGTCATGTCTTCGGTCGCATGAGGAGCTTCCCAATTCAGATCGTTAATAAGCACCTCATTGGTAGCCCAATGCCAGTCTTCGCCAAAAACCAGCTGTAGTTGAGACACAACTGGGCCCTTCAACTGGGCGTGAGTATCGCGCCAATCGCCAAATTTTGGGTTAAGTCCCATGTATTCGTCGCCGACGTTCAGGCCGCCGGTGAATCCGACTTTTCCATCAACGATAACGGTCTTTCGATGATTGCGCAGATTGATGTGAAACCGGTTCTTGGGGCCTCGTGTTTTTTTGGGATCCACGACGTGTACACCAGCTTCAAGCAGGCTTTGATAGTAAGCTTTGGGCAGTTTGGCGCTGCCGACAGCATCAAACATAAGCCGGACGGTGACGCCACGCGCCGCAGCACCAATCAAGTGTTCTTGTAGGGCCTGTCCCAGTGCGTCATCATTAATGATATAAAACTGAACGAGGACATAGGTTTCAGCAGCGTCAATGGCAGAGAATATTGCGTCAAACGTGGCTTTTCCATCAATAAGCAATGTCATGTTGTTGCCGCGGGCTGCGGGCATTTCTGATATTTTTTCAAAGGGTTGAACTGAAATTTCAGGCGCAACCACGGGCGCATTGGCCACTTGGTAAGTCCTGAGACCTTCTATGACTTCTTCGCTATCGCGCCGGGCTATCAGATAGTTTTTGAATTTGTGGTGTCCCAAAAACAGGTACAACGGCACGCCCAGATATGGCGCAGTGATCAGGAACACGACCCATCCAACAGCGCCTTGGGACGTTCGGGCGGAAGAAACGGCGCGCCAAGCGAACCAGAAGGCAACAATTTCTAGGGAAATCAGCGCCAGTATTAAGATATTTGAGCCCATCGAGATCCCCAATTGTCGGTCATTCTAGCGGTTTTTGCTAACGGTTCCGGTTGGATCTTCGACCATTTGCACGGACTAATTGACAACAGATGATGTCCATCTGCAAGGTAATCCCCTGAATATGGCAGTGCCGTAGCCCGATGGTAATGCAATCATTCTTTGATCTTTGGCGGCAGACCCGCCCTTGGTGCACTGTGTCGTAGGGTCATTGGTTCAACATGAAATTGGACTCCTGAGCAGCTTTTAAAATCCGAATACTGGCCAGGCGCGGAGAGACGCGAGGAAGGCGCCTGTTTCAAACTGGACTTTCGGCGTACTAGTCGAAGCCCAAAGTTTAAATTGAGAGGACCCGTGACATGACGGTACGGCAAGCGGCAAGGGCACTCTGGGCGGCTTTGGTCCGGTTCGATGCAAAGAACGGCTGGTCCAGAAGCAGTCACATTGCCATGTCCATGATGCTGGCCCTCTTTCCGTTTACAATCTTTGCACTGTCGTTGACTCAAGCCGTGTCGGCAGAGTTTTCGACGCTGGATATCGTTGAGTTCATCTATGGGACATGGCCCGACAGCATCGCTGAGCCCATCGTCAAAGAGGTGCGGGCCGTTTTGCAAGACAGTAGCGTCAAAGCGATGACCATCGGCGGCTTGTTGGCGGTTTTCTTTGCGTCCAATGGCGTTGATGCGGTGCGCCAAGCCCTCACGGATGCGTATCGCGACCACGATCCGCGTCCCCTTTGGAAATCGCGTGCGTTGAGTGTCGTATTCGTTCTGAGCGGCTCGGCGATTTTGACCGTGGCTGCGGTTTTGACCTTTGCGGTGCCGTTGTATGTCGACACCGTTTACAGAGGCGACGAAGGCGAAGGGGCCTACGATATTTTGCGGCTAGGTGTCTCTTTTGGCTTGCTGATTTTTTCGGTCGTTGCCTGCCATTTGTGGCTTCCAGGCCGCCATCACACACTGACGCAAGTTTATCCTGGCGTTGTCTTGACGGTTGCGCTCTGGATTTCTGCCGGAAAGATATTTGCGATGTATGTCACCAATTTTTCGTCGTACAGCATAACGTATGCTGGCTTGGCCGGGGTAATGTCAGCGCTTGTATTTATGAATCTAATGGCGGTGATCTTTGTGATCGGAGCCGAGTTTAATGGCCGACTTATTGCAATTAAACAGTCCGACGCAGAGGCGTGAGAGGGCGAGGAAAACGTAGTGGGTTTCGGCGGATGGATCCTGTTCATCATGAACTGACATCGCAGGTGCGAACGAACGTCGAAGCTTGGGGAGCGCTGTTTTAGGAAAGAACTTTGCTCTTTGCATATGTCGAAGGCGCACAGCCTTCCCAGCCAACGAACGCTTCCGAAAAACTCTGTCGATGCTCGAAACCAATTGCATTTGCCGTATCATCAATGCTGGCCCCAGAGGAGAGCAGGCGACAGGCTTCTTTGTGGCGTTCAATCTTTTGGATATCCCTAAACGCGGTACCTTCATCTTTTAATTGAACCTGAAGAGTCCGAGGGCCTACTCCAAGTACCTGTGCGGTGTCAGACAGCGACCATGGCGCAATGCCAAATGACGCCTTGATCAAACCGGCGACTAGGTCTGCCCTGTTCACTTGAGGTGCTTGCATAAGTTTCTTGCCACGCAGATAGCGCGAAAGGATATCCGCTCGAATGCTGTCTGAACGGTGCATTTTCGCCCGAAGCAAGTCTTCGTGAAATTCGATATAGCCCTGATTTGAGTCTCTGACTGACTCAACTGCTGAATTATTCTGAAAATGCTCCGAAGAGGCGCCAGGATAAGCCACCGTGATCTGCGGATCGACTTCGCCGAGGGCTATCAGGACAACTTTTGTAAGCAGCCCTATTGTATACTGGATGTCCTGCTTGCCATCATGAGAATTCAACAACGTAAAGTACCAGATACGGCATTTCCCACGATACGTTCTGATCACGAGTTCGGAGTTGTTCTGAAAATAGCGAAGCGCCGTCGTAGCGGTTTGCAAGGCCTCCCAAAGCGTATCCGATGAGACGATTGCTCTGCCAAAAACGCCCAGTTCGCCCACATCCTGTTCAAGGCTGACGTGGAGAAAAAAGTCATTGTCTTCCGCCGAGCGAATAACGTCACTGATGCCTTTCAGATATTCATCGGCTCCGATGATCTGTTCCGCATCCGTAGGCAAACCGAGTGATCGAAGTGTCCGTGCGAAGCGTCGCGGGTCTCCGGCAAGAATTGCTGCTGGCCCGTGAAACGCACCTGCTCTGATGGCAAAATCGTTGGTTTCTTCTGACATGCAAAGCCTCATTCAGCTGTCTGGTTCACACCTTGCTCTTAGAATGCTCCAATTTGTCAAGGTCTTGGCAATGGTGTCTCGAAACCGACGGTTCGTTCGTCAGCCCTCACTCAAGGCATGAACAAAGCGACGCAAATGTTTCAAGAGGCAGTGTTCGAATATTTGTTTGTTAGATTCGCATTTTCCGACAAAGCGAAGTTTTCCATCACTTAAGTTCCACATGGTTCTTGGAGCAGATCAACTCAAATGTCGCGAAGTTTGGGTGTGAATGGCGCGGAACATCGAGATCATTTTGGAGGAAACATGCGACCTATTCTTTATTCGACAAAGACGGCGGTGACGGCGGTAATGTCAGCTGTCGCGCTCTTTGCTGCGGGCCCAGCGTTCGCTCAAGACAAGCCAAACATCCTAGTAATCTGGGGTGATGACATCGGTGTCCACAATATCAGCGCCTACAACCATGGGATCATGGGCTACAAGACTCCGAACATCGACCGCATAGCAAATGAAGGCGCGATGTTCACAGATGCGTATGCTCAACAATCTTGCACCGCCGGGCGCGCCGCCTTCATGACCGGCCAACATCCTTTTCGCACTGGGCTACTGACGATCGGCATGCCCGGATCCGAGCACGGGATTCCAGATTGGACACCCACAATTGGCGATGTGATGAAAGAGCATGGCTACATGACCGCTCAGCATGGCAAAAACCACTTTGGTGATCAGGATCGTCACTTGCCAACAAATCACGGTTTCGACGAGTTCTTTGGCAATCTGTACCACCTGAACGCCGAGGAAGAGCCGGAAAGCTATTACTATCCCAAGGACCCGGCCTTCAGAGAGACATTTGGTCCCCGTGGTGTAATCAGGTCGTCTGCTGACGGTCAGATCGAAGACACAGGCCCGATGACGCGCAAGCGCATGGAGACCGCCGATGACGAGTTCCTCGCGGCTTCTGTTGATTTCATTAAGCGTGCAAATGATCAGGAAAAGCCGTTTTTCCTGTGGCATAACTCGACACGGATGCATGTCTGGACTCATTTGAGAGATGAAGCCGTTGGGCGCACGGGCATTGGCCTCTACCCAGATGGCATGGCTGAGCATGACGATCAGGTGGGTGTGCTTCTCGACCTGCTTGATGAGCTTGGTATCGCGGACAACACGATCATCATGTACTCGACCGACAACGGGGCCGAGACTATTTCGTGGCCCGACGGCGGTACGACCCCATTCCACGGTGAAAAGGGAACAACTTGGGAAGGTGGATTCCGCGTCCCGCTTATCGTGAAGTGGCCCGGCCTGATCGAGCCCGGAGAGAAGTTTAACGAGATTGTCAGCCATGAAGACTGGATGCCGACCTTTGCCACAGCGATTGGAGAGACCACACTGGTTGAGGACCTCAAAGAGGGAAAAACGTTCAATGGCAAAGATTTCCGAGTCCATCTGGATGGTCATGATCTGACCGAATACCTGTCTGGCGAAACAGACGAGAGCCCACGTGACTCGATCTTCTATTTTGATCAGGGCGCAAATCTGAACGCCGTCCGTGTTCAGGACTTCAAGGCACACTTTGCAACACTTGAAGGCGGAATCAACACCGCTGTTCGGCAGGTCCCTGCTTGGCCTCTCGTGGTTAATCTCAAGGCCGACCCGTACGAAAAGGCCGTTCATGAATCCGAGATGTATCTGCGTTGGTATGCCGAGAACACGATGTGGATCTTCGTCCCAATTCAAGCGAAAATCAAAGAGTTCCTACTTTCGCTCAAGGGCTACCCATTCCAGCAAGGTTCAAGCTTGTCGGCAGCCGGGATCAACTATGACTTCCTGACCAAAGTGCAGGCACTTCAACGTCTGGAAAATCTGGAAACCATCATGCCCGGTGCTCGGCAATAACGCGGTCAAACATTGAGCCGCTGGGAGCTTTGCTCGTGAAGATGAACTTTTCCCAGCGCTCACACAACTTGGAGCCGCGTGCCTGGCATGCGGCTTCGGGAAGCGAAACTTAACTCAATCTGAGGAATGAACTTATGAGCGATTTAGTAGTCATCGTATTTGAAGGTCGTCACACAGCAGACGAAGCGCTTTTGCGCCTTCAAAAAATGAGCATGAACTGGGAAGTTGACCTAGACGAAGTGGTCGTGATGACCCGTGACAAAAATGGGGTAGTACGGACCCGCAACTCCGATACTCTGACAGCGGCAGGCTTTCTAGGCGGCACATCGCTAGGGGCTTTGACCGGGACTTTGATCGGCGCAATGGCCGGGAACCCGGCAGCAGGTTTTGTTGCGGGGTCAGCCGTGGGTGCCGGTTCTGGAGCACTGGCGGGAATGCTGGATCAGGCAGACGAAGAAGACGCGCTAGCGGCCCGGGTTGGTGCAAAGATGGGGCCAGACTCTTCGGCACTGGCTGTGATCGGCTGGTCCAACCGTCCCACGAAGTTGTTGAGCGAACTGGAAGGCATGAAGGGCGAGGTCATCGAGACGTCCCTGTCCATCAGCGATGAAAAAGAGCTTCGCGCAGCCCTGTCTTGAAACTGACCAAGTTGATTTGAGCGGCCGGCGGCCTCAGCATCTGGCCGCCGGAAAATCAAAGTTCAACAAGTCGAGAACGGAAAAAATGAAATGAAAGAGCTTCTGACAACCGCGGCGATCGTGTGTGCATTCGCATTTGGAACGCCAATGCCTGCATCCGCACAGTCCTCACCCCATGTGGCTGGCGGAGTAGTTGTTGAGTACAACAATCTGGATATCGCTGTGGTGGCTTCCGGCTGGAGTGTGGTCGAGCTTTTGCGCGGCAATGTTTACAATACTGGCGGTGATTTTGTGGGCTACGTTCATGATGCGCTTGTTTTGCCGGACGGTGATACGACCTTTGTGATCGTCAATGTCGCCGGCTTCCTCAACATTGGTGAAAAGTTGATTGCTTTGCCTGCGGGCGCTTTCGAGATCAACGCTGATGGCGATCTGCTGTTGCCCAACGCGACCAAAGATAATCTGAAAAGCCTACCACGATTTTACTACGCACGAAACTAGGGCCTCAGACCGCTGTTGCTTTTACAGCATTGACGCCCGGCATGTCTGACCATGCTGGGCGATTGGTTGGAAATTGGGCCCAAATCGCCTTCGGACCAAGAAAAAAACTCCGCTTATTGTTCAAAACCAAACGCACGGAAATCAAAGGGACCAAGAGAATGAGTGATATAAAGGCTAGCGCATCCGGAGATGTACAAAAAAACTGGGGTTGGTTTCTTGCTTTGGGCATTCTGATGATAATCGGTGGGGTAAGTGCAGTCTTCGCTCCTTTCCTAGTCTCTGTGATTGTTGAACAGATCGTAGGCATCTCTTTTGTTGCAGGTGGAGGCTTGATGCTGGTCCAAGTGTTTAGCACTAAAGACGGATGGAATGCCCGGTTGATCTATCTGATACTGGGGCTGTTCACTACAATGGCAGGTGCATTGCTTTTGTTCCGACCGCTTGAAGGCCTTGTGGCTTTGACGTTGATTTTGATTGCTGGCGTTTTCGTCAGCGGATTGATCCGTATCGCAATGGGTATCGCGGCACGCCCGGAAACTGGATCTAGTTGGGTGATATTCGGCGGTATACTGTCTGTTATAGTTTCTGGCTATCTCATGATGAACTATCCCGAAATCAGTGTTGCTCTGATTGGATTAATGGCCGGATTTTCATTGATTGGTGAGGGCGCCGGATACGTCCGATTTGCCTACGGTCTCAAGAATAATACGACGATCGCAACGTAAGCGCTGGTGCGGCAGCTCAAACTCTTTTGAATCGCGCTCAAAAGCGCGGCTGTTTTATCTTGGGGGGAAGTATGATCGGCATCTTTTCGAAACTAGCTGTAAGCAGCACGATCGCCGTTGGAATTGTGTTCTCGTTTGCGGTGGCGGCAACTGCGAGAGAAAAACCCCAATTGGTGCTCCAAATAACGGTGGACCAGTTGCGCGGTGATCTGATTGACAGATATCGGACACATGTTGGCGAAGGCGGGTTTCGATATCTGATGCAAAACGGGGTCATTTTTTCAAATGCCCATCATCGCCATGCTAACACCGAAACCATTGTCGGTCATACAACATTGTCCACTGGTACGGACCCTGCAATCCACGGCATGGTTGCCAACCTGTGGTTCGATCGAAAAACAGGCACCCCGTTCTACAATGTTCAAGACATCGAGTATCCACTTGTAGGGGCAGCAGGGATCGATCCATCTAATGAGATTGACCCGACGCAACGCGCTGCGACAACTGACGGGCGGTCTCCGCGCAATATCATCAGTTCAACGATATCAGACGAAATTGCCATTCATTTTGGTCCGGCTTCTAAAATCTTTGGCGTCTCGGTCAAGGATCGCGGTTCCATTGCAATGGCGGGCCACGCGGGGCAGGCTTATTGGTTTTCGAAAGCCGAAGGCAGATTTGTCACCAGCACGTTTTATCGCGACGACTATCCGGCTTGGATCGCGGACTGGGAGGCGCAAGGCAAAGTGGCGTTGTACGCAAATCAGGACTGGACCCTGTTGCGGGATCGTGAGCTTTACGCTTTTGCTGATCACGACGATCAAGCATGGGAAACCGAATTGCCGGGTTTTGGTCGCACATTTCCCCATAACTGGGGCCCTGACGATAACAAGTATTTCACTACATTCCTAACTCTCAGCCCGGCAGGGGACGAGATCACGGTCGACTTCGCAAAAACGCTGATGGATGCCGAACAGATCGGAACAGACAGTGTGACGGACTATTTGTCGATCAGTCTTTCCTCGACGGACTATGTTGGTCATGTTTTTGGTCCTTCCAGTCTGGAAGCGGAGGACAACTTTGCCCGTCTGGACCGAAGCAACTCCGATCTGTTGGCGCATGTGGATAACACAGTTGGGCTGGACAAAACCCTGATTGTCTTGTCGGCGGATCACGGCGCACCCGAACACCCGGATTATCTCGCGACAGTCGGTATCGAGGCCGGGTTGTTTGACTTTCAGCGTGTGGACACCGAACCGGGGTTTGTACGCTTGCAGCTGGATTTCGGAGCTTCCCGCGATCTCATCCAGAATTTTTCAAATCCCTATCTTTATCTGAATCAGGAATTGATTGGCCAAAGGGGGCTTGATCCAACTGCCGTTGAACTGGCGATTGCCGAGGAGCTTCAGAAGTTACCCGGAATTGCCTATGCGGTCGGCAGCTCTGCATTGCGCAGCGGATCAGTCCCGCGCACCAAGATCACAGAAGCTGTTTTGGCGAACTTTCATCCTGACAGGTCCGGTGACATCTATGTAGTGTTTGAACCACACTGGTTTGTCGCCGATTTCGACGGATTAACGGTTGCGTCGGCACATGGCTCACCTTGGGCCTATGACACCCACGTCCCCCTGATATTTTCCGGCCCAGGCATTACGCCGGGGACAATTGTACGCCGCGTCGAGACGGTTGATGTCGCGCCAACGCTAGCGGCTTATCTAGGCACCAAACCTCCTTCGGGGACCACCGGCGTGCCACTGCCCGAGGTGATGCCACAATGATTGGAATACTCGGATGACAATAGATTCTCGTTCCCTTTGGAGACTGACCATGAAGATGTTCCATATTTTGTCCTTGGTTTGTGCAGTGTCTGTATGCCTGTTCAACACGCAGGCCCAAGCACAATCAGATGCCGCTTCAGATGCAGCTCAGGCGAACAACCCACTGGCCGACATCACTGCTTTTAACATCCAGAATTACTATATCAACGAATTGACCGGACCGGGGGATTTCGATGCAAACCAGTTTGTCTTGAGATACGCCAAGCCAGTTCAAATCGGTAATAGCAACTGGCTGGTCCGAGCATCGCTCCCCTTCAATAGTTTCCCTGTTGGTGATGGCGGATCGACGGAAAGCGGGATCGGTGACTTCGATATTTTTGCTGCATATCAAATCAACACTGGTGATCCCGCTGTCAGCTTTGCTATAGGTCCACAGGTCGTTGCTCCTACTGCAACCGAAGACCGTCTGGGATCGGAACAATGGCAGCTCGGTCTCGCGAATGTTTATTTCAACGCTCGTTCGGCAAAGGTGCAATATGGCTACCTTTTGACATGGCGCGGTGGAGTGGGTGACACAAATGGTCGCGAGCGCGTCAGTCTCGGCGCATTTCAACCATTCGTCTTTTACCAGCTTGGTGACGGCTGGTACACGGGCGGTGCGCCTATCTGGTCCTACAACTTCAAAAACGATAACTATTCTGTCCCGGTGGGCATTCGCTTGGGCAAAGTCTTCAAGAAGAACAAGACCGTTTACAACG
The DNA here is from genome assembly GCF_059610465.1 of Ruegeria sp. CDSC085. Lineage (NCBI taxonomy): Bacteria > Pseudomonadati > Pseudomonadota > Alphaproteobacteria > Rhodobacterales > Roseobacteraceae > Ruegeria > Ruegeria sp. CDSC085. The sequence goes on along the minus strand of NZ_JBXWNR010000024.1, from coordinate 36,710 downwards.
TGTTCGTCGAACCGCAGTGGTCGGTGAGCGATAGCGGTAGCGGGCTGCCGAAACAGCAAATCTACTTTGCCGTTAATATGCAGTTCAAATGACACCTAATCCTCAATCAGAAAAATAAATGGAGAACTAAGTTGGACAAATTTGTAGCGGTTGTCTTTGACACCGAGGAAGCCGCCTTTAAAGGTGCAGAGGCAATGCGTGCTCTTCATCAAAACGGAGAGCTTGCTGTCTTTGCAGCGGGTGTGATCACAAAAGATGCAGACGGAGAAGTTGAACTGAAATCGAGCGCAGATGAAGGCCCAATCGGGACTGCATTTGGATTAATGTTGGGAGCTATGGTCGGGGTTTTGGCTGGTCCTGTGGCAGTTGCATCGGGCGCCGCACTTGCCGGTTCTGCGGCAGCAGCATCAGCCACCGCGAGTGGCATGGCTGTTGGCGGCATGACTGGCGGGCTCTTTGGTGCATACCGGGATCTTTGGGTTTCGGGGATGGACGCCGTAATGCTGGACAATATCAGCACAGAACTTCTACCAGGAAAATCCTGTGTTGTCGCTTCAGTTGACGAAGTTTGGACTACGCCGATGGACACAAAGATGAGCGAGTTTGGTGGAACTGTTTTCCGAAAGTTGCGAGCTGATGCAGTTGACGACGAAATGGCAGTGGAAATGGACGCACTGGATCGCGAATGGGACGCGATGGAGGAAGAATGGCAGGCCGCAAGTGACGAAAGAAAAGCTGCTTTCAAAGAAAAGATGGACGGCATTAAGTCCAAAATGAAAGAAAGTGGTGAAAAGATCGACACTCGCATGGAAGAGCTCGATCAGGAGTTTGAAGCCCGGCTCGAAGCCATCGAAGAGCAGATTGAACGAGCCTCTGATACAACGAAGGCCAAGTTTGAAAAACGCAAAGCTGAGATCAAGGCAGATTGGCAAGAGCGCAAAAACAAACTCGCAGCCTCTTTGCGCAAGGCAGCGGCCAAGATTGAGGCCTGATTGCTCGAATAAACACAGCTTGTACGGGCGAACGCTGTCGCCTGTACAAGCTGCATTATGGATTCTGGAGCAGTCCACCAATCCACCAGAACACAGCATCCAAGCGGGGCCTCGGTTTTGGATACTTGACGTAGCGCAGTGTGCCTCGGATTGTGGTTACTAGGTGCTGACAGCCAGTGTTGTCGCAACTGGCGATTTGATCTTCAAGTTTGGTCGGCGCCGATGAGAAACGCAGAAAAGTTTGAAATTCATCGTGGGAGTTCTTCGTCATGGCAACCAAAATGGAGTTGGAAGCGGAGCTTGAGCGCCTGCGCGCACAAAACGAAACGTTACGTTCGGAGACCAGCGATTCACCCACGATGGATGTGGCGGATGATCCTCCGGGCGAAACAGATGCGATCAGTGATCTGAAACAGCTTCTGGACGAGCACGGCATCGATGGTGAAAATATTGATGCCTTGCGCACGCAGTTGACGGATGAATTCACAAAGCTTCAAAAGGAGTATCCAATAGCGGTCCTCCTGAGCATCTTCGTCCTTGGGTTTGTTGCTGGCCGGACGTTTAAGTAGGATAGAATGCATGAATAGAATTAGCAGAAATCTAACCACAATCTATCGCACAGAACGGCTGATAACACGCCGTCGTATCGCAGTAGTCCAACAACAAACGGTCTTGATGGCGCTTGCTGGATTGGCGGCACTAGCTGGACTTATCTTATTGAATATCACGTTCTACTTTGTCCTTACCAAGTGGCTTTCCCCAGCAGTTGCTGCTGGCACGCTTGCTGTCGTCAATCTTGCACTCGCCGGGTTGCTTGCATCAGTGGCCGGACGCATGAGTGTGGATGACGAGATCGCGCCAGCGATCGAAGTGCGGGATATGGCAATAACCGATCTCGAAGCAGAACTCGAAGGAATGACACTGGAAGCACGCCAGACGGTTAATGCAATCAAAGGACTGGGATCTAATCCGCTTGGTTCCGCTGCAGCGCTTTTGGTGCCGGTCTTGACGGCCGCATTGAAAAAGAAGGGCTGACACGCGAAAGCTTTTCAGCGGCGGAATGTCTGTAATTTTTCCTTCTTGGGGACAGGCTAAATCAGCTCGTATCTGTTTTGGGATTGGCGCCGGGTGACGGTTCAGACTTGCGTTGTCTGGCTTCTTTCCGCTCGAGCAACTCTTGTTTCATCAACGCAAGCTCTTCTTCTGTTTCAGAATGGGGCTGTCTCGTACCAGCATCAGAGCTTACGCTTTTGCGGCTCGACGGCCGTGCGACAGAATGCGGTGTATCATCGACTTTCACATTTTGTTCCTTTGGCAACACACCGTCGCTTGAGAGCAATCTGGCAAAGGGTTGCAAGCCCGGAATTTCCGAACAGACAATCATAATGACGACTGTCAGTGGCACGGCGATAAATGCTCCAATTCCACCCCACATAAGGCTCCAGAAGGTGAGCGCCACCATGACAACGAAGGTGCTCAAGTTAAGGGATTTTCCCTGTAGCTTTGGTTGCACGATGTTTCCAATAATAGCGTCACCGCCGCCGTATACTGCAACAACGGTCAAAGCCGGTACGATAGATTCAAACTGAAGAAGAGCCACCGTCGTCGGGAATAATACGGCGAGGAATGAACCAATGCTGGGAATGAAGTTGAGGAAAAAAACCAATAGAGCTAACGGAAGCGCGAAATCGACTCCCAAAACCGTCATAACGATAAAAGCCAGTGTACCGCTCATCGCGCTGGTGGATGCATTAATCCACATATATTGTCGGACGCCGATTGAAATCGACCTTAGGATATTTTCGACCTGCCTGGCACTATCCGGCGTTGCACAAAGCCTTGGAAGTTTTTCAGCGAACGCGCCTCGGTCACCCAACATAAATGCGACGTAGAGCAGGATCAGCCCAATATTCCCAATTGCGCCAGCAGTTGACGCCGCAAATCCTGTTAGCCAACTTTCGATGTCGATAGACAGAATGGATTTTTCGATCGCGGCGGCTCGTTCTGCTCCAACGAAAGCGTCAAATTGAGTTTCCAGCGACTGCAAGCGCTCTGTGTATCTGGGTCCGGCATCTGCGACCGCCGCAGCTTGGTTTGATAAAACGTAACCAAAACCCACAAGCAAAAGGAACAAACCGGCCGTCACCCCAATGTAGGCCGCCCAGCGAGGTATATCCCGCCCGAAAAATGTTGCAGAGTTCAAACGTTCGATCAGCGCGATATTGAGGATAAAAAGCAATGTGGCCAAAGCGAGTGGGATCAGGAAATCGCGGCCAAACCAAAGCAATCCAACTATGATGGGAAATGAGACGATGGTCAAAAACCATGTAGGAACAGCCGACGTGTTTGATGTATTTTTGCCCATAATTTTTTCGTTGGTCATCCGATATGCCTCGTCTTCTGAAGTCGTTGCCGTATCGTTTGACCGGTAATTACACTACTTTACACTGTACTACCCATGTTTCAAAGGACCAACTAAAAAGGCTCCCAGGCCCCTCATTCCCAAAAAAGTGTGCGTGTCGTTTGTATTCAGCCGTCGCTCACATGGTCGTGGGTGCGTGGCAGAACATAAAGTAGTGTAAACGGTGCAGGTGGCTTTTCGCGGCGAAGGCAAGATTGCCCGACGTGACTCACGTCGCTGCAAGCCTTCATTGCCACAAGGAGGGGCCGCAGTTGTTTGACTTCTATAGGTTTTGCGGACAACGTCGCACATGGATTTAATTAACGAAGGGACAAACGAATGATCGACGTAACCGAGATTGTGAAAGAGCTTAAACAACGCCGCGATGAGCTCAAACTGCAGCTTCATCTTGCTTCGAAAGAAGCCGAAGACGAATGGGAAGAACTTCAGGCCGAGTGGGACAAGTTTCTATCTCGATCAGAGTTTGACAAGTCAGCGGAAGAAGTAGGTGAATCTGCCCGCCAGTTGGGGCTAAAAATGAAAGCCGCATACGACAAAATGAAAACAACCTAGGTTCAAGCCCGTTTTACTGACTGGTTTTGCAAGCTGTCAACCAAAGACGCCAGCTCTAGGAATTGGGATCAAATGTGTTGTCCTGTAGCCCTTGGCTTTCCATGCTGGCGTCTATTTTCACTGTTTGGGTAGGATAGGCGAGTGTCGTGCCCGCATTGCGAGTTATGCTTAGAATCGCTAACGTTAAGCGTTCAGTGACTTGCAGATACTCTTGATAGTTTGGTCCCCGTGTCAAAACGTAAATCAGGATATCAATTGAGCTCGGCCCGAAATCGCTGACAAAGATATGCTTGGGCGCATCATCCCCAAGTTCAAAGTCCCCAGACGTCCGGTGATGATGTCGTATCCCATCCCGCACTGCCTCAATCTGCGACTGGGTGGCAGACAGCTGAAGGGGCACTTTCAGCATGATACGCCTGTGTTTCAGCGCAGAGTAGTTCAGAACAATTGAGTTCGACAAATCAGAGTTGGGGATATGTCGCGGGATTTGATCAAAGCCCACAACCAGTGTTGAGCGTAAATCAATCCTTCTTACAGTGCCAACAAACTGCCCCTCCACCTGAATAGCATCGCCCGTCTCAAAACGTTTCTCGCTGATATTCGTCATGCCTGCGACAAGGTTGCGGAGCAAATCCTGCGTTGCAATGGCCAGTCCAGCGCCCAGAACGCCAACACCGGTGAGCGCTCCTGAGATATCAATCTGCCAGACTTTCAGAAGCGATGTCAGGCCAAACAATATGACTGCAAATTGAGTTACTCTTTCAACCCAATCTGTTTCGCTGGCAACCAGACTGGAGGTGTCATCGCGCAATAACGACGCAAAAGGGCCGCTGAGGCGGTACCAAGCGCCAAAGACAGTAACAATGGCAACTGAGCTCAAAACCCTGGTTAGAAAGAGCCCCGTTTCATCGGTGGGAAAGGCTAGGCGGATAGCTACGTAAACCGCAAGAGTAACGAACAGAATTTCGGCGGCGGATTTTAGTTGTGCCTCCACATCGTCCGAAAGATTTACTCCAAACCGGGCCAGAAGTGCTTTGAAACCTACCAAACTTAACGCGGATAATGGTTTGCGTATCAAGAAGACCAAAGCAATGCCGATCAACGACCAAACCACTGAGCCCATATCCAAATAACCCAATGATTGCTTAAATGACTTGACCGTCGTCTCAAGGAACGCGTGAACCGGGCCTACTTCCGTCTCCACTTATCAACTCTCCCGATTTAAGCTCTGGGATTAACAATGCGATTTTTGACTACCATTGACCAGAGTTCGGCTTTACAAACATCGCCTAGGGTGATGTTTTCGAGGAGAATGCCCTTGTTTTTTATGGTTTATCTGCCAATTGCAGGCATTTTGTTCACGACGTCTATACATTGCCGTCTTCGACTGGCAATCACAAATATAGAATGGCTGACAGATTCCCGGTTTACGTGGCTTTGACGCGAGCATTTAGGATATTTAGTAGTAAGAACCGTCGCATTTTTTCGCGCTAAAACCAAGCCAGAGAGCGATGAATACAAATTCAGACTAAGAGGATGGCGGCGTCGGCCTTCAAACCATGAACTCATCATGCTTTCGCCAACACCAATTGTCTGCTTCCCACCTAAACGTCCCACGGTTGTTGAATTTGCATCTGAAACCAAGAGTTCTTTCCAATCCTTCGCCTTAGTAAGCATGGCAGTCTAGTTTGTGCCGGAAACGACCGTTGAAACTGCAACAACGAAAGTCTGAAAAGTCCCGCGACCTGTGAGTTCGACCCTTTCGCGATTTTGCGATTGCAGCGAATGACCGGAAAGCGGGCTGCAGCCGCAGAAACTTGATGGCACGGTGAAAGGCTGCAATGGGCCGTCCTAACGTGAACAACGTGGGCCTGAAGGAAAGGTGTTGACCTGATCAAACCTCACTGTGATGTTCGCCGCTCCATCGAATGAAGTCTGCCAGCTCGCGTGTGAGCTGCCCATCGACGTTCGACCCCACTGTACATTCCCAAGATCTTGGAAAATGACCAAATGTCAAGCTAAGGATGGTGCTGAACCATCTAGACGGCAGAAGGAGCTTAGAGCGGCGTAGGGAAAAGGTGGAAGTATACGGGCCATCGGTCGGGAGCACTCCTCCCGACGATCTCTGTTCACACATCTCTGGAAATCACCAAGCCTTTTAGGGCGCCCCTGCATTCTTGCCTCCTCACGGGAAAGCCTAAGCCGTCGAGAATATTCTTTTTTCCCGGCACGATTTTTTACTTCTTGAGTGTTCGCAGGTTTCTCATCTCGGAACGTCAAAAGGTCTACTTGGCTTGTTCGGGCGCGTAAGCTCTCTATATGGCTCGTGCTGAGCCTAGCTGTACGCTGGCCAGAGTTGAATAAGTGTTATTCTCTATGTCAGGTGTGACCCAACATGTGTTTCGTCGCTCAGAGAGCTTTTTTAGCTTGCGTTCGGTTGCGTTTTTTCCAGAGAGTCATGTTTTATTGTGTTTGTGCGCTTAATAGGTTTACATTTTGGTCTGAAAAACCTGATTTCGGGCCGGATCTGTCAACTTAATGTAAACTTAGTGTAAACCTTTTGGCCTGAAATCGGCTGTTTTGAGAGGTATAAGGTTTACATTCCGTCGATCCCGGGAAGGCGAATGTAAACCTTTGTCAACCTTGTGCAACCTCAATTCAATCAGCGAGGGACCCGGCGAGGCAGGGTTCACCAGCCATTCCTCGCCGCAATCTCGAAAACCCATTCCATTTTTCTTTGTGAGATCGACAAAGGCGCCTCAATAGTTGCACTCTCCGTAAGGTAGGCTCAGGATCACTTCCGTTGCTCACGTCACGCAGAAACCGCAACCAGGCGCGCTCATTCAATGTCAGGACGTCGTTCTGGTCACACATGGCTCCTACCTCCCAAAGATAGTCTTGATCGCCGTTTCTGACCGGCTGGTCAGCCGAGGATCGGTGTTGTTGGAGGCCTTGCGAATTGCTTTTAGCCAGCCAAGTTCATTCGACGTGACAGGTTCTCCGAATACCTCGACAACTGCCTCAGCAGCAGTCAGGCCGATCGATTGCTCAATTGCGAGGCGCATAAGGTAGGCGGCGTCGCATTCCAAAGCTTTCGCCAAAGCCGGGACACGATCTAACGCCACCTTGGAACTACCCTGCTTGATCATCGTGATCATGTTCGGGTTGACGTATCCCACCTGCGCTGCGATCTCGGCCTGGTTCTTGGTCGGTTTCAGTTCGAGCACCCTCCGTTCGACAAATTTCGCCATCCGGGAATCTTCATACGGTTTTTTGGTCATCGCTATCCTCTCAGAAGTGATGCAGCACACGCTACATGTCTTCGATATAGCGACGGTGAGAATGGGAATGCGTCGCAGGATTTGCTCGCAATGAAACCGCAACGCTATTGCAGCGCTATCTGACACTTAAGTGCAATGACTGGCTTCCAATGCCTTTGTTTTGTTGACTTGCACCCAGGCAACTCGCCTTCGGGAGGCAGGGGTCGGAGGTTCGAATCCTCTCACTCCGACCAATAAAATCAACCAGTTAGTTGGGTTTGAGCGGTACGGCTATCGCTGCATACCCGGACTTAGTCCGGATTATTTTGTTTTCGAGGCCTGGATTCCACCTAACGGTGAAAGAAAAACCGCTGAGGGGGCGGCCACCCACCTCAACGGCAATGCAAATATTTCTGCGCGCTCAACTTATCAAAAAGGTGACCTTACCGCAATCGCGGGAGGCGCACATGTCTAAGCTCAATCGTTTTGAATGGCTGAAGGCCGTTCTGCAATGTGCCGACCTCAACTCATCTACAAAAGCGGTCGCATCAGCGCTCTCTTTTCAGTTCGCCAACGACAAAACTGGCCAGCTCAATCCATCCCTGAATACTTTGGACGAGTTTCTGGCGGGTATGTCTTTGGCGACCATAAAACGATGCCTTCGTCAGCTTGTTGAGTTCGGCTGGCTCTATCGGACCGAGGGACGTGGCGCGGGAAATTGCACCGAGTATGCGGCCATGATCGACCGCATGGATCAATCGATTGGGAGGTTGGTCGCAGAGTTGAAAAGTATAGGACAGTTCGAGAACACATTGATCATGTTTTTTGTCTGATAACGGCGGCTGCGCGGAGTTCATGGCAGAAGACGGATGGGCCAAATTTTTCCCGGACACGACGCAGGATGGACAGCAGATCACAATAGGAAACCGCCTGGACGTGATGCCGGGTGATGCCCAGATCTACCAGAGCGATGACAATCAGTGGGCAAATGTCTCGAATGCGCCATTTCGCCTGTTCAAGCACTATGTCCATGAGGGCGGCATCTCGACCCCGCTCATTGCCCATTGGCCAAAAGGCATTGCACCGAAGATTAAAGGGCATGCGGCCTGTCATGTGGCCGACATCTTGCCCACCATTCTGGAGGCGTCGGGGTGCGCCTACCAATCTGAGGTGGGTGGTCACACGATTCAACCCATGCAAGGGCAATCTTTGATGGACGTGTTTCGCGGATAGGACTGGACCCGCGAAGAACCAATCTTTTTTGAACATGAGGGCAATTCTGCTATCAGACTTGGCCAGTTCAAACTTGTCAGGCAGCACGAAAACTGGACAGAGAAGACAGGTGTCCTGGATTGGGACCTCTCGCTTCTCAGGCGCCTTGAAGCGTGGAAGATCAAATTTGCCAAAGGCTAGACAATCCGGCCATTCCCAACAGAGCAGAAACCACGCGAAATGGGCTCTGAGCCGAATCGAGAGGCGATACAGCACTACTTGAAAGCTCCTCACACTTGAGGGCAGTCGGCCCATTGCTGCCTTTGGTCGGTGGGCTTCGCTGCGGTGCGACCTGTAAGCAACGACATTTGCTGCAGACGCGAAAAATGATGGGGGCGGACTCATAGATCGCGGACAATGCCAACATTTGAAACCTGCACTCAGAAAGGCGAAGCGCAACAAGAGCATCCCACCAGTATGCTTTCCTGATCGATACCCGATAGATCAGCAAGTGCGTATGACGGCTTTGTTGGTGGTTTTTCGTATCCGGGGGTGGCGATAAGGACGCGCGGTCGAGATTGAATTCATATGGTAACGGAAATATGCCGCCCTAAAGAACAGCGCCCCAGATACTGATGTTTGTCTTGTCAGATTTAGTCGGTCCGATACCATATCAGAAGTGAGTATTTTTTGTTCGCGCCGCTCTACAGAGACTTTCTTTCTACGGATCACTTCATTCCACGCTCGCGTCAGAAGGGAGAGACAAGAAGGACGGCAGGATGCGATTTCTCTGGCCGTATCTTGGTGATATGAGGGATGATTAAGGAGCAAATCCCTTCGGCACACCGAATTTCGACGAGTCGACGCTCCTACCTGTCAACGAGTGCAGAAAAGCAATCAGGTTTTGGGTTTCCACTTCCGTGAGTTGGATCGGTTCAATGTCATTTTTTTCGCGTTGACGTTCCATTTCATAGTAGTCCTCCCAAACTAGGAAATCAGTTTTTTGTAACCATGGTACCTCGGGTAATGCAGCCATTTGAGGAGTCCATTTGTCCAGGCTTGCCTGCGGATCCAAATGATGGCGAATGACGCTTTCAAGATCGGGGAACGCGCCATTGTGACCATAGGGCGCGGTCAGGGCAACGTTTCGTAGCATCGGGGTGCGGAACCTGTAAGCATCCTCCAGGCGGTTGCTTTCACCCATGCGGCCCACATCCCGGACGAAGGGATCCCACTGCCGGGTACGACCCGGCCCAATGGGTGGTAAACCCAATGCATGGAACTTCTGATCTGACAAGAGCGGTCCGGTGTGGCAGGTGGAGCAGCGAGCTTCGCCGTAGAATAGCTTCATCCCATCCATTTGTGCTGTTGAAAGGGCATTCGTGTCGCCCGCAAGGTAGTGGTCAAACGGGCTGTCGGTGCTACGCCACTCAATCGCCATGAAAGCGGCCAGAGCGTTGGCGACGTGGGTGATAGTTATGTCCTCGGTCGTCTCGACCTCATCAAAGGCGGCGACGATGGCCGGACCATAGCGTGGATCAGTGCGGACGCGTTTCGCCAGAATCGGCCAACCCTTGTCAATACGATCATGCACCGCGCCCGTGACCTCATTTTCGGCCACATTGCCCGCCATCTCGAATTGTGAGGTCAGGGGAAACAGAGCCTGCGCCGCAAGCAGAGAATTCAGGCCTTCGGGCAGCCACTCCTGCGCCGGGGAATTGAAGCCGTTGCCGTAGTCGTTGGAAATGCTCAGCCTGCCGTCATGAAAGACGGTGTGAATGTCCTTGGCCCCAAGGTTCCATAGGCCCGGTGAGTTGCGGGGGATGCGTTTGCGTATTTTGTCGGCCCCGGTGCCGGGTGTGCGGTCCGGTCCCAATCCCTGCCCGCCTTCTCCTATGCCCAGCGACAACCCGTCCGAGGTGCCGAAATCCGGGTGGTGACAATGGGCGCAGGTAATATTGCGGTTGCCGGACAGGATCGGGTCGTAAAACAGTTGATGACCGATGGCGGCCTGTTCCATATCAAAGGGGATAAAGTCATCATCGGTCAGCGGGTGCGGCAAATCCTGTGCCGCAGCGGCCGCGACCCAGGAGAGAGCAATCATCCCATGCGCCAGCTTGTTTTTGCCCTTTGCGTTTTTGCGTCTCCGGCTCTGGCTGAACTGGAGCAAGCGCGCGATATGATGGAAGCCGGACAGTTTGCAGCCGCACGCGAGGAACTTCTTCCAGCCGCTCGCTCGGGCAACGCCGAGGCCGAGGAGTTGATCGGCGTGATGTACGGGCTGGGTCTCGGGGTCGAGCAGGATTACGAACGGGCCTTTGAATGGTATCTGCGCGCCTCGATGAAGGGGCATCCGGGGGCGCAGTCGGGCGTTGGCTGGTACTACGAATTGGGTCTGGGCATACCTGCGCCCGATTTGGTGCGTGCGTATATGTGGTACACGCTCAGCGCCATCGGCGGCGACCCCGACGCGGCGATCAGCCTTGAGGAAGTGGTAAAGAAAATGTCGCCGGAGCAAATCGAAAGGGCGCATGTTCTCGTCAATGACTACAAAGGGTGGATGTACCCGTTTCGGTGAGGGCCGGGCCGTAAAGCCCGACCCTTCCGTTTAGTTCAGGTCCGCATCGCGAGCGGCGTTGACGTCCGCCTCAGCCGCCGCAACCGCTTCGGTCAATGCAACGAAGATCTCATCGCCACGAGCAACGTTGGACTGGAACCAATCATAGACTGGCGTTGCGGCCTCTTTGAACGCAGCTTTCTGTTCGGGTGTCGGCACATAGAGGTCACCGCCACCGGCGACGAAATCCTCATAGGCTTGAATCGACTTGCGCTTGGGAGAAGCAAAAGTGGCCTGTTGCAACGCATAGAACCCGTCGACCACGACGCGGCGCATATCCTCAGGCATCTCTTGGAACTTGGCGTTGTTCATCCACCACAGTGCGCCCATATAGGCGTGGCCGTCCAACGTCACATATTGCAGGCCCGCATCCGGAAATTTCATGCCCATAATGTCGGTGATGCCGTTCTTGGATCCTTCAACGACACCGGTCTGGAAACTGGTGAACAGTTCCGGCCATGGGATCGGGGTAGGCGAAGCGCCCAACGCCTTGACCAGTTCCTGCGGCAGATCGGCGACCACGGTGCGGATTTTCAAACCTTCCATATCGGCAGGCTCAGCAATCCGGCGCTGGGTGTTGGCAAAGTTGCGCCAGCCGCCGGTGTTGCCGATGGTCATCAGGCGGATTGCGCCACCGGAATCCTCAAGCGCCATGTCACGCATGGTACGGGTGAAGTCGCCCGACAGTACATGCTCGGCAATGCGATCATCGGCCATCAGATAGGGCAGGTCTAAAACCTGCACGTAGGGAAAGATGCCTGAGGCACCGCCGGAAGTGGAGATGTAGATGTCGATTGTGCCATCTGCCACGCCCTGCAAGCATTCGGCTCCGTTCGAGCAGAGCTGTGTGCCGATGAACAGATCGACTTCAATCGCGCCGTTCGAGGCAGATTCGACATAATTCTTGAAGACGATCAGACCATCATAATCCTCATCGTTTTCGTTCGAATTTGCAGTTGCGCGCAGCGTATAGTCGGCGGCTGTCGCGGCCATTGCGGACGCCGCCACCAGCGATGTGGCCACCGCTGCGGTTTTGATAAAGTCTCTGAGCATGCGTTTCCTCCCTGTGGAACTTGGTTAGTTGGCAAATCCCGTTATCCTCGGGATCGTCATGGATAGTGCGGGGATATACGTGATCAGGAAGATCACGATGATTTCGACCGCCAGGAATGGCAGGATCGCCTTGGCGATGGTTTCGACCCGTTCGCGGGATACGGCTGCTGCCACAAACAGCACCAAACCCATCGGTGGTGTGGCGAGGCCGACCGTCAGGTTGACGCTCATGATGATGGCGAAATGGATCGGGTCGACGCCGAGGCTAGTGAAGATCGGGCCAAGGATTGGTCCAAGGATGATGATCGCGGGGCCTGCGTCCAAGAACATGCCGACGATGAACAGTAGCAGGTTGATCAGGAACAGAAGGATCAGCGGGTTTTCTGACAGGCTGAGGATCAGCGAGGCCAGTTGTTCCGGCGCATGGCTGAGGCTGACAACCGTCTTGAACGCCATTGCCGCGCCGACCAGCAGAAGAACAACGGCTGAGGTCATGCCTGCGTTGCTGAGCACCTCGGGAACTTCTTTCCATGTCAGTGTGCGCAGGACGAAGAAACCGATGATGAAGGCATAACCCACGGCGACTGCCGCAGCCTCAGTTGGCGTGAAGATACCACCCAGAATACCGCCCAGAATGATCACCGGTGTCATAAGTGGGAAGAAGGCCTTTAAACTGGCCTGACGCCGCTCGGACCATGTGTATTTGCGGCTGGCGACGGGGAAGTCGTAGCGGTCGGCCATCAGTTTGATCATCAGCATCAGACCGACTCCGACCATCACGCCCGGAACGATACCCGCAAGGAACAATGCGGCCACGCTTTCGCCCATCACATAGGCATAGATGATCATTATGCCCGAGGGCGGAATGATCGGCCCGATCACGGAACTCGCCGCCGTGATCGCGGCGGCAAATTTGCGGGTGTAGCCCTGTTTCTCCATCGCCGGGATCAGCATTGATCCCAACGCGGAGGTATCAGCAACGGCAGAACCGGACAGGCCCGCGAACAGGATCGAACTGAGGACGTTCACATGCGCCAGACCACCGCGCAGGTGGCCCATCAAAGCCTGGGAAAACTCGACGAGGCGGATGGTTATGCCGCCTCGGTTCATGAGCTCCCCTGCCAGCATGAAGAACGGGATAGCCATCAGAGGGAAGCTGTCCATGCCGTTATAGACATTGCGATAGAGCAGCGTGATGTCGTTCGTCTGGCCGTTCAGCCACAGCAGGATTCCGGGCGCCGCGAGCAAAGCGAAAAAGACCGGCAGGCCGATCAGCAGGAAAATCAGGAAGGTGGGCAGGAACCAGATCAGCATTTATTCGGCCCCCACTGCCGCATCGGGAATTTCGGGCAACAGGTGGCCGCCGCCCAACAAAGTGATGAAGGACCGCAGGATCAGCTCGATATTCACCGAGATCAGCAGGATAATCCCCACCAGCAGCGATGCCATCATCCAACTGCGCGGAATGCGATACCATTCGTCGAACCCGAAAGAGGTGGGCAGATACAGCGCGGCAGTGGCGAATTTGCCGCCAAAGCCGGTGACCTCGGACCAGCCGATGTTGACTGCGACCACCAAGACGGAGAGCGCGATCAAAAGCAGGAACAGATTCAGCGTTTGGCCGATGACGCGGGGAAGGAAGCGTTCCAGCATGTCTATGGCCACAAAGCCGCCGCGCCGAAAGGCGGTGGGCGCCATAAGACCGGTCATCCACAACATGCAGAACCGCGCGGCCTCATCCGGCCAGGGCAGCGCGTTGCCCAGAACGTATCGGAAGAACACCTGGATCAGAATTGCGATAACCATGAGCGCAATCGCAACAACACCAACCGCGCGGCCCAGACGCAGCACGGTTTCATTCACGAATGCAATCGGCGCAAGCACCGATGCCAGTCCGCTCATGCGGATCCTCCCTTGTTCAGCCGCGGGTATGTCCCACGGTCGTCAAATCGCGCTTAGGCTTTCGCGAATTGGCCGAGTTTCCCAGCATAGAAGGTCAGCGCGTCTCCATCAGACATGCTGGCCTTGAGAACCTTTCCAACTACAATAACGTGATCGCCTGCATCGTGATACGCGTGCTGTTCGCATTCGAACCGAGCCAGGCAGTCCGCCAACACAGGTGTCCCATTCTCACAGCGCTCGTGGTTGATGTCCCGCAGTGCAAAGGCGTCTTTCGAGCAGCCGAAGCACAGCTCGGCCTGTTCCGAGGACAGCACGTGGACGCTGAAATGACGGGCTTTGTGGAAATAGGGGAAGCGGCGCGAGTTGCGGTCTCCGGCCCACATGATCAGCGGTGGGTCGAGCGATAGGGACGAAAAGCTGTTCGCGGTGATGCAGACCGGCCCGTCCGCGCTGTCGCAAGTGACGATGGTGACACCGGTCGCAAAGCGGCCGAAGGCATCGCGCAAGGTGCGGGTGTCGTCCTTTTGAGGAACGAAGGTGTGTGTCATGTCCTTTGAGATTGCGTTCATCATGGAACCTCGTGCCCCAGTGCCGCCTCGTACAGACGGAACCAGCTTTCCCGATCCAGTTTGACTTTCAATGCGTCCGAGGCGCGTTTGATCCGGTCCAGACTGTTGGTGCCCAGAACCGGCAGGATGTTGGCCGGATGGGCCAGCAGGAACGCCACGGCGACGGCGGCGCGATCCACGCCGAACTCGGCTGCGATTTCATCAGCGACGACCCCAACCGGTGGGTTTCCGGCCATCAACAGACCTCCACCCAGCGGCGACCATGCCATCAACGGATGGCCATGCCGTTGGTGAAACGCCAGGTCTCCGTTGGTGAAGGGGCTGATCTCACCGAGAGAGATTTCGATCTGGTTGGTGACCAACTGCGTTTTCATCGCGGATTGCAGCAACGACCAATCCCACGGGCGGAAGTTGGACACACCGACGGCGCCGACCTTGCCACTGGCAACAACCTCATCCAGAGCTGCTCCAGTTTCATGGTGGTCCATCATGGGATCTGGGCGGTGGATCAACAGCAGATCGATGTGGTCAATCGCCATTTCCGACAGCGACGTGTCGACCGATTTCAGAATGTGGGCGCGCGAGGTGTCGTAGTATTTTACTTTCGCATCTGCGTAACGGCCAACCGGCGCGACGATGTCACATTTGGTGACAATTTCCATCTTCTGACGCAGGCTTGGATTGGCGCGCAGGGCCGTGCCCAGCACAGCCTCGGCCTGGTAGAGGCCATAGATGTCGGCCTGATCGAAGGTGGTGATGCCCTGATCTAGGCAGGCCTGAATCTTGGCCTCGACATGGCCCGCGGACGTGTCACTGTCATCGCCCAACCGCCACATGCCATAGACAAGGCGGCTCATTTCCAGCGAGTCAGATAGTTTCACACGTTGCATCAGCGGCGTTCTCCGTTGCCCAGCGGTGTGGCCGGGGTCGCATTTGGAACCCTTCCGTAAGCTTTGGGAAGGGAACAGGTTTTCAGGTTCGGCAACACGCGGGCGCCGAAATGACGGGCTTCGTCCAGATGCGGGTAGCCCGAGAAGATGAAGGCGCGGATGCCCATCTTCTGGTATTCCTCGATCTTCGACATAACCTGATCGGTTGATCCGACCAGAGCGGCACCGCAGCCAGACCGCGCCCGGCCAACACCGGTCCAGAGGCTGGGTTCGACATAGCCGTACTCATCCGCCAGGTCGCGATTCCTGGCCTGATGCGCCACACCCAGCGAGGTCGAATCCAGCGCCCGTTCGCGGATGGCGCGACCGTATTCGTCGTCCAGCTTCGAGACGATGTAATCCGCGTATTCCCGCGCCTCGGCCTCGGTATCGCGAACGATCATATGGACACGCAGGCCGTAATCCAGCGTGCGGTCGTAGTTTTCAGCGACGGCGTGAACAGCCTTCATCCGTTGAGCCAGTTGGTCCTTGGTTTCAGGCCACATCAGATAGACATCGCAGTGCTCGCCACACAGATCCAAAGCGGAGGGAGAATAGCCGCCGAAATAGAGTAGCGGCCCTCCAGTCTGGTATGGCTTGACTGGATCAGTGGTCATGCCCGAGAAGTTATAGACTTCGCCTGCATGATTGATCTCATCCTGCGTCCAGGCCTGTTTCAGAATCTCCACCACTTCGCGCGAACGTTGATAGCGAAACGCGCTGGCGGCTTTCTCACCGGGAAAGTCGGATGAGATGATGTTAACCGTCAACCGCCCCTTCAGCATGTGATCCAGCGTTGCGATGGTGCGGGCCAGCATGATCGGTTGCATCTCACCACAGCGTACGGCGGCCAGCAGGTTGATCCGGTCGGTGATCGGAGCGCAGCCGGCGACAAAGCTCAGCGTGTCTTGACCGACCTGATAGGAGGACGGGCAGAGGATGTTGCGAAAACCCTGCGCTTCGGCCTCTTTCACAATGTTCGAACAATGCTCCCAACTCGACCGCAGGTCGCCATCGGGAACGCCAAGGAACTGGTAATCATCCGAGCACAGCGCGGCAAACCACGAAACTTCGGCCGCATCCAGATCGGGGGATGTGATGGGGACGATGCTCATTTGATTCACGCTCCGTACATCTTTGACTTTCCTCTTGCGTAGCAATCGCTTTGATGTAGATCAATAGTGTATCAATTCTTCCTGCGGCCGAGTGAAGCGTCTACTGTGCCTGTGTCCAACCGAAACCAAAATGCCCTGCCGGTATATATTCAGATCGCGGAACTTCTGATCCGTGACATCGCGGCTGGTCGCCTTATTGAAGGTGAGCGCTTGCCACCCGAGCGCGAGATGGCCGCGGAGTTGAATGTCTCGGTTGGAACGCTGCGAAAATCGCTCTCTGAGCTAGAAAAAAAGGGGATGTTGGAGCGTATCCAAGGCTCGGGCAACTACATCCGCGAGACCGGCACACAAAACAGCGTCTATGCAATGTTCAGGCTGGAACTGCCTGAAGGAGGTGGCCTGCCACGTGCAGATATCCTGTCGGTTGACCATCTGAAGAAGCCAGTCGAACTGCCAAAATTCGGTGCTTCTGATGCCGGTTCGCGTGTCCGGCGGATGCGCTACCTGAATGATACAATCATCGCTGTCGAAGAAATTTGGCTGGACGAATCAGCCGGCCTAATCGACCAGAGCCTGCTGTCCGACTCGCTCTATCGCTATTATCAGCACCAATTGGGCTTTTGGATTGCAAGGGCCGAAGACAGAGTCTCGGTCCGGCCTCTACCGGACTGGACGCCCCCAAACTTCACCAAACCAGCGGGCCAAGCGGTAGGTTATATCGAGCGGTTCAGCTGGTCGGAAAGCGCCGAACCCGTTGAATTCTCAAAAACATGGTTCGACCCGGATCGGGCCAACTACGTTCAACGTCTGAAGTAAAAGGAATCGCACATGACCCGGACCATCAATTACGGGCTGATTGGATGCGGAATGATGGGGCAAGAGCACCTGCACAATATCGGATTGCTGGAAGGCACCAGTGTGGCTGCGATCTTTGAACCAGATCAGGAGATGGCAAAAGCCGCTAAGGCAATTGCGCCAACTGCAACCATGGTAGGTTCCGTGCAAGAGCTTCTAGCGGTAGAGGAGCTGGACTGCGTCGTCATTGTCAGCCCGAACCATCTTCATGTGGACCAGATCTGCGAAATCGCTGAAACACGTCCACTACCGCTTTTGGTAGAAAAGCCATTCTTCACCAACCCGCAAGACATGCCCCGACTCGAGCAGTTGCAGCGCGACTATCCCTGCCGGATTTGGGTTGCGATGGAATACCGGTACATGCCCCCCATTGCTGCTCTGATCGAGAAGGCTGAGGCGACAGGTGGGGTAAAAATGCTATCGATCCGCGAGCATCGTTTTCCATTCCTGGACAAGGTCGGCAACTGGAACCGGTTCAACCGAAATACTGGTGGTACTTTTGTCGAGAAATGCTGCCACTTCTTCGACCTGATGCGTCTGATATTGCAATCCGATCCGGTGCGTATAACGGCAAGTGGTGGGCAGGCGGTGAACCATTTGAACGAGAGTTACGACGGTCAAACCCCAGATATTCTGGATCACGGCTATGTTCTGGTCGACTTTGCTTCGGGTGCGCGCGCGATGTTGGAACTTTGCATGTTTGCCGAAGGCTCACGCTATCAAGAAGAAATATCGGCCGTCGGACCGGACGCCAAGATCGAGGCGTTGGTGCCCGGACCCGGACGATTCTGGCCCGATCATTTGGGAACCCCGCCACTGCCGCAGTTGATCCTGAGCCCGCGCAATCCCAAAGGTCCGGTATCAATGGACGTTCCGGTGGACCCCAACCTTTTGGCGGCCGGGGATCACAATGGGTCGACCTACTATCAGCATAAAGGGTTCCTGGCCGTGCTTCGTGGCGAAAAGGCAAAACCGGATGTGAGTTTGAAGGACGGCCTCTGGGCCGTTAGGATGGGGCAAGCGGCACAACAAGCAATAGAAACTGGTGAAACGGTTTACTTGATCGATTGATTGGGGCCGGAGTCACGGGTGCGGGTTTCAACCGCTAAACAGCCCCATTGTTGCAGGCAGTGTCTGTCATCGAACGATTTGGAATACGAGCGTTTGATTGGTTTAGGGAGCGACTCCGGCTCGTTGCAGTATAGGGCGGCAAGGCCAGACTTTGGTCTTGACCCCAGAAACTGGTCCGAACTGAGTGCAATATTTTGGGTGCAATTTTGGCAGCAGCGGCCCTGTGCGGCCTCATCTGACTGATCCAGTTTGATTGTAAGTGCATCATCGGCCTGTAATCCACCGGGATGATGGATTCGGGCGCTGGCGGGCGATAGCCCAGAACACTAAGGGGGCGTTTTGTTTTGCAGTGTTTCCTCCGTTGTTCGATCAGGATTTTTGCTTCGCGTAACGCAGCTGCGGCGGATATAGCGATGCGTTTTTATACCAAAGACAAACATCATTTTTCTCGGTAGCTTCAAGTGGAGGCCGGGAATTGTATGACCCCCAACGAATGCGCCGACCCTCGCAGATCGGCGCATTTCACTTTGAATGATTTCAATGACTTAAGTCGCAGTGGAAGAAACGGACCTGAAAAGTGGCAGACAATTCAGCCAAAGCGGCTCTGAATTGCCCGTCCTTTCTTAACTGGTGTTCCGTTGGGCATATATAGCCCATAATCGGCAGCCATCAAAAACTAAAACATTGATTTTTATATATATTTAATATCACCCTTGGTCATACCGCGGCCACTTCGCCCTTCTTGACAACTCATTGTCGCCCACAAAAATTTTTGGCAACAAAAAAGCCGCCCCGAAGGGCGGCTGCTACTTCAGCTTTTTGTTCTTCTAGAATTCTGAGGTTCTGTAGAGCTCCACTCCTGCCGCCTTGGGTTCCCAAACTGGCAAGATCCCTTGAGATTTTAATTTCCTTCGAGCTTCCGGAACTGGTGTTTCCATTCTCGTCGCAACGTCGGTAATCTTTTGATAGTCCACCTTGAAACGGTCCACGCTAGCAGGGCTAACAAGATCGCGCATCTGCCCCATGTGTCTAGTTTGTCCGCAAATTTTCAGGACCGGTTCCATTCCGTCTGGTGGAGTTCGAAGAAGGAAGTCGACTGAGGTGGCAGAAAGGCCAAGCTTTCGCGCGACATCCGAAATCGATTTCCCGGGAGAACCAGTTCGGCAACCGAGTTTTTCACCCACTTCTGCCAAGTCAACAAGTACAGATTGGTAACGGAGTTCTTCGTCGAGAAGCTGAACTCCAGTTAGTTGCCTTTGGAGCAACAGTTCGACAATCTTGACAGCAGGCACTTTCAAGGCTTCAGCCGCATTGGCAATTCCCAACACACCCCCTGAGGATTCTGAAACGGGCTGCCCAATACTGCGCAAACGGCTCACAAATTTGTCCAGGTCATTTGCATCAACTCCCTGAGCAATGCTCCTTCGACCATCTCTAAGGCCCGCGATTGGTTTAAGCATGCGGGCTTCGATCAGCTGAGCCACTTGGGGCCGTTTGCAGCCTAGGTATTTTGGAACCTCTGAAATCGGAACCGAACGCCGCATCCTGCTGAGAAGGTCTTCAGAACGAGCAACGTCAATGGCTCCGAAATCCCGTTTCGCGTCATAGTCCGCAGGCAGCAGATCGGCGACCATCAGCGCATTTCGAACTGTTCTGGGGTGCACACCAAACTTCTGGCTCAGTGACACTACAGAATGACGCCGCCGCTGCAAAACGGGTTCTCCAAACAGAATCGTCCCCGCACCAATTGGCATGGTTTCCAGAATATGTTCACGGAAAACCTCCCGAAATGGCCCAATCGGTTTTCGGTTTTTTTTGAACTGAATCCACTTATAAAGAACACCGAACACACCTTGCGGCCCGGCTTGGACCTTGGAGCATGGCGTCTTCTTCTGCACCGCTTCGAGCCCTTCTCGAACGCCTTCAGGGCCACATCGAGTAAACTCGTACCCAACCGCCCCGGCCAAGTCCCAATCCGCTTGCGATAGATTTGGAAGATTTGCATTTGGACCAAATGCGATACACGCACCGAGCATTTCAGATGTACGTGAGGCTAGATCAATCAGCTGCCCATCTAGCCACTCTGGCCCAGGGCGTCCTTCAAGTCTGGCTTCAAGGTAAGATTGCAATTCAGAGACGCGCCTCTGTTTCCCAATTTCGGCCAGCTTCGCCAACCGCACTTCGTCTGGCATATGGGCAGCCAAGTCCAGAAAGAGATTACCTCGGCCTCTCCCAGGCTCTCGGACCAAAGAAACGGAATGAACGGGACAAGTTCTCACAGGTGAAAAAGCCCAATTGATCTTCCCAACCGGCATTCTCAACGACTGATGGCAGTCCGAGATGTCGTTCAAGATGCATTGCGGGCAATAACTTACCCGATTGCCCGCAACGAATTCTGAATGAAACTCTTCATCTCGATGTTTGTAGTAGCGAAAGGCAAGCTGTGTGTATCCGCCCTGAGTAAGTCGCTCCGCAGGAATGCCGGTCAGCTGGCGCATCTGCTCAACCGCGTTGTCTCGGGTCCTTGCGAGGTCCTGAAGCGGAATACGTACAAAAGAATAAAACTCTTTCGCAGACATATCACATTGAACACGGGCGAACCGGCTGACCCATGAAACAAAGCTCTCACCTGGCAAAATGGGCATCATTGGCAAAATTGTACTCAATGAATCAACCCCGTCCAACTTGCTGATGTTGCCGCCGGGTTCGTTCTGCATCAAACTCTTCGGCGTCGCTATCGATCTCCAGCGCTGCCCAATCATTGATCTCGAACACGTTTTGATCCCAAGAACAGCCTTCTTGGATGCTCCAAGCTTCAGCAAAGTGAGATCGCTTCAAACAGCAGCTCTCTTCGTAGAGGGCTTGTTCGATGGCCGCGAGGATAGTCTCGATTGCTCTTCCGAACAGACCTCGGCTGCCATGGATAAGTCGCGTCAGTGTACGCGCACTTCGTAGTCGCAGAGCCCACTAATATCATCGCTGACGTTCCCGGCATGGGCCCGGGCAATCTCTCTTTCGTTTGCGAAGACGACGATTTTGAGCATCACTCACCACCCTTTCTTCACACATGCAGGGCAGCGCCCCCGATCATCAGTCCGGTCGATCTGGCCGATGTAGCCGCAAACAGAACAGGTCATTCGATCCCGAACAGGCTTTTTCCGAACACCAAAAAACCTCTTCCTTTCAGGGTGGCGCTTGCTCGCGACATCATGCGCGCACCAACAGCACAGGGTCGTGTACCACCCATCCAAAATGTGGGTCTCGGCAGCGTTTGAGCATCGTTCACAGGTACGATTTTCTCGTGCAATCGTGACGGTGATGATCGACTGGATGTGTCGATCATCACACCGGTGGTAGATGCGGAGCTCTCCCAGTTTCTCTTTGATCTGGAGGATGAAGGGGTAGGTGGCATCCTTCAGATCGCAGTATTCTTTGATCTCTGTGAAGAGCGTCGTCGCCAACCCAGACCAACCTTCGGGTGTACGACCGAGGCTCTCCTCGACCGATTGCTTGATATCGTTGAAGTCAATTGTGTTCGTGACGTCGTCCGCCATGTCGGACTCCTCCTGAGGATGGTAGGAGGCGTCGGAATCGAACCGACTCGTGCACTCTAATCTGGAGCAATTACAAGGATATAAGCCTCGCCCGCATACCAATGCTGCCTCCCACGGATTTCGCGTGGGTTATCGACCTCAGGTCGATATTCGTTGGCAGTGGATGCGTGTGTACGTCATGAGCCGAAGCTGAACCAGATCGTGTCGCCATGTCAAGACGGAGTGTGCTGCACTTCGAAATTCACCGCGTAGTTCCGGGAACCTTCTCGCTAAACGAGTGCCAAATAGGCTGTCCGCATCGCAGAATTGTAAGCACAGTAGGCATGTGAGGTCTAAGGCTTTCTCTAGCCACTTATACGAAAGTCAGCGACGGTCGATACCGAGGCCACTTTAATAGACGCTACGCGGTGCCCAAATTGCAGCAAAGCGCAGATAGCGACCTTTGCAAAGTTTCGCGGACGGCCCAAACCGAACCTTCTAAAATAGGCTTTGCAGCTCCGGGTTGCGGACAAAAGTAGCTTTCGCTGCGCTTGCACCAATGACCGTTTTTTCTGGTATTCATGGCCCAGTTTCTTTGCAAAATCCACGTCCAAAATATCTAAAACTCATCAAATTCCGGGACGTTGCCAAGCCTAATGAGGAAACTTGGCGACCCGACTTCGCCACTGTTCGGATCTTCACTGACCATGTAGGCATCGGCGCCAGCGCAATCGTCGGATTGCGCTTCTCTTTCTGCTCTGTTTTGTGCTTCCGCTGCCGTGGAGTATTCAAATTGCTTGCCAATTTTCAAGCTTCCTTGCCCTCCGCGTCCTGGCTTCCGTTCCACATATGTTTGGCAGATGTAGTGAACTTTTTCTGAGCTCTCATCTGAGAGTGTCATGGCAATATCCTTGAAACGAGTACGGGCGCTACTGATGCATGAGATAAACAGTGCTCGCTAGCCACTTTGTTTGTGTTTCGCTCAATCAAGTCGCGCGGAGAGGAGGGCCAACGATCCTGTCACCGCTTTTTGGCGGGCTTCGGCGGACAGGCTTCAGATGGAGTCGTCGCATCCCTTTCGAGCCGAGTTTTGCGAAGCCGGGCGTTCTTGATCTGTCTTTGCTCAGCTTCTTCGTTGACCATTTCCCTAACGACCCGCGTTGTTTTGTCCATCGGCGTTTCCGCCTTGGGAACGTGTGCATTGAAGACAGTTGTTTTTTTCAGCTTTGCCAATGGTTATTCTCCTATCCGTTTTCAACGGCGCATTTGTCAGTTGAGTATTTCAAATTGATGCCAGGTGATTGCCTGGTCCTTGAGAGACACGCGCGTGTCGTAAAGGACTGCGATGGAGCAGCTTTGTTTTAACGTCAGGAGCGGACATAGCTTTCATCAACGCACTATAGTTCATTTGGAATCTCATTTCCGATCCTACGTTTGTTGTCGAATGGGGTGTGCCGATGACAAGATGGTCGCTTGTTGCACCGATGAGTCTGTTTCTGGGAGGCATAGAAAGCCCCAAAACGTCCGTATCTTGCTGACCAATGGCGAGAACTAATTGTGTGCTCTGTCCACTTTTTGGAACAAGGTGAAGTCTTTTGAATACCGGGTCGCAGATGCTCTGAGGGTAAGATGAAGGTTTGGACCCTGTTTCAATGACCTCGGCGACAAGCGTAAAGGCATCCGTATACATCCCGCCTATCTGATCTCCGGAAACCGGATCAACGCCCAGAAGTATTGCTTCCCCCAGCCTTAAATCGTTGATGCGACCAGCTGGGTGCCCACTGAAGGCCCAAGGAAGGTTGGCCGAGTTACCGCCAGATACCGTCTGAAGGAAGGGGCCACACTGCCCCTCTGTGTCATTCGCCAAGACAGACAAGGCGTCCATGTCTGCTGCATTCGGGGCAATTCCACTCAGGCATGCGAAGTTCGCTCCGATGCCTTTTAGCGCGACACCTGGCATATCCACCACTTGCCGTGCAATTGAACCGAGGTATTTGGGCATGACCCCTTCGCGCAGATCGCCCATCTCAACCATCAAGATAATGCCGTGAATGCAGTCCTTCCGGATTGCGGCGGCGGCTAGAGCAGTAATCACGAGGATTTCTGTGTTGTAGCTTGCCTCACAGTACTGGACGACCTGATCGACCTGGCTCAGCATTGGTGTACGGATCAAGGTGATCGGGCATGTCATGCCCGCATTGCGTAACTTCCGAACGTTGCTAAGACGCGCTTCTGCAAGTCCCACAGCGCCACCGTCCAGCATGGCCCGAGCGATGGTTGGATGCCCGCACACCGCTTTGGTCACACCGGTGACGCTGATGCCGCGTGTCTTGAGGCGCCCGATCACAGTCTTTGCATTGTGGCGTATCTTGCTCAGATGCACCTCAATGCGGGGTGTACTCATATCGCAGCCACAGGCGTGGGTTGATGCAACCCAGGATAGGCGGCGACAACCATTGCAAGCAAATGCGATGCCGGCCGGCTGAGCACATCCGTTACGGGTAACCCGAGCATTTGTGACTGTGCGGCGATAGTGTCGGTAATCTCGGCCTCAGACATCCCCTCGTGATTGAGCGTGACGCCGATGACTTTTGTGTCAGCAAACGCTTCGATGAGGGCAATCTCACTTGCAGGCTTGGGCATTGACATATTGGGAAAATCACAGCGATGCGCGCGCTTTGGAGCGTGTTGAAGGATCACGGCGTCCGGCTGGCTGCCCCGCAGGATAAAGGCGGATGTGCAGAACGCCGGATGGCTCAACGCTCCTTGACCTTCAATCAAAATGACATCGGGTTGTTCAGCCTCGGAAGCGTCAACAATCGCACCTTCAAGCTCGCCGCAACAGAACTGCGGCGGCACGGCATCCATTGCCACTCCAAATTTTGCGCCCTGCATCAAACCCGTTTGGCCCGTACCAACAAGAACAGTCTTGATGCCCCTTGCATTCAAGGCGCGGGCCAATACGGTCGCTGTTGTCCGTTTTCCAATGGCGCAATCGGTTCCAAGAACCGCTATGCGCAGTGCCTTCACACCTGCAATACTTCCGTCGAACAGACGCATATCCTTGCTGGGTTTAGGTTTTCGAATATCTCGAATGGTGACTTTGCGTTCGACTGCAAAAGACGCGATTTCGAGATCATCGCTCAAATACTCATGCAATCCACTGACGATGTTCATACCAAGTGAAATCGCATCGAGAACAACGTCGCGATCTGTCGATGAGAGTCTCCCCGTAGATGGTGCCATTCCGTAAATGAGGGTATCTGGGATGACGGTTTCATGGGCGATAGCAGCGTCCAAACTTCTAAAGACCGGAATGTGGTTTACTGCATCGTCAAGAATCTGCCCGCTGTCTTCGCCGTCGTGGTTGCTATCAATGACAGACAGGATCCTGTAGGCCTCTGAATGACGAACAAGGCCATTAGCAGTTTTGCCATCAATGTTGGCGAAGTTACCTTGGCAATAGACAATCGCAGTTGGTGGCGAGACGATCTTAGTGGTAGAGATTGATCTTATGGGTTCATCGCTGGTCAATGGCGGCGCTTGTGCACCGCTGACGGGACGACGGATAGTGTTAGCCGCGCTAAAGTCGGTTTTCATGATGTTTCCTTTTTGTGGTCGACACCGAAGGCAACGTTGTCGTCACCATCGGGTAATGAGGTCGAAATAATCGTGCCGCGCGGTCAGTTATCGAGAACGCACTGACCTTTAGATAACTTGAAATTCTTGTTGCAGTCCCAACGGTTTCCGGACCTGTCGAGATGGGCATTCGCAGGAAGGTCTATTACGTCACAGCTCACACCTGAGGCTGCGTATCCCCGCTCGCACTTCCATCCCGTGCCGTAACTTGCATCGTCAAAGAAGGCATGTTCAGGGATTACAACGGGCGCGCATAATCCATCCTGTACAAAGTATCCACGTTCGCATGTCCAGGGTCGGCCGTATCCTGATGAATTCAGATAAGCGTTGGTCGGGACTACAATGGCAACACAAAGGTCGTCCAATGCTTCAAACCCACGTTTGCATTCCCACGCGGGCCCATAGGTCGTAGCTGCCAGGTAGGCGTTTGCAGGCACGACAATTTCTTGGCACGTGTCGTCGATTTTTTGAAAACCGCGAGAGCAATGCCAGCGCTCACCTGATGGATCAAGAAACCCGCCATCGGGTACAGTTACCGCAACACAGGCGGTATCATCCTTCTTGCGAAAACCATGAAGACATTCCCAACCAGAGCCATAGGTGCGGTTGGTCGGATACGCATTTGCTGGCACTATGACAACGGCGCAGACATCGCCACTCAGCCTATACCCGGCGTTACATTTCCAGCCGTCACCGTAGCTCTTTGCAGTGGCATTTTCAGGCATAGATTGCGATGTGGATTGAGCATGTGCAGGCGTTGAAAACAGAAGCAGAGCACAGATTGCGAGCACAATCAGCGCTGCAATCATCTGAATGCCTGGTAACAGATGTACTCCCCAGATCGTCCGGCAGAATTGCGGCATTGCCTTTGAGTTATGATCCATCCAGCTCAAGCCCCGCGATGCAGGCATCTGCAAGGTCGCGGCTTGGCGTTTCCGATCCCGGCAGAGTAGCCCAACCCGTATCCATCATAGCCTTGCGGCGACTGAAGCCAGAGGCCTCTTGGAGGGTTACGATTATTTCTTCGCGCCTAGGGTCAGCGGCCGACCTGTTCAGGCAAACCGGCACCATCGCGAGCGTCACTTCCTCGCTTGCATGGTCCTTCGCCAATTCTTGAGCGCCACCGCTGGTTGTCCACCCGCCCCAGGTAAAGCCAAGGATTGAGACCGCAATCGCACCACACAAAGCACCGTAGATGCCTGGTTTCGTCCATTCTGGAAATGTCATTTTAGATCCTCTGGCGGAGAAAGCGCCGCCGCGCTGTTTTGTGTCTTTTTGCGCAACATTGATCTCGTGCCCGCGCCATACCCAGGGCGTGATGACCGATAGGCGCAGTTCGGGCTACTGGAATTTCAATTGATCAACAGTTGCGTTGTGGTTCTTTGGCAAACCGACGGTGCGTCTGATCACCAAAACGGATCAACAAACGTCACAAGCGATGTGGTTGTGCGCGAAAACATCGGCAACCTTCCCAAACATCAGATCCAAGTAGAGGACGTGACAGCTGAATTTTCATGATGGAAGAACTTAGTTTACTCTGGCAGGCGATACGCCTAGGCCGCAGAAAACCAGAACCTTAGTGGGGTGTATATAACCACTTGGCGACGGTATTACAACGTTCATGGGCTTAACGCTTTTTTCACGGCCCCGATACAGATGAAAGAATTGGTTACAACCCAGCCTTCGCCTCGTGTATCGGCAAATTCGTGACCACTTGTGTAGCCTCTATAGCATGCCACTCTGAAGCCGACATTCGCTGCATCACAGAAAACATGTAGTTTGGGCTCGAAGCGGTCATTCGCGGCAGTTGGTACGAACGACCACTCTGCGGACAAAGCTGACATTCAAGATCACCGAGTCTACCATAGCGGCATAAGTTAGGGAGGCTTCAACATGACTGATCCCAATGAAGTCGCGCACCACTACCACACCGGTCACTTGCTAAAGCGAATTTCTGATGGTTGCGCAGCACTGGACTTGACCCCACCGATTTCTCGCGACGCTTTGGCGCCGGTTGACGAGTTTCACATTGGCGGACGCCTTGCGACCGAACCTTTTGTGAAGGCTTTGGACCTTTCGCCCCAAAGTCGGGTTGTCGATTTTGGATGTGGCCTCGGTGGTCCTGCCCGCTATGTCGCAGCGGCCACTGGGGCTCATGTGACCG
Source organism: Ruegeria sp. CDSC085 (assembly GCF_059610465.1). Taxonomy (NCBI): domain Bacteria; kingdom Pseudomonadati; phylum Pseudomonadota; class Alphaproteobacteria; order Rhodobacterales; family Roseobacteraceae; genus Ruegeria; species Ruegeria sp. CDSC085. Next base: position 8,825 of record NZ_JBXWNR010000024.1, on the reverse strand, counting down.
GCATCGATTTAACCGCCGAGTTTGTTGAAACAGGACGCGCCCTTACAGAATGGACGGGCATGTCGGATCGGGTTCAACTCATCGAAGGCAGCGTACTTGATCTGCCGTTAGAATCTGACTCGATGGACGCTGCTTACATGATCCACGTCGGCATGAATATTGTGGACAAAGTTGGCATCGCGCGGGAGGCAATGCGTTTGCTTAAACCAGGGGGTATTTTTGCGATTTACGATGTGATGCAAGTCGGCGAGGGCAATATGGATTATCCAGCGCCTTGGGCTTCGACTTCGGATCAGAGTGCGCTTGCACCACCAGAGACATATGAGGCGGCTTTGAAGTCCGTTGGTTTCGAATTGACCGATAGGATCGACCGCACCGTGTTTGCCAAACAATTCTTTGAAGATTTGGCGGCTGCGCAAAGCCGTGCGGATGGTCCTCCACATCTTGGCCTGCATCTGATCATGGGCGACGACACAGCGATAAAGGTCCAAAACATGGTGCGAAACATAGAAGGCGGATTGATAGCCCCGATTGAGATCCACGCCCGTCTGCCCATCTAACTTTGCGTCCGCACTGGGCTCGAATTAATCATTCTCTGCGGTGTGCGGATGGGCCGATGGCAGCCCGAAGCAGACAATCACAGTCACGCTTTTCAGTTTTGCACCAAGCCATTCACTAGGACATGCGCGACGTTCAGGAAATCATGTTGTCTTTTCCAAGCAGCGTAATTTGCGCTACCATTAGACATGAATGGAGACCGCAGACTTTCCGCAGTACTCTCGGCCGATGTAGTAAACTACTCAGGCCAGATTAAGGCAGATGAAAATAGGACTCTCGGCGAACTTCGCGTTCTACGTCGAGAGTTATTTGATCCTTTAGTTAGCGATCATCGCGGTAATGTCGTTAAGAGGATGGGTGATGGATGGATAGTCGAGTTTAACTCGGTATCTGATGCAGTACGATGCGCCCTTGATCTTCAAAGCCAGGTGTTAACTCAGTCCTCATTGAAACTACGAGTGGGTGTGCATCTTGGAGATGTCGTATTCGACGAAGATGACATTTTCGGCGATGGCATCAATCTATCCGCACGTCTACAAGAGGCTTCCAACGAAGGGGCTGTGTTAATTTCAGATGTCGTCCATCGCAGCCTTGACGAGCGCCTCGCTGAGCAATTTTATCGCGCTGGAGAGCGACAGTTTAAGAACGCGCCGTCACCAATAGAAGTTTTCCAATGGTCGCCGCCAGGTTCTGCCCCACCGCGAGTAACTCCGGCTAGCCATACAAAGTCTCTGCTAATCGGCGTCTTACCTTTCGATAATCTTTCTTCTGACCCCGATCAGGAGTTTTTTGCAGATGGAATTACCGAAGAGATCATCACCACTTTATCAAAACTCCCGAATTTACTGGTCGTCGCGCGTAACTCTACATTCGTTTACAAAGGTCGCTCCGTTGACGTGAAACAGGTCGGTCTGGAGCAGGGTGTCGATCTTGTTCTTGAGGGAAGTGTCCGTCAAAGCAGGAACCGGGTGAGGATCACAGCACAGCTAATCGATGCAAAGTCCGGTATGCACATTTGGGCAGACCGCTATGATCGCCTCATTGAAGATGTATTCGAAGTTCAGGATGAACTCGCACTTAGGATTGCAACCGAGTTACAAGTCGAACTTTTGGCGGGAGAAATGGCTCGTTTCAGAGGATCCGGCACGAAAAACCTAGGCGCGTGGACCGCTCAACTAAAGGCCGTGGAGGCTTCGCGCAGAATTACTAGGGAAGCTCACGCCGACGCTCGCCGATTTGCACAACAGGCAATTGCACTCGACCCGGGTTACTCGGCTCCGTACTGTACTTTGGGATTCATTTGCACTGTCGAAGCACGACATGGATTTGTTGCTGACCGGCGTGCCGCGCTAGCGGAGGCTCGTGACTGCGCTCAGCGGGCTCTGGAAATAGACAGCTACAACCCAGAGGCTCACGCTATTGCGGGTTTTGCAGATGCAATCGATGGCAAGCTGGTTTCGGCTATCGATAAGTTCAACGAGGCACTAGCGCTAAATCCAAACCACGCTGACGTGGCTGCCAGACTGTCAATCACCCTAGCTTTCAATGGCCAGGCAAATGAAGCGATCCAAGTCGCACAACAAGCCATTACCCTGAACCCTCACTATCCAGGTTGGTATGCAGGCGTTCTGGGTTTAGCCCTTCGACTTGACGGTCAATACGAGGAAGCCAAGAAAGCATTCACCGAATATGGTCAAAGGGTTGAAGGCTTTGGTCACCTCGACCTCGTAATCGTCCATGTAGAGACAGAGAACTTTGAGGCCGCTCGCGATGAAGCACGGAATGTGATGAAATACCGCCCTCAGTTTTCCATATCGGACTGGGCGAAAACTCAACTTTTCTCTAACAGAAAAAGGCTGGAGAAAGACTGTGCGTCTTTGCGACTAGCCGGTTTGCCTGAATAAGAGCAGGGTTTCGCTGTAGCAGGTTGGTTTGTGATGGAAACCGATCTCACACATTTCCGATTTGGGTTCGTGATGGCCTTGCGCTTCTAGGTGCCTTGGCGGTGGGCCGCAGCCCAAACCGGATACTCACAAATGGGCCCAGCAATTTCCCAGTTGCAGAGGAAAGTTGCCCTTCGCGGTTAAACAAACCAAGCCGAAAATTTTGGCCGATTATCCCTAGGAATTTGAGGCCTAATTTATTTGATCACGCGGGCTTTATCAGTGTTTCCAGATATTCTCGAGTGTCGGCGTCCCACGAGCTGGGGTCCTCTCCATGAGCGACCACCGCGTGGAGTTCCATGAGCTTCCAGACTTCGTCCTTGGTCGCAGCAACTACTTTACCTGGGCAGGCCTCCATGCCTTCGCAATCCTTGCAGGCATATGAGTATGCAGTGTTCATCGCTTTCTCCTCCGTGCGCTCGGAAAGTTGGTTAGAACTCAAGAAACGTCGGCAGCCCGTCGTCGAGTTTTATCCATGGCTGCTGATGCGAAACGAAGACATGTGCTTTTGGCTGAGTAATCGATGGGTCGTCCAACGTCACAGCAGAAAACCACGCGTCAGCGCTCCAGTCTTGGCCCTCAACTTCATTTAGGGCGGCATAGGTCAACGTCGTTCCGCAGTCCCGACAAAATCCGCGGCGAATACCCGGAGTTTTCTCAATGTGTTGGATTTCGCCTTTGATAACGGCGAAGTCTTCGGCGGCTACCTTAGCCCAAGTTACAAAGGCACCGCCAAGGGCCATTTGGCATGAACGGCAATGGCAATGACCCGACCACGCTGGCAGGGTCGCTAACTGGTATCTAACAGCACCACAGTAACATCCACCTTGGAGTTTTTCCATCGTATCAAGATCTCCTGGCATGCGGCTAGGTTGACATCGGCACTAAAGCATCCGCTCCAATATTTTATAATAGCCGCTCAGATTTCACTGTGAATAATGTCAAGAATGCCGATATCATGCGACTCAAATAGTTTAACCAAGCATTAGAAAATCTACAGTATGGATTGGTTGCACCTTCCCCCGATGAACGCTTTGCGCGCTTTCTCAGCAGTTGCGGAAGCAGGGAGTTACACCGTGGCGGCTGAACGCTTGAACGTGACCCAAGCGGCTGTCAGCCAGCAGGTGAAATCGTTGGAAAGACATTTGGGTGTAGCTCTCGTTGCCAGACGTGGGCGCAGCATTGAACTGACTGAGCCAGGCATCATTCTTTCACGTGAACTGGGTATCGGCTTTGAAATTATCGGAAGGGGTGTCCAACGACTGGCGGAACATGCAGCGCACCGTCCCGTTCAAGTGACAATGTCACCAGCATTCGCGGTGGAGTGGCTATTGCCGAGAATGGCAGAGTTTCAACAACAACACCCAGAGATCACTTTGATGCTGAACCCAACTTCTGAACTGGTTCAGATAAAGCCAGGTGGCATCGATGTCGCCATTCGGTATCACGACAGACGCATGCCGAGAAAAGAAGAGGATACTGTTCTTGTCTCCGACATGGTCGTGATCGGGGCACCTTCACTGTTGGGAGGCCAAGATTTGCCTGACCCGGCCTCTTTAACGAAGCTGCCCTGGTTGCAGGAACTGGGCACAAATGAGGCGGCCGACTGGTTCACCTATCATGGGGTCGTACCTCCCGAGCCATTGACCATAAATCACATGCCGGGGAACCTGATCATGACAGCGGTTCGCCGGGGCGACGGTATCACGTATTCCGCCAGAGCTTTTTTCGAGGACGATCTGTCATCTGGTCGGATGATTGAGTTGTTCTCTGAGCCACTCTTCGGCGTCTACTACATCCAGACGCAGGTAGAATTTCAGCGTCCCGAGGCTAAGGTGTTCGTCAACTGGCTAAAATCTCAGTCGCAAGTCGTATCGAGACACAACTCTGGAAGCTGAGACGTATCTATTTCCACCTGCTCTGTTTGCTCAAGACCGTTGGTTTCGCCGTTTCTTAAGGCTGCTCTGTGGAGGAGCCAGCTGCGATCAGAGCCGCCATCCCTCCATCGATAAACTGCACGTTTTGAAAACCCATCGCAGTCAATACGTTTGCCGCTGCCGCGCCTCGGTAGCTAGGAGCGCCGCCACAGGTGGTGAAAATTCGCCTTCCACGATCCTGTAACTCTTGAGATCTGTATTCACTTTCAAGGTCTGCCATCCAAGCGACGGCGCGACCAGGAGCCAGAATTGCTCTAGGGCTGATACCTGTAGCCGCCATTTCAGCGCTATCCCTCACGTCCACTACAAGTACGTTGGGGTCTTCGATCAGTACTGCCAGTGCGTCAGTTGCTGAAATCGGATCTGCTTTGGATATTTCCCGAGCTTCCATTTGTGCGAATGTTAAGACCATATTGCCCCCGGACTGCAAATCCTGCGCTATGCTACCATGCGGCTGGTTTACCGTAAAACGGCATCCAAGCGATGCTTGGCAGTCTTGTGGTCGCCCAGGCGGTTGCCATCAACGAAGTTAAACAAGTCCCGGTCAAAGGCAGAAGCGGGCCTCGCAAATGCCCCAGCCATTGCTGTTGATCAGTGATTACTCGGCGGCCAAAGCCTTCTGCCTGCAATAACACGATGCCTTGATCGGCACCTCGGCGCGGGCAGTGGCCTTGTCCAGTTGTAGCTTAATATGGGCGGCTTCGACCGTTTCACCGCGCCGGGTGAGACATTCGTGCAAGCCATGCAGGCTCCAGACGTTGCCGGGATGCTGACAGGCCCGGCTAAGCGTTGCATCCAGGCCAAGGTCTGCACGGTAAACAGCTTCGGCTTCCTCCATCTGGCCCTGCTCAAGAAGAAGAGCACCCAGCGCATGACGGGTGGGTTGCATCCAGCCCCAGGGCTCGTCGTATGGCAAGTTGTCGTCGATCTCGACTGACTTTCGCAGGTGGTCAAAGGCCGTTTCGTGCTCTCCTGCGTGATAGGCCAACTCACCCAGCATCATTTGCTCAGCGACCTTCAGAATGTCCCGGCATGTGTTGTTGAACAGCATTCGGGTCTTAGGAACTCTGGCCAGAGCATCATAGAACTTGGCTTTTTCACTCTCGGCTTCGGCGACCCTGTGTAGGTTGGCCAAGGCGACCGTCCTTGCGTACCGCATCATGGCAATGGTCACGCTGTAAAGCTCTTCATCCTCTGGCAGATCCTGATCGAGAATATCCTGCCAGCGACCAAACCTGATCAGCACATGTTGCTTCATTGGTATGAAGCCTTCAAACCAGTCCGCCATCGGCCGAAGAGTGTCTGACGGCAAGGTGTCGATCAGCTCATCGGCGGCTTCGATTGCTGCCGATGGTTGCCCCAAGAACATCGCACCGTATATTTTAAAGTGATAGTTGTGGCACCGATAGACGGAATAGAAATTGTCAGGGCCTTCGCGCTTCAGAAACTTGCGATCTGCCAATATGGCTTTGTGATTGCGCAGTACCACGTTCATGTAGTCTCCGCACAACACGTCGATATGGGTCGGCATGTGCAACAAATGCCCGGCCTCGGGCACCAGCGTGCTGAGCACATCGCCGTGACGCAGTGCCCGTTCGGGGTGGGGCGACATTTCCATCAGGTGAATGTACATGTGCAATAGTCCTGCGTGCTCCCATGCTCCGGAAAGTGTATTGAACGCATTTTCGAGCACGGATATTGCCTCGAGCGTATCGGCCCCTTCGGCGGGCTTTCCGGTCGGCAAATCCCAAAGCTGCCAAGGTGTCCGGTTCATGAGCGACTCGGCCAGAATCGCAGACACGTCCAGGTCCTGATCGAATTCGGTGTGAACCTTTCGCATCGCATCAGCGAAGGCATCATTCCACGGGCTGAAATCCTCAATATCCGATGAAGATGGATAACGCGCTGGAATGGCATCGATTAGCGCGCGTTCAACAGGCGTCAGCCGCTCCTTTAACGACGCAGCAGCCTCGATTGACGCTTTCGCCAAGGCGATACAGTCAGGCTTTTCGTCTTCTTCGAATGTTTCCCAGGGCTTGTTGTAGTTCGGCCCAATACAATACGCGATGCCCCAGTGCGCCATTGCGCAATTTGGATCTGCAGCTACAGCATTCTGAAAGCATACAATCGCTTCTTCGTGGTTGTAGGCGTAAGTCCAAGCCAAACCACGATCAAACCAAAGCTGGGCTTCGTCCGACGAGGTTGTGATCTTTCGACTGTAGCTACCGAGATCATAGTATTCCATCACAATAACCCCCTAATTAAAGGTAGGAGGTTACCACAATGGGCTGTTTCTCGATACTGGCGCCATCAAAGCCGACCCAAGGCATAGACCCGTCTTATATGAACTCCATTTGATCGAAGCACTCTTCTTGGCGACTGATCAACTTGTCGGCCGCGTGAGTGACGCGCCGTCCAATCCCTCCACTGTAGCCCACCGACAAGACCACAAACACCGCTCGCACACACCTAAGACGGGCTTTTGAGAAAGCTGATGTCAGCAGTCAGATTGGTCTTTTCCGCCAACTAACACTTTTGGGGCTTGGTAGCGTCGTGCGACAGCTTCCGTTCTAAGTGGTGTTGAAAACGTGTAATTTGGGCTCATTGCGGGCGTCAAAGATTCAGGCACCCTATCCTTCTAGCGTGGCAACTGCATGGTCATGAGAGGTATGGGGTCGATGCATGTTGAGAATGCGTCGAGCTTCATTCGATTGTCCCGAAATTGCCAGCGCATGCGCCAATGAAAACTCAATTAAGTCGCGTTGCGCCCGGCTGCCGCCTAGGCGCTCGTGCTCAGACATGACACCTACAAATTTCTCAATCGCTTCATCCGCATTTCCATCCGCCAACGCACGGAATGCGCCTGCGACCGAAGCAACGGTGGGGCCTGCGGGGCCCTTTGCGCCGTCAATGGTTGTTTCCAGACGCTCTCTGTTTCCAGCCATCGCATGCGCAAGAGCAGCGTGAACATCCGCAAAAGCCAAGCCAGGTGAAGGAAAGAACTGAACAGCATAGTCGCTGAGTTGTTGCCAACGCTCCTGAGGAATTTGCTCACCAGCCAAAAAGGCGCGGTGAACAATTGCCACACTATCAGTCAGAACGTTCAGTGGTGGCGCAGGAGGTCGGTCGGGGGAAACATAATCATCGAACAGCTTCCACATACCCGCCACATCGCCGCTCTCAAGCGCCCACAGAGCAACGTGCCAACTGAGATGGCAGTGCAGATACGCCGTGAAGGGATAGTCTTGCCAGAACTCGCGCAGATAAGCGTAGCCAGCGTCCGTCTCCCCGTTCTCATAGTAGAGATGGGCCTTGACATGTGCACTGTGTGCGCTGTCTGGCTTCAATTCAAGCGCGCGCTCAATGTTTTCAGCGGCCAGGCCAATCTGTCCGGCCTCCATCTGGGCAAATGCATGCTGGCAGAGAAACCACCAGTCGTCGCCATAGTGTGGCTTTAACATGGTTGTGTACGCAAGCTGCTCCGCCTCGCGTCCTGCCTGACCTGAAAACCCAATCAGACCAAATACGCTGGTACATGTCTGAGCCAGCAAAATATCTCGCGGATGGTCTGCGACGTGATCTCGAATGCGCCTGTAGGCCTGCGGTGCACGCCCCTCAATGAGATCGCTGATAATGTCGATCTGGGCGGCTTCGCGCGGGCTGACGCCATGCGAGAGTTCCTTTGCGACGGCTATTTCACGCTTTGCATCTTGTCCACGCCCGACAGTAACAAGGTAGCGTGCAAGCCCAACATGAGGCATAGCAAAACTATCATCTGCCCGCATTGCAGAACGGTAAGCGTCTTCAACATCATCAAAAGCGCCTAGAAAACGGTCGATGCCTTCAACGTAGGCGTCTCGCGCAGCTTGTGATGTGGTCGTTAGCGGGCTTTCGTATCGATCTTCAAGCATCCAAACCTTCCACTATCTGTACCAAACCTGTCCGTCAGCGAGCTATATGAGCATGCCTAGCCATAAACGAGTCAAAGGAAATCGACGTTACGAGGCACCATGATTTCAGCATCAGTTTCTTTCAGAAGCCTCATAAAATCATCGAAATTTCGTTCAAACCATAGTTGCTTCACCAAATCCAGATTTTCCAAAATTGGACTCCGAAAGCAATTTTGAGGATTATTCCATACGGCTCGACCCACGTCCGGTTAGAGGAGAACGTAGGGATGGTAATACACAATCGCCCACTCATTGATACGGCTTGGTTGGCAAATAACCTGACTGACCCGAAACTGCGCATCATTGATGTTCGCTGGAAGTTTAGGGAGGAAAACGGCAAGGGCGTGGCCTATGACGATAGTGTCCGTCGTCAGGGATTTTGGGACAGATGGCGGCGTAATCTAAGAGAGGATCTGGCTCATCTGTCTGGATTGATT
>NZ_JBXWNR010000023.1:0-49679 GCF_059610465.1 Ruegeria sp. CDSC085 | reverse complement strand
CGAGCGCGCCGAGGCCGTTGTCGGTGAGCTGCATCAAGTTTCATCCAGCAAGATTGCCGCCGTGGTGCAAGAGATTGCCCATACCCGCGAACAGGCCACCCACGTCCATGAAGATGATGGTCACAGCCTTTAACCACGGAAGACATTATAGATTATTGTTCGCGCTGGTGAATGTGTTGCCGTGAACAGCGAGACCACCGGGTTGGAGTAATGTGGGGTCTGTTCCGATTGGGACGGACTCTTATCGTTGGACATTCCGGGCTTTCGCTGCACCACGTTTGAATAGGCAAGAAGCGGACAAATTTGCCGTTGGCTCAATCGTTTCTGAGGACCGATCTCAGCCCAAACCCGACATTCAAAACAAGCCTTTGCAATTCTGGCTTTGCGAACTTTGCTGTCCCTCATCAAACGAACCAAAAGAGTTTTGTGCTACGATTGCAGAGAGACGAAAGCTGTAAGGAGAAGAGGTCATGGATGGCAAGGTTTGCGTCATCATCGGTTTTGGCCCTGGATTGGGCGCCGCATACGCTGAGATTTTCAAGCATGCCGGTTACTCTCTCGCACTGCTGAGCCGTTCGGGCGCCACAATCGGTGACGAGGGTTCAACTGATACGTCAGTTCGATTCTACAGATGCGACGCCGGAGACCCGGATAGCTTGAAAAAAGCGCTTACCGCAGTCCAGAGCGACCTAGGGGAAATTGATGTCGTTATTTACAACGCAGACCTCGCACAGTTTGGAACGCTTGAAGACGTTTCGGAGATCGAGTTCGAGCAGAGCTGGCGCGTAGGGGCTCTTGGTCTTTTTGCCACCGCAAAGCTTCTAGGACCTCAGATGTCCGAACGTGGTTCCGGTGTGATCATCGTTTCGGGCGCGACCGCTGCACTTCGTGGGAACGTTTGGACGACGGTATTTGCTCCTTCAAAGTCTGCCCAACGTACGCTGGCAAATGCACTGGCCAAGCAGCTCGGCCCGCGGGGCATACATGTGGCGTATCTCGTTATCGACGGTGTGATCGACACCGAGGACACACGGACGAACTTTGCTCCAGATGAACCCGACGACTTCTTTATCAAGCCAGAGCGGATTGCGGAGACGGCTCTGATGTTGGCCCGACAAGACAAGTCGGCTTGGACATTCGAGCTCGACATTCGACCCTTCGGAGAAAAGTGGTAGCTCTCTGACAACCCGAAGTTGACATCGAAATTGCTCAAACTAACGGTCTCTCACCAGTGAACAGCCTGGTCCAATATAGATCACCGATTTCCACATCTCTTCCGTCACTTTGCAGTTGTCGGTTCCTCTTCCTTGGTCATCTGTTCGGCTAAGTTTTCCGAGCGCTAGTCTCCTCAAAAAGATCGGCTTTTCACGGTCAAAAAATAATCTCCAAACTGCGTTCATCATCGCTAACACCTCCAGCGAACTTCGTGCCTTTGAAGACTGCACGACATTTTTCGTTTTGCGTGAGTGGCGGAACGGCTAATAAGGGGGCAAATTCACCACTTTGGGAATTTTACCGATGCCATATTCGGTTCAGATCGTTGCCACCCCAGAAACCAGCGCCTCCAGCGTGTTTGGCCTGTACGACACTTTGGTGGCCGCGGGGCGGGACTGGGAACATCTGGTGAGCGGCGAGAAGCCTGCGCCGGTGTTTGACGTCAGCCTCGTTGGCCCGGACATCGAAGGATTTCGTTGCGGAAGTGGCGTGTGGATCGCGCCAGACCAGACATTTGAGAACGCAGACGACGCTGATATTATTGTCGTACCTGGACTGACACTTTCACCGCACGACCGGCTCGACCCCGAACAACATCCTTGTTTAGCGTGGCTTGCTAAGCGCGACTTGGCCAAGACGCGTATCGTGTCAGCCTGTACAGGGGCGGTCTATCTGGCGGAAATAGGTATTTTGGATGGGGTTGAAGCAACCACACATTGGGCTTGGGAAGGCCTTTTTCGGAGGTTTTATCCGAATGTGCGGCTTCGCATCGACCGTGGTCTTTGCTTTGCTGATGCGTCTCGCGGCCCCGTAACGTCAGGTGGGACAACCGGGTGGCAGGAACTCGCTACGTTCCTGATCGCGCATTACGGCGGCACGCAAAGGGCGGTGCGGGCAGCAAAAGTCTGGCTTATGGCCAACCGCGGAGAACTTCAGTCACCATTCAGTTCAATGATCACTACGGCACCACATGTTGACGCCATAATCTCACAGGCTCAGCTATGGATTTCCGACAATTACGCCATCGATAACCCAGTCGCAGAAATGGCTAAACGTTCCGGGTTGCCGCCAACTACGTTTGCACGACGCTTTCGCAAAGCCACGAGTAAGTCACCGCAAGATTACGTTTTGGTGCTGCGAATAGAAGAGGCCCGTCAGTTGCTTGAAACTACCGACTGCTCCGTCGCGGAGGTTGGAGAAGCAGTCGGTTATACCGATACGCCGTCGTTTAGGAGGTTGTTCAAGCGAAAGACAGGACTGACCCCTGTCGAGCACCGCAAAATGTTCGGCCTGTCTCGGTTCTCAAACTACTCCTGATGGACGGTGTTTAAGATTGGCAATCCTATTGATCGCTTAGGGCTCGGTGTCGCCTTTCACGGCCTTACACATAAGTGACTGCTCGCAGCCCGAAGCGGGCATTCTCAACTAGGCTTTGCATTCTCTTAGATGCGGACAAAGCTGTCGTTCTTCGAATCTCTAAAGACGAAATAGAAAATGCGTGATAACTCCAGATTATGGCAACGACATCTGCGCGAAATCGAACGCCCATACCTTACGCACTTGCAGTTTTTGGTGTTCTTTTTGCTTCAATCTGTTTCGGACTGGTTCCCTATTTCAGCCGCAGCCTGACCGAACAGGGCGTCGCACCCTATGCAGTCGCATTCTACCGCTACATTGTTGCGGCGATTCTTCTGCTTCCTGTTCTCATTTTGCACCGAAAAGAATGGCGAGTGATCACTTGGGGCCTTTCAGCTGGAGCCGTAATGGGGCTTGGATGGATCGGGTATGTTACGGCGCTGGAGAAGTTGCCCGCATCGACAGTGGGTGTGCTTTACATGACCTATCCAGTATTCACTCTGATCATTGCTTGGGCCGTGTTCGCTGATGCACCAACGAGGCGCGCATTGTTGGCCTCTGGTCTGATTGTGGTGGCAGCCGTCATTGCTGGCTCGCCCGCATCAGTGCATGCGGAGCACCTACCAACTCTGCTGCTATCCCTTGCTGCTCCATTTGGGTTTGGCTTCGGAATCTGCGTCCTCGTACACAGGTTGTCACGGATTGCGCCATTGGCACGCATCGCGTCAGTTTCTCTGGGGTCTGTACTGGGCCTTGCGCCGCTCATCCTTGGCGCTCAAGTTGGAGAGCTGCTCCCGGGGGAACAATCCGATTGGCTTCTCATTGTTGGTATTGGATTTGTCACCGCGTTCGTGCCCCAACTTATCTATACGATTTGCTCACCCGTAATTGGGGCTTCTCAAACTGCGGTGGTCGGAAGCATAGAGTTACCCACGATGTTTGCTGTTGGATTTCTAGCCTTTGGCGAAACCATTACTTTACCTCAAGCCTTGGCATGTGCGTTAGTTCTGGGTGCAATCGCGATCACTAGAAGCCGCAAGACGCACACAGTATCTGCCGTTCTCGCGAAATCGCCGAAGCAGTAGTACCGGGCTCAGATTTACCATTTTCTACAGTCAGTTTGATAGACTGGTGGCAGCCCAATCCGGACCTTCGCAACTAGACTTTGCAGTTTCCTGCGCAAAGAAAAGGTCATTTGCTACTTCATTCTGAACGGCATTCGAACGCGAATAGCTGCCGCCCTGTGATAGGGCGGCAGCTCCCGTATCGTTTGTGACGGATCGGAGAGTTTATCCGCGGCTCAGGATTTCCTCACCAAGGATCTGCATGATTTTCTGGCCGGTCTCGCTAGCCCAATTGACCGCAAGCTCTGCCAGCAGCGCGCTGGTTGTGGTGAGGTCGACACCGCCGCGCTCCATCTTCCGGAACGCCATCTCATCCGTCAGCGCAGTCGGGGAACCGGAGGCATCGACCACAGCGGTCACAGCAAAGCCTTCGTCGGCGGCGCTGATTGCGGGCGGGGCAAGGCACACGTCGGTGGTGATGCCTGCCATGATGAAATGCTTGCGTCCGGTGTTGCGGCAGGCATCTGCAAAGGCGCTGTCATACCAGCAGTTCACTACGCCGGGGCGTTTGATACGCGCGGCGAAGGCATCTGGCGCGATCTCTTCCAGTGTGGGCATCAGCGGCCCCTGCATGTTGTCTTCCATGCTGGAGGTCAACACCAGCGGCATGCCAAGCTCGGTCGCCGTCCGCGCGAGGGCGCGGGTGTTAGCTTCGATCAGATCGCGGTCAACGGATTTTGCCCAATTCATTGTGCCGACCTGATGGTCGATCAGAACGATGGCTGCGTTGTCGGGGGTCGTTTTCGGGGAGGTCATGTTGATGTCCTTTTCTGGTTAAGAGATTTCGGAAGCGGGCAGATCGAAGATCAGGAGTTCGGCTTCGGCTGAGACCGTAATCTCCAGGTTTCCGGAGCGGAGCAGTCCCAGCCCATCTCCTTTGCCAAGGGGGAAGCCAGTAACAGTTGCCTCGCCTTCGATCATAAAGATGTAGAGGCTGCGATCAGGGCTGTGCGGATTGAAACTCAGCACGCCGTGGCGGTCCATTTTGCCGTAACTGAGACGCACTTCCTGCTGTACAACAAGGGAGCCTTCGGCACCGTCGGGCGACAGCACCAGCTGGAACCGATTGGTGTGGTCCGCGGTTTCCAGCTCTTTGCTGGAATAAGCCGGCGCCAACCCTTCGAATTGCGGCTCGAACCAGATTTGCAGAGCTCGCATCGGCATTGTCCGCGAGTTGTTCACTTCGTTGTGGAGGATACCGGTGCCAGCGGAGATCACCTGAAGGCCCTTCGCTTTTACAGTGCCGTTGTGAACGGGCACCACCGGATCGATATGTGACACCTCTCCGTCTACCATGAAGGTAACCACCTCGACATCCTGATGCGGATGCAGGCCAAATCCCTTGGCGCCGGGGGACAGCGTGCCGTCATCGATTGTGATCAGCGGGCCGAACCTGCGCCGCCCTGCTTCCAGATGCGGCTTAAACGACATATACGCTTGCATGAAGCCGAAGTCCTTGAACTCTCGTGTCGCGGCGGGGTGGTAGACCGTATCTGTCTGCATTTCTCATATCCTGGCCTGTTCGCTGGGACAGAATTTAGGGACTCCATTCGTTCTGGAAAATGATCCCTTTGTTAACTACTGTTCGTAATTATGAACGATAGATTCTATTCCTGCGCCAAGGCCCTGGTGGCTACTGTTCGTGCTGGCTCGATGAGTGCAGCAGCGGCAGAGCTGAACACCACGAAATCATCGATCAGTCAGAAGCTTGCGCTGTTCGAAGCTGAATTGGGGCTGGTATTGCTGGACCGGTCAGGTCGGGCGGTGACCCCGACCTCAGCCGGGCGCAGAATATTCGAGATCTGCACGGTGCCTGTTGACGCAGCGCTTGAGGCAGAGGCAGAGCTTGGCTTCGCCAGAGGCGGGAAGATTGCTGGTCGAGTGTCGGTCTCGGGCCCCAATAGCCTGCTTGGCACCGTATTTGTCCCGCTCCTGACTGGGCTTCAATCCCGCTATCCAAATGTCGAACTTGAGCTTCATGCAGACGATTCCAGGTCGGATTTTGCGACAGAAGACATCGATCTGGCATTCAGGACCGGCCCCGCCGATAAAGGACGGTTCATCTCGGCAGCCTTACCGCCAGCGCAGCGGGCACCTTACGCGAGCCCGCTGCTATTGGAGCGGATGAGAACCGTCAACCAGCCTGCTGATTTACTCTCGGTGTCATGCGTTTTGCGCACACAAGAATCAGGCAAATGGCTATTCAAGAACGAAGCAGGTCAAAGTGAGGCCGTTGCGCCGCCCGTCGGCTTGCGAGTCAATACGATGGAGCTCGCAATTACAGCAGTTTTAACGGGGCATGCAGTTGCCATGCTGCCCACATTGCTGGCGCAACAGGATGAACGCGCTGGCAACCTCGTGCGCCTTCTTCCTGAATGGTCTACCGAACCAGTTCCCCTGAATTTACTTTGCCGCCTTGAACGCTTGGCCGCTCCGCAGGTCGCTGCGGTTCGGCAATACGTTATGGAGGCACTAAAATCCGCACATCTGTTGTAGCCAGTCAATCTCGACTGAGCTGTATGACGGTACGTGGAATCCACTTAGCTCAAATCAACAAGCCGCTAAAAATTTAATGGTGCGAGACCTCCTGGTTGACGTATTGATGTGCAACATCTTCCCCGAAGCGGTGGTTGAAGTAGGACAATCGGGAAGGAAGCAATAACCATTCTTATACGGGCGATTTCGCTGTCTGCCCACTCGTGCAAGAATCGACGGCCACGTTCAAATTGCGGACATTAGAATTCGGACCAAGTCTTCAGGCCTATCGATCATCACGTAGTGCCCGAATGGCACCGAAATTGCTGTCCACCCCGACTGATGCTGGTATCGCTCAAAAAACGGTTGGCCAAGCCCTGGGACCCAGCCGGTGGCATAGATGTAGGTCCGCTTTAACACCTTGGCTCCGCCGCTCACCAGTTGAATCGGTTGCTCAAATGTCTTGATTGGTTGGGCGACATTTCGGCGGTCCACCCACGCACAGTCTGCTCCATTCACCGAAAAAGCCTCCGCTGGGCCCGGCGCGACTTTGCCATCGACGTCGCTATCACGAAGCCCTGCCGCGATATCCGCAGGCAAAACGTCCAAGGCCGCCTGCCCATCGTCCGGCACGAGCGCATCGAGGTACACAAGTGAGCGAATGTGGTCGGGCGCTCTATCCGCAACTCCGGTGACAACCATGCCGCCATAGCTATGACCGCACAAAACAATGTCGGAGAGTTCTTCGCACGTGATCACTCCCAGGACATCCTCGATATGCATGGCCAGATCGGTTTCGTCACTCACGAGGTGCGCACGTTCACCCAACCCTGTCAGTGTCGGGACTTTCTGGTCATTCAGGTTGGGTTCTCCAACCATTTGGTTGCACGTTCGCGAACATCGTCGGGTATCTCTGTAGCTTGGCGGGTTTCGAGGCTTAGCAGTACGCACTTGAATTCGGTTTCAAACGCCATTTTGTTGCCGTCAGCTCGAAAAAGCCGATGTCTAAAGGTCATGGATTTAGAGCCAATCGCTAAAACTTCCGTCTCCAGCCGTATCGAGTCGCCAGCGGTAAGCTCTGCGCGGAAATCGCTTTGTGCGTTGACTACAGCGAATGAAACCCGGCGTCCCGTTCGCATATCGTTTGCGGTTAACCCCATTTCAGATTGAATGGCTAGTACACCGTCGGAACATGCGGCGAAGTACCTCGAAACATTCATATGTCCAAGAAAATCGCAATCCGTTGGATCAACGACCGAGCGAAATGAAACCATTGCTGACATGTGGATGCTCCTCTCGAACTGCGTTGGTTTCTTACTAGAATGGGCATTGCATGTCATCTTGTGGAACAATCGGCCGAGTATAGATCAGCATTTTGGTAAGTCTTGTGAAATGGAGTGTGCGATGCCCTCAATTGAAATTCAGGTGCTTGAAGGCGTGTTTTCGGCAGAAGAAAAAGGCAGGATAATACAAAATGTCACCAAGGCCTTTGGAGAAGTCGCCGGGCAAACAATACAAAATGGAACGTCTGTCCGGTTGCTAGAAGTGAGCAGCGGCTCATGGGGTTACGCGGGAAACATTCTAACAACAAAAGACGCTTTGGAGATGCGCGCCCGTGGTTGACAAAGCATCTTAGGACCGGGTCAGTTTTCGGCAGCTTTGGGCTCACAGTGGTCATCTGACAGTTTTTGTTGGGCATATGAGCTGTCCCGACCTGGTCAACGGCGGCAGTGCGGACTTAGCAGGCATTCGAAGACTGGTCTCGCGACCCACAAGTCAACTATGGTCGGAGTTCATCTTGCGATAGTCAGAGGGCGCCAGTCCCGTCAACTTCCTAAATGCGCGGCTGAAATTGTTTGCGGTTTCATATCCTAGCATGGAGGAGATACTGGAGACTGTCTCGCGCGTATCCGTTAGGAGTTCCTCGGCCCTTGCTACCCTAACATCGTTGACGATTTCGCGAAAACGAACCCCTTCGCTTGCTAACTTCCGTTGTAGTGTGCGAACGCCAAGATCGAGCGAACGCGCGGTGGCATCAATCGACATTTCCTCCCGATGAAGTTGTTGCCAAACCACCTCTTCGACTTGTCCTCGAAGTGTTCGGGGGGGGCCGCCCAATCGTTCACGAGAAATATCTCCGACAGTTGTCGAGCCGCCGCTAAGTTTTTTGGGCGTGGCTTCGGCTCGCAAAGTCGATGCATCAAACTCAACCCCAAGCCGGGTGGCGTTCCAGATTACAGGACAAGCGTAGGTGTCTTCTGCCTCGACAAATCCAGGAACCTTCGGGAAGTCCAAGAGCACGGCCGATGGCTTCCAGTCGTTTCCTAAATACGCGCGGAATATGCTCAGAAAAACCCCAACGGCCGAGAAACCGATGTCCGGATACGCGAAATGCGAGCGAAGTCCAAAACGATAACAGTAACGCGCGCTAGTACCCGAAGTTTCAAGCCACGCGCGATCCGCGGACGAATGAAATGGCATGACGGCAGAAGCTCGTATTAGCGCTGCCCCCAGCGTTGGAGCAGAAAGAACGTAGCTCCCCCAGGCGCCGTAATCAGCGACAGTGAGATACGGTGACCACAACAATCCGATGTTTTGTTGTCCCGCGGATCGTGCGGCTTCGTGCACAAAGGTCGCCAAGGCATGCTCCGAGATGTAACCGCCTCTTTCCTCAATGAAGTGAACAGGAAGATCGGCCGAGTCAAAAGCACGCAACAGGCGCCTTTCCCCTGCGGCCTCAAGCACAAACTGGGGCATCGCGCCCAAGGCCTTGGCCGAAATCATCGGTGGTAGGTTCAATCCGTCAACCCGCTTGTTCGCCCGCGTGTCGTGAAATGATACGCATCGGCTGAACGGATGTGCAAGCTTTCCCTAAACAGCAGGGAGCATTGCAATATGAAAATACTTCGGCCATTACACGGCGGTTTTTCGATGCATTTTTGGGGAATGGTGCTCGGCGCAGGTATTTCTGCTTCACCAGTTTTCTCCCAGTCCTTCAACGACACGGGCGACATCCTTGCACGATCAGCCGAGGTCGAGGACATCGAGTACAAGATCATGGTGCAGCGTGCCACTCAGACGGCCATCTGGGGAATGCCCGCCGCTGGTATGATCGATTTTCTGAAGGGCATTCGCCGCGACCTCGGTGGCGACTACAACGACATCATTTATCTCAACAAGCCGTTCGATTCCAAACATGGGTTTCTTACGGCTAACGATGTTACGGCCTATGCTTGGGCTTCAATGACCTCCGAACCCGGTCCCCTCGTCATTGAAGTGCCCGCAGCTACCGACAAGGTGAACTACTTCGGTACAATCGTGAATGCTTGGGATGTTCCTATCGTGGACGTTGGTCCCGATGGTTTCGATGAAGGTGCCGGCGGCAAGTACCTCATGCTACCTCCAGGCTACGAATGGGATATGTCCCTGGAGGAATTAACTGAAGCAGGATACCTTCCCTTTGAAACAGATACCTACGAATATGGGTTTTCGTTCCGGCCAAAACTGAAGAATGGCGGAACGGACACCGATGCGGCCGACTACGCTCAGACGATCAAAGTGTACTACCTGTCTGAGGCTGACAATCCACCACCCAACAACTATCTGGAAGCGTCAGAAGTGCCGTACGACTCGCTTCCTTACTACAACGAGACCTTCTTTCAGGATTTGAACGATTACGTTCAAAACAACCCCGTCAGACCACAAGACAAGGTCATGGTAAATTTCCTGAAGGATCTCGGGGTCGAAAAGGGAAAACCTTTCGAGCCATCGGAAATTCAGATGCAAGCAATGAATGAGGGTTTGTTGTTGGCGTATGCCTCAATGCAGAACTACTTTGTAACGCCCGGCAAAGCCATGATTCCGCTCTGGGTCGACGATAGCGGCGAGATGAAAAGCCAGTGGCTGATATGGGACTTTGCCGAAGGTCAACCCGAGGCAGGTTTCCCGTATGAGACTGAGACCGAAGTCCTTGTGGATGTGCGTGCGGGCGGCAGCTACTTCTGGATCACGTACCTGCCGAAACAACTCGGTGGCGGTACCTTTTATCTGACGGGCCTTCGCGACAGCGACGGCGAAATGTACGACCACAATCAGACTTACAGACTTAACGTGCCAGCAGACACACCTGCTGACGATTTCTGGTCCGTGATTGTTTATTCGATGGAGACCAAGAGCTTCATCCGGAACGTTGATCCAGTGGGCCTGTCCGAGCGCGACACTGATGCGATGCAAGCCAATGAAGACGGTTCTTACGACATCTTTTTTGGACCAGAGGCACCGGAAGGGATGGAAAGCAACTGGATACCAACCACAGAGCCGTACTTCCTTTTGTTCCGTCTATATGGGCCGCAAGACGGATGGCTGGAGAGTGGCTGGATGCTGGGCGATCTAGAAAAAGTAAACTGATCAAAAAAAACAGAAATTCCCAATGGAGCGAACAATGAAAACAAAGTCGTTAGCTGTGCTGACTGCCCTGGTACTCGCATCGCATTCTTCAGCCCAAGAATTCAAAGCCGACGTGCCTGAGAATGTTCTTACACCAGACAAGGTCGAGACCCAGACGCTTGGTGATCTGGAATTCTTCGATGGCATGCCATCACCTGAGACGGTGGCGAAAGTCTTCGACAACCTTGATCTGATCAGAGCAACGACGGCTTTCCTGGACGGCATGAAGATCGCTTCGCTTCGGGCTATGTTTCAGGGATACGAAGACTTGGGCGTCAATCCTAATGACGTCGTGATTGCAGAAGACCTGCTGGATGCGCGGTCCATCTGGCTGACGCCCAATACAACCACAATCTACATTGGTTCGAATGTCGATATCTCGGATGGCCCGATGGTGATTGAGGTTCCGGCAGGCCTGCTTGGGTTGCTTGATGACGCCGCGTTTGACTATGTGACGGATATCGGGGCGCTCGGCGCGGATAAGGGAGAAGGTGGCAAGTATCTACTTTTGCACAACGACGATGAAACGCCGGTGCCCGAGGGCTACTTCGAACTACGCACAAAGACATATGAGCACTGGTTGTTGCTGAGACGCTCGCCAGACGCAGACGGAGATACGGCTGGCCCTGTTGCCGAGATCAAGGCGGGTCTGAATATCTATCCGCTTAGTGAAGCGGACAATCCTCCAGCGGAAACTTTCCTGAATATCTCCGGTGTTCAACACAACACTGTTCACGCGAACAACGAAGACTTTTTTGAAGAGATCCACGTCGCGCTCGAAAACAATCCAATTGGTGCGTTCAGTCCGGAAATTGTAGGAACGTTTGCTTCCATAGGGATCAGGAAGGGCGAGCCCTTCGAACCCGATGCCCGTATGCAGGCCATTTTCAAGGAGGCAGCAGCGATAGCAAATGCCACGGCGCGAGCGATTACGTATGCCTCGCGCGATCCGGGAGTTTTCTTTTATGAAGACCGGCAATGGAACTCACCGTTTCAACGTCAGAGCTATCTGTTTCTTGAGGACGGTGCACGCATACTCGATGACCGTTCATACTTTTTCTATATGGCGACGGGCATAACGCCTGCGATGACCTCGCCACCGGTCGGTACGGGGTCTGTCTATGCGATGACGGCGCGAGACAACAACGGACAGTACCTGGATGGCTCAAAAACCTACAAGGTAACGCTCCCGGCACCCGTTCCCGCGAAAAACTTTGCGTCGTTTATGTTGTATAGCGGACAGACACGGTCGATCCTTGAAACTGACCAGCAATCCGGTGGTATCGACTCTAATCGACCGGGGATAAAGCCGAATGAGGATGGGAGTACCAGCATCTATTTTGGCCCGGAAGCCCCAGAAGGTTGGGAGAACAACTGGGCGCAAACCATGCCCGGGCAAAGCTTCAACGTGATGATGCGCCTCTACGGACCGCTCGAGCCTTGGTTCGACAAGACCTGGCGTCCTGGTGATCTGGAACTGGTAGAATAAAGCGACAGCCGCGACTATCGGGCGACGCTACTTTTTGGCGTCGTCTGGCATTTTCTTCGGTGTCGGTTTTGGGCTCAAAGCGGTCGTCGTCGGCGGCGTGTCAGAATGGCGGTCTGGACAGTCTTACAAGGGAGCGTGGTGTGGGGAATGGACTTCTACCGCGGATCTGGACGTACTAGGCAACGCAAGGAGCGTGCCAACGGATCGAAGGCAAATGTTGTGATAGCCGACATGCTTCACGCCTGTCCTAAGCGGCGCTAGTCTCCCGTCATAGCAACGCTGAAAGGAGCCGCCCAATGTCCCTCTTCTGTAAACTCTTCGGTGGTGGTGAAAAGTCGGAGCCGGAGCCAGTCTCTTACAGAGGGTTCGAAATCTTTCCGGACCTGATGCCCGAAGGTGGCAAGTACCGCCTTCTAGCCCGTATCGAAAAGACCATCGGCGGAAATCGCAAGACCCATACAGTGATCCGGGCGGATGTTTTTGAGACCCGAGATCAGGGCGAAAGCTTCAGCATCGCAAAGGCGAAACAGGTGATCGACGAGCAGGGCGAACGCATTTTCGATTAAGCAAACAGACAGCCTAATTTATGCGATGCAATCGACGGATGGTTCCGCAAATTAGACATCCGCCCCGATCTGGCGAAAGAACGCTAAGCAAGCCAAGCAGTCATTGGAAGTCTTAGATGCCCGATACATGCAGCTGCAATCTGGGTCCCAATTTCGTCTATTTTACAGCATGTGCTACCCTGTTGCATTTATCGTATGCAATTGGGGGCTGAAGATATGTGGAACATGGAACAGTTTGTAGCGGACTGCCGGACCGCAGTAGATCAGGACGCGTCTCACAAATCGGTGGCTGAGGTGGTGGACCGGGCGATGCGCGATCCCGCGGGCGTGACGCAAGCCTTGGGAGAGCCGACCGAAAGCAGTATCTTTCCCATTTACAAGTCAGGTGATCTGACAATCGTCAACGTCGTATGGAAGCCAGGAATGACCATAATGCCCCACAATCACGAAATGTGGGCCGTGATCGGTATTTATGGTGGTCGAGAAGATAACATTTTTTGGCGGCGCGTCGCAGATGACCCTAACGGACGCATTGAAGCGGCGGGGGCTCGAGCATTGTCGACGGGTGAATATGCTCCGCTTGGTAAGGACCTCATTCACTCGGTTATAAACCCTATCCCCAAGTTGACCGGAGCAATCCACGTATACGGCGGGGATTTTTTTGAAGCTGAGCGAAGCGAATGGGATCCTGAAAACCTGACGGAACATGCCTATGACATGTCGAAGGTTCGCGCGTTATTCGAGGACTAGTTTGCAGTTTGACAATTTGCGCTGGCAATGCCTGAGGCATGTTCCGTCTATACGGCAGGCTTCGCTGATTGCTGATTACTATCTCGTTGAATTGACACGGGGTGATGATCTCGGATTATGGACAGATGAGCAAATTACAACGCCCCTCGAAGCCTCGGCCACGCCCATTTCTTCCTAATCCGGACCGCTACGAGCAAATGGTCTATCGCCGTTGTGGGCAGTCTGGCATAAAGCTACCCGCGATAAGCCTTGGGCTATGGCACAACTTTGGTGGGGATACCCCGCACCAGACAAAGCGCGATCTCTGCCGCACTGCTTTTGACTTGGGTATAACGCACTTTGATTTAGCAAATAACTATGGCCCGCCGCCGGGATCGGCGGAAGAAGCATTCGGTGAAATTTTAAAAACTAATTTCGCAGGCTATCGGGACGAACTCATCATATCTACCAAGGCAGGGTATGATATGTGGCCGGGCCCCTATGGGGAGTGGGGATCACGAAAGTATCTTGTGGCCTCTTGTGATCAGTCGCTCAAGCGGATGGGGTTAGAATACGCAGATATCTTTTATTCCCACCGTTTCGATCCAGATACCCCTCTGGAAGAAACTATGGGGGCCTTAGACTATATAGTGCGCTCTGGGCGCGCACTTTACGTCGGAATTTCAAGCTACAACTCGCAACGAACGCGCGAAGCGCTGGCCATCTTGAAAGACCTTGGCACGCCGTGCCTGATTCATCAGCCGTCGTATAACCTACTCAACCGTTGGGTTGAGCGGGACGGGCTGTTGGATACGCTTGACGAATTGAACGTGGGATCGATTGCGTTCACGCCACTTGCCCAGGGTATTTTGACATCGAAGTATCTGAACGGCATTCCCGAAGACAGTCGTGCGACCCAAGGCAAGTCTCTATTGGACGGCATGATCAACGAACGTTCATTGACGAGTGTCAGGGCTCTAAACGATATAGCGGCGTCACGCGGTCAATCATTAGCTCAGATGGCGCTTGCTTGGGTGCTGAGAGGTGACCGGATTACGACAGCCCTTATCGGCGCTTCGCGTCCTGAGCAGATCGTGGATTGCGTAGGTGCGGTCCAGAATTTGGAATTTACCGAAGCGGAACTCGCTAAGATTGACGAGGTAAGCTCGGAAGAGGAAATCAATCTCTGGGCGCGATCCTCGGAAATTGAGTAAGATTGTTGACCACTGATTTTTGGTGCTAGCAGGTTCTTCTGCTTAATCGCATGGCGTTTCTGCTTTGGGCTCAAAGCGGTCATCTGACAACATCTGTCAGCCATCAAAGGCCTCCCAGTGCGCCGGAGGTCGGCAGTGCAGACCAAAGCAGACATTTGTGTTAGGCCACATGTATCCAGAAACCGATACGGGCCGACCTTTGGCTATTCTATCGTGAGAGCGCTATACCTTCGTAAATTCCATCCGATAAACGACTTCTTCGCCTGTCTTGGGGTCGATACCGGGAGCTCCACTAATCACCAATCTATCACCTTCGAGCACAAATGGACGTGAAAGGTCGCCGTGCCAGTTTGGGTTCCAAGACCCATCAACATGATGAACGACGCGGTCTTCTTCGAGCGAATAAGACGCGACGTAGGCAAGCATGTCGTCGAAAAGCTGGGCTTTTTCGCTCTCAGTCCAGCCATTTCGGCCTGAGTTCGGGCGATCTCGTCTGAAAACAGTGGCCATCATTCGCCCGTCTGCGTGGTATGCAATATAGCCAATTGGCTCGGGCCCCAGTGCATCGGTAATTTCACCCGTTGTCACCGACTGCCGCGTCCATGCATGCATTTTCCATGACCCAATCAAAGCGCTTCTGTCCAAAATCAAGCCCCTTGTATCCATCAGCGTTTAGACAGTATTCCACCAAACCTAGCCGAATTCCACCAAACCTAGCCGAACTTCCGTTGGTGTTAAGTAGGAAGTTCCTGGGTCAGCCAAGTTTGGTCACTCTGGGCTCGAAGCGATCATTCGCGGCAGTTGGTACGAACGACCACTCTGCGGGGTGATTTCAACGGACGAAACCGCCATTCGCCGCACCAGCAACGTTGTCAGATCCGAATTTCTGGAATGCGCAGATAGCAGACTTTGCAAAGTCGCGCAGAACGTCCCTTATCAAGCTTTTCGATATCGATCTCGGTTCCGCGCTAGTGATGTGCGTTTCGACCAGAGTATGGGTCGGCTCTCGCGCTGTCGTTGCCGCATGCGCAAGTTTGGTCGCAATGGTTTGGGTAGTAGAACGGGCAGAGTTCTTTCTCTGATCCTTGCGTTTGTCGACACTAATCACGTTAGCCATTTGACGTTTGATACACGGTCATAGGTCGCTCTATTCAAAGCCTGCCGCGTTCAACTGGAAGGCCATATCAAGTTCAGGATAAACACCAAAACGAAAATGACCGGAATGAATATTAACGCCTGCTGTAACTTCGAGCGGTTCTCGAACCATCCCATGCTTCTTATGGCCCAATACGCACCGCCACACAAAAGCCCCGTGACTATGGCGTGTACCCAATCCATTAGCAGTCTTGCGATGGTAGCATGGTGACATCAGAGTAGCGGCCCTCAGCAGTCGTTATACGTGCGCAGGCACCCGTATCACGATTGAACCAATATGAGGTGAGACCTTCGGAGCGGATCAATTCATAGCCGAGGTTCTGAATGCCCATTTCCGCTTGCCCCGCGCGGGCACCCTCGAACGCAGATAGATCGGACGCACTGCCGACAGCAGGTTGACCTGGTGCTGCGGATGGGCTGGGCTCATCACAGGCCGCGAGGCCCAGGGCAGCAAATCCAATGGTTAGAGGAGCAAAAGATTTCATGGTCATTTCCCTTTTCAAAGTCGTGGGATTACTCAATTCCGATGCCAATATCGAAGGTAACTGGTTGCGCCCCGGCGTTGACGACCTCAACCACATGATCGCCGGATTGCCAGAGTTGGCCATAATAGGGCGTGTCTGAAGAGATCAGATCCAGCAGAAGCGAACCGTCAGGATTAAAAATCTCGTAGTCCAGCGCACCTCCGCGTGAGCTAACGTCCACCCTTAAAAACTGGCCATTTGCAGCGCCAAGCACATATCGGACTGATGTGTTTGCGTTCAGCGTGCCAGACAAAGCCGCTCCGCTGGTGCCTTTTGCGAACTGGACACGTTGTGTTCCCGAAACGACCGGTGGTACACCGTCTGAACCGGCCATTGCGCCTTGGCCGTCATCTGCGGCCTGTGCGACACTGAGTTCAGCGACTTGGCCATCGTTGGCGACGAGGCATCGCCAGACCGTCTCGCCGCGATCTTTCAGCATTACAAGCGAATTTGCTTCGGAAAACTCCGTTGAGAGCACCGTACCACCTTGCCCGTCGGGCCCGCCGACAGCACGTAATTGATCGATACAGCCGTCAATCGCCTCCTGTCCAACTTCCGCTGCGTAGCCGACTACGGGCGAGACGCAGAGGGACAAAGTTAAAACTATGAATCGCATCATTCTAAACTCCCTAATTTAATTGGATTTGGCAGCATCCCGTAAACCTTGCAGTACGCCGTCGCATTCGCTTGCTGCACCGACAATTGCCTCACCGCTGCCCTCAGTGTCCGGTGTTAATTCCCGCAGATTGCTAACTGCGCGGTTGAAGACTTGGTTCACTTCCTCTTTAGTCAGTAGATCCTCCTGCTGGGCAGCGCTGGCGATACCACAACCACCTGCTGACAAGCTCGTCACAACACCTACGCCTGCGCCAGTTCCGATGCCCAACATACCCACCGCCGATACCTCCAACGATCAGCCCAATATCAGTTTACCCACGCGTTCTCTCCCCAATGTTCGGAGTTGTCCATTAATTGTCACTGGCAAATGACACTGCGCCGTCTTCTGTACTGTGTCTCAGGGTTTGAAGTGTTTTGAGCGAACTTGGCGAGGCTAGAGAGTGCCTTCGTCCGATAACGACATGATGCCATCTGTTGCACCGTCACTATAGGCGATGCACTGCCAAGGAGCGCGGTCAGGCCCAACGCCGACGCGCACAAGGGTTCCGGCTTCAGAAAACTCTGAACCGAGCAGTGCAACATCAGGATTGTTGGTAGTTGCTGCGACATCACGAAGGCATGCCTGTTCCGCGGCAGTCGGCGTCGCTGAAGTGCCGCTAGTTGTGCTGCTGTCTTCGCAGGCGGCAAGAATTGTAGCTATTGGAACGACCAAAAGTATTTTTTTCATAGTACCCCTCAATCCTATTGTCACAGAATTGGTTCCAGGTGCCTTACGGCGGAAGCCTATTGTTTTCTATATTCAACAATACGATTTCGATACTATTGGTCAACAATTGTGTTTTGTTCGCGTTGGTTGACTTATTGTGCTTCGCGTCCAGTGATTGCAGCAGCCTCCGTTGATCAATTTTGTATTTTTTGTACTTCTTGGGATATGCAAGGCTTGGTCTTGAATGCCCGGTTTGGGCTGTGAGCGACCGCTTTGGCTCGCCGTACTGAAGGTCTGCTCCCAGCCTATTCCGTTGAAAAACTCTTGGGTTTGTCGTTTATATCTGCACAGCCGAGATCTTGGTCAGATAGCGGGTATCTTTTGGGTAGCCGGGATGAGCCTTGTGAGTTTCTGAGGTTTTGGGCGGTGGCGGCGAGGTGGAATTCGTCCCGAGCGCCGCATGGGCCACGTAATCGAAGGCGCCCGAGACCGAGGATGCGCTTGAGATGGGCAAACAGCATCTCGACCTTCTTTCTGAGCTTGCACGAAATTACATATTGGGTGGTCTGGGAGATGGCACGAGCCACGTCTCGGGATGGTTCATGGATGGAGCGCGTCACCTTGCGCTGTGGCTCTTTCGGGCAGCATCGGCTCTTCAGGATGCAGGCGGCGCAGTCGGGTTTGCTGGCGCGGTAGCGCAGGATCCCATCCTTGTCCGGCCTGGGCTTTCTCGGTTTTGTGTAGGCGCGGCGATATTGTTTGAGTTCCTTGCCAGCAGGGCAGATATAGGCATCGTTTTCAACGTCAAAGGTGAAGTCGGTGCGCTCGAAGGTTCCATCGTTGCGGCCGGATTTGTCGATAACCGGGATATGTGGGGCGATGCCTTGATCGACGAGCCAACTCAGCATCGGTCCAGAGCCATAGGCGGTGTCTGCGATCAGCCTCTCAGGGTTCAGATCGTGGCGTTCGCGCACCCGGTCGACCATGGTTCGGGTCGCGCCAACCTCAGCTTGGCGGATCGACCGGGTTGCTTCCACGTCCAGGATCACTCCGTTGTCCGTGTCGATCAGATAGTTGGCTGAATAGGCAAAATAGGCGGGCCCACCCCGCGCGCCAGCCCATTGAGAGGCCGGATCGGAGTGCGAGGTGAACTTCGGTTTCACCGCACTTGCTGCACCGAAGGCGGCGTCATCCAACGTATCCAGGTATTCCCTAACGGCGCGGGGGTGCTTCTTCAGGGATGATTTTCTCAGGTGCCCAATCCCGCTGCGGTGAGGAATTCTGCCGGTTGGCATCAACTTGGATCAGGCTGGTGTCAGCTGCGAAGCGCTGCCCACTGGCCAACCCTTCCTCGATACAACGCGCTACAACCGTCTCGAACAAATGCCGCAAAAGATCACTGTCTCGGAAACGACCGTGCCGGTTTTTCGAGAAGGTCGACTGGTCCGGCACCGGATCAGTGAGATCTAGGCGACAAAACCAGCGGTAAGCGAGGTTGAGATGCACCTCGTCGCAGAGCCGTCGCTCGGACCTGATGCCCATCACGTAGCCTATCAGCAGCATCCGGATCATCAGTTCCGGATCAACGGACGGTCTGCCAGTCGAACTATAGAACGCAGCAAGGTGCCGGCGGATATCAGACAGTTCAACGAACCGATCTATACCTCGAAGAATATGGTCTTGCGGGACATGATCCTCAACCGAGAACTCGTAGAACAGTGACCCTTGTGCTTGCTGCCTTGGCCCCATCATCGCTCATTCTCCTGTTCAGTACAGGAATTGAATCAGCGACTTGCACGTCGATCAAGGAAGATTTTTTCAACAAGATAAGCCCAAACCCGACATTCAAACCCGAGCTTTGCAGTTACCAAGATGCGCGATCAATCTGCCGGATTTGTCAGCGCGACTTGGTTCCGGCACCGCTATTCTGGCAACCCTGCCCGGCGAAGTGCCTCAAAGTAGCGTTTAGCGCCTTCAGAGCCGCCATAGTCCACGTTGCTACGCCACTTCGAAATCGTTTCACTAGGTTCCATTTGCAGCATTTGCGCCAAAGCCACGGACGCTTTCTCAGGTTCCCCAAGCATTGCGTGAGCAGCGGCCCTCGTGCTGTGGAGCGCGGCATAGTTTTTTGAGAAGCGCAGACCTGCTTCTGCAAAGGCGATAGCATCATGATCTCGACCAAGCATTACGCAAGAGGTGGCGGCACCTCCGGAAGCACCCACGAAAACGGCTCCATATCGGCCCAACCGAAGCGCCGTCTGAAAGCAACTCAATGCCATTTTAGGAAACCCGGCCCAGTTGTATCCCCAACCCATAAACAAATGCAGGCGGGCATCTAATGGCGCTCGTTGCCGGATTTGCTCAAGCGCCACGGAAAGTCGATCCGCATCCCCATCCACATTGTAGTCAGCCACTGCAACACTCAGATCAAGCGTTGGGCTTTGCCCTGCCATCTGCCGTCCGGCCTCGATCCAGCGTGGCAATTTCTCATAGTAAGATGACAGCTCGCGACGAAGATCATAAGTTCTTGCGCCATTCATTGTCCAAATGGCTTCGGCATAGGCGGCAGCGAGGGTTGGTTTAGCCTCAATGGCCCTGGCGTGATATGCCAACGTCTCTTCGTAGCTGTCGATACCGGCATCCGACCAAGCGATCATGCCCATCAGGACGCACTGCTCGGCGGTCAGTTCGACTTCTGGCAATGCGGAGAGTTTTGCGGTCTCAGACTGAATCAAGATCCCACTAACCGCATCCAACAGCTTTTCTACGACCTCGTCCTGCCAATCGAAGATAGCTTCGACCAAACCGTCGAACTTCTGAGTCCAGATTTCAGAACCAGAAGGGTCATTTAAGCGGGCTTCCAAACGCAATCGGTCACCGTGTCTACGCAGCATGCCGCGAAGCGTATATCCCTCTGGTGGCTCCGTGGAGGATATCGCCGCGTTTAACCAGTTGATCGTTCGAAAATAAGAACCGAAATCTGAAGTGAGAGCTGCGGCCATTTCCTTTAGTTCAGTGCGTTGGTCGCTGCACGTCACAGGATGGATGGAGAGCTTTGGCAAGCTCGTCTCTGTGAAAGAATGCGAGCTTTGCGATGCGCCCTGGTGCGGTCCATCGTGAATCCACACATCCAGGCTGCGCTCGATGTTCTTGAGCTTCTTCTTCCCTACAGCTTTAAACGCGTCTGCCAGAGTGTGTTCAATGTTCAAGTGTACGGGTTCAGAAATAGCGATGCCACCGGTTGGCGCAATTCTCTCAAGGCGCGCGGCAATGTTTACACCGTCACCCAAGATGTCGTCACCTTTTTCTGTGATGTCTCCCACATGAACACCGATCCGCATGTTCATTAACGAGTGTTCAGCCAACTGCTCTTGTAGCTGCATTGCTGCGGTCACAGCTTGCGCCGCGCTGTCAAATCGCGCCAGCCAACCATCACCCATGCTCTTCACGACCCGACCTGATTGGCCCGCTATTGTTGGGGTGACGATGTCACTTTCCAGGTGATCAAGCATTAGAAGTGTAGCGTGCTCATCTTTGTGCATGAGCGCCGAATACCCAACGACATCCGCGGCCAGTATTGCCGCCAATTTTCGTTGCAATTGTTGTCCCTTGCTCGACATGCTTTGACAATAGTAGATGCGGCTCTTCACTCCAACTGGCTGATTACGAAGCCCGCTCAGGGCTCTAGGACACCGTTCGCAACCCATAGCTACCATTCGTGCAGCAACCGGAGAATGTATGTTTCGAGTCTGTTTTTATCATAGGTTGATCGCAGGGATCGCTTCGCAATACGAACTTCCTAAGAGACGATCATGTAGTACTTCCGCAATTTTTCTGTGATCTCCCAGATCAACCTGCTCCCTTTTTTGATGAAAAACGTATCGCCAGCCGTGAAGGTCTCGGCGTCTCCGTCAGGATGCGTCAGTGTTACGGACCCAGAAATCACGGTCATCATTTCATGTACCGGATAAGCATCGATCTCTTCACGACAGGGTGGGCATTCCCAAACGCCCGAGAGAATAGTCTCGTCTTCGTTTGCAAACTTGAACCAGTTTCTTTCGTTCGTATCACTGGTCGTGAAGGAGCCAGGATCGGTGAAATCCGAGGCCACCATGTCGTTTGGGTTGGGTATCAGCCTGAAAGACATCGTTTTCATTGAAACTCCCTTGGTGCGAGGTGATCAATCGATGACTCGGCTTTTGATTCCCTCAGCTGTGATCATAGCACAAATCGGCTCGCGCCTGCATGGACGGCTTTGGCACAACCCGCTGCTAGGCATAGATATTGAAGACACGCTCGCCATCGCTGAAGCTACTGAGGTATAATTTTTTTAGGCCGCTTCCCAGCGGCCTTTATTGAAAAAATCTCGCAAGTACGACTATCAGTCCAGAGCAGGCTTTTTCACCCTGCCTTTCAGTTTCCGAAGTGCGGGACCAAGCGGCCACCGGAATAACGCCGTTGTAGGTCCATTTTATCAGACCAAAATATAGTCAATCTAGAGCGCGCAATCTGCTTCCGGGACCGACAACGATTTAGCCTCGGTCGTTCAAATCCAATGCTCGATAAGTGCCCTCCGGCAATCCTGCCTTCCGGAAGGCATCAACGTAGGGCGCTATGAGAGCGTCCGGACGCTGGTAACGGCGATACACCCAAACAATGTCGGCGATTTTCACGCCGGGGCGCGTGGCTTCAAGCCGGTTTCGGGCGCGCTCAAGTTCGTCAGCGCGTCCAAGCCTGGCGAGAACCGTGACTTCGGGGATCATCGACCACCAATAATCCAGCAGCACGCCCTTGCGCGCTTCGACAAGCGCAAGTTCGTATTCACCCTTGTGAAAGTGGTACTCCGAGAGCGCTTGATGCCAATCCTTGATGGTCGACCCTGGGTCGAGGTCGATAGCCCGCCGTACAAGCGCCGCGCCCAGATCGAAACGCCCGGTCCAGACCAGCCAGTAGCCGAATTCCGCCTCCACGCTGCGGTCGCCTCCAATAGCGAGCGCGTCCTCCGCCTCGGCGAAAAAGCCGTCGCGATCCCCATTCATGAGCAGAAGAATACCCAAGATAAGTCGGACACGGGCCGAGTTTGGGTTGAGTGCCTTGGCTTCGTTGGCGGCAGCCAAAGCTCGGTTGAGTTTTTCCTCATATGTGCCAGCATAGCGATCCCCAAAAAAGCTTAGATCTACACGCAATGCCTCGGCCAGCTGCGCCCAGGCGCGCCAATAATCCGGCTCTTCCTTGATTACCCTTTCAATGCAACCATGGACCCGCTTCTGCACATCCGGTCTATCATACAGATCGTCATAAAACATGGTGCATTCATACGACGACAATCGTTCCGGCGGTTTTGCCCGTGCCCGCCTTTCGTCTGTTCGCCTGATGGCGCCGCGCGTGTCACCAATCGCAACTGCAACGCGCTCGGTGATCTGAGATTGCACATCAAAGAGATTGGCGGTCGTAAGGTTCTCATCGAACGCCTCGGACCAGACCTGCGCTCTGCTCTGGGTGTCGATCAGGCGTGCCGTAACTCGCAGACGATCACCCGCTTGTCGTACCGTACCTTCAAGCACCAAATCGGCACCCAAGGCTTCACCGATACCGCGCACATCCTGATGTTGCCCGCGGTAGGAGAAAGTGGTGTGCCGCGATAAGACGTTGAGGTCGCGATAGCGTCCGAGTTCGATAATCACATCCTCGCTGATGCCATCGGACAAGTAATCTTTCGACGGGTTTCCACTTAGGTTCTCGAACGCCAAAACCGCTATCGTAGGACCTGTAGGCCGGGTCAGAGCCGTAGCCTCGTCAAAAGGAACGGCTTCATTGGCACCCCAGCGATGCATGCCTTGCCAAACCACAAATGCCGCAGTGATCAGAAGCGCTCCGCCTATTGCCGCCTGAACGCCACGGCTCCTAACCCAGCTGCGGCGGCTGATTGCTCGGCTCTGAGGATTTACATGATAAATTCGCACCGGCTCAGAAATGTTCTTCAGGCGGGTTTCGCCCAAGTATTCGAAACCAACGTTAGCTTTGCCGGCTGCCTGAGTTGCAACAACTTCAGACACGCAAACGCTACCAGGCTCCGCCAACTCCTCAATCCGTGCCGCGACATTGACACCTTCACCATAAAGGTCATCGCCATCGATCATCACGTCGCCAAGATTTATGCCGATCCTCAATTCAAGCTGCTCTTCAGGAGACAGGTCCTCGTTTCTCTTCGCCAGTTTCGCTTGGATTTCAGCCGCGCAATTCACTGCATCAACGACCGAAGCAAACTCCACGAGCGTTCCGTCACCCATTAGTTTGACGATGCGACCATGATGTTTCTCAACCTGCGGATCGAACAGCTCCGAACGAAGTGCTTTGAGAGCGTTCAAAACGCCGATCTCATTCGCGCCCATCAAGCGTGAATAACCAACCACATCAGCGGCCAAGATCGCGGCAAGTCGACGTTCCATTGGTGAAGTTTACGTCAGAAAGGTTCGTCATTCCAAGAAACGCCTAAACTCAATCCGGTATGCACGCTTGATCGGTGGACGCCACGGTAAAAAACGAAAAGAACCTAACTGCTGAAACACTGAACCTGAACGAATACTCCCAGCGGATTGTGTTGAAAAAATCCAAGTTCGCGCAAATTCGAATGCAAAATTGCCCTTACAGGCCCGATTGAAATTTTTAGCCGAAAGGTCGGCCTAAATCAGTCGCTGGCCGCCAGCGAGTGTCTCAACGCTCGTCATCGATATC
This sequence comes from Ruegeria sp. CDSC085, assembly GCF_059610465.1. Lineage (NCBI taxonomy): Bacteria > Pseudomonadati > Pseudomonadota > Alphaproteobacteria > Rhodobacterales > Roseobacteraceae > Ruegeria > Ruegeria sp. CDSC085. The sequence continues at coordinate 25,327 of NZ_JBXWNR010000023.1, read as the reverse complement.
GGTGGTGATCTATTGCGATTGATCGAGGTTCGCAGAAAATTTAGGCTTTCCAGTTTTTTGAGTATTTCAACACAATCAGCCCGAACCGGACCTTCAAAACCAAGCTTTGGTATTCTAGCGATGCGGAGAGGCTATATGAAAACCCCGGCCCATGAGCTCTCTCGTCGCGCTCGATTTCAGCGCCTGTGCAAAAGCTCTCATAGAAGTGCGAGAGAACACACATAGAGGCTGTTTTCGGCGTATTTCGCCGGACAGTCAGAGTTTTTACACAGTCTCCGGACAAAGCCGCCGTTTGATATACGGCACTAAGATTGGTCGGAGTGGACCACGGTATTTCGGGACTTTCTGGTCATTCAGTTTGGGTTCTCCAACCATTTGGTTGCACTTTCGCGAACGTCATCGGGAATCTCTGTGGCCTGGCGGGTTTCAAGGCTTAGCAGCACGCATTTGAATTCGGTTTCGAACGCCATCTTGTTGCCGTCAACTCGAAAAAGCCGATGCCTAAAGGTCATGGATTTAGAGCCAATCGCTACAACTTCTGTCTCCAGCCGTATCGAGTCACCTGCTGTAAGCTCTGCGCGGAAATCGCTTTGGGCGTTGACAACGGCGAATGAAACCCGGCGTCCCGTACGCATATCGTTTGCGGTTAACCCCATTTCAGATTGAATGGCTAGTACACCGTCGGAACATGCGGCGAAGTACCTCGAAACATTCATATGTCCAAGAAAATCGCAATCCGTTGGATCAACGACCGAGCGAAATGAAACCATTGCTGACATGTGGTTGCTCCTCTCGAAATTGCATAGAATTCTTACAAGAATGGGCATTGCATGTCATCTTGTGGAACAATCGGCCAAGTATAGACCAGCATTTTGGTAAGTCTTAAGAAATGGAGTGTGCGATGCCCTCAATTGAAATTCAGGTGCTTGAAGGTGTGTTTTCGACAGAAGAAAAAGGCAGGATAATACAAAATGTCACCAAGGCCTTCGGCGAAGTCGCCGGGCAAACAATACAAAATGGAACGTCTGTCCGGTTGCTAGAAGTAAGCAGCGGTTCATGGGGTTACGCGGGAAACTTTCTAACTACACAAGACGCTTTGGAGATGCGCGCCCGCGGTTGACAAAACATCTTAGGACCGGGTCAGTTTTCGGCAGCTTTGGCCCACAGCAGTCATTTCTGCGGGTTGCATACTTGGCTTGTCGCAGCCCGAAACGGACCTTCACCAGCGAGCTTTCTAGAGCCCGAGAAGCAGACACATCGGTTGATCAACATCGAACCTGAAGCGGACAAGCGCTCATAGCGGACATCAAAGAACATAGGCATCCTACCTCGCCAAACCAGCTACCGCGTGGTCGTGAGAGGTATGCGGTCGATGCATGTTGAGAATGCGTCGAGCTTCATTCGATTGTCCCGAAATTGCCAGCGCATGCGCCAATGAAAACTCAATTAAGTCGCGTTGCGCCCGGCTGCCGCCTAGGCGTTCGTGCTCAGACATGACACCTACAAATTTCTCAATCGCTTCATCCGCATTTCCATCCGCCAACGCACGGAATGCGCCTGCGACCGAAGCAACGGTGGGGCCTGCGGGGCCCTTTGCGCCGTCAATGGTTGTTTCCAGACGCTCTCTGTTTCCAGCCGTCGCATGCGCAAGAGCAGCGTGAACATCCGCAAAAGCCAAGCCAGGTGAAGGAAAGAACTGAACAGCATAGTCGCTGAGTTGTTGCCAACGCTCCTGAGGAATTTGCTCACCAGCCAAAAAGGCGCGGTGAACAATTGCCACACTATCAGTCAGAACGTTCAGTGGTGGTGCAGGAGGTCGGTCGGGGGAAACATATTCATCGAACAGCTTCCACATACCCGCCACATCGCCGCTCTCAAGCGCCCACAGAGCAACGTGCCAACTGAGATGGCAGTGCAGATACGCCGTGAAGGGATAGTCTTGCCAGAACTCGCGCAGATAAGCGTAGCCAGCGTCCGTCTCCCCGTTCTCATAGTAGAGATGGGCCCTGACATGTGCACTGTGCGCGCTGTCTGGCTTCAATTCAAGCGCGCGCTCAATGTTTTCAGCGGCCAGGCCAATCTGTCCGGCCTCCATCTGGGCAAATGCATGCTGGCAGAGAAACCACCAGTCGTCGCCATAGTGTGGCTTTAACATGGTTGTGTACGCAAGCTGCTCCGCCTCGCGTCCAGCCTGACCTGAAAACCCTATTAAGCCAAATACGCTGGTACATGTCTGTGCCAGCAAAATATCTCGTGGATGGTCTGCGACGTGATCTCGGATGCGCCTGTAGGCCTGCGGTGCGCGCCCCTCAATGAGATCGCTGATAATGTCGATCTGGGCGGCTTCGCGCGGGCTGACGCCATGCGAAAGTTCCTTTGCGACGGCTATTTCACGCTTTGCATCTTGTCCACGCCCGACAGTAACAAGGTAGCGTGCAAGCCCAACATGAGGCATAGCAAAACTATCATCTGCCCGCATTGCAGAACGGTAAGCGTCTTCAACATCATCAAAAGCGCCTAGAAAACGGTCGATGCCTTCAACGTAGGCGTCTCGCGCAGCTTGTGATGTGGTCGTTAGCGGGCTTCCGTATCGATCTTCAAGCATCCAAACCTTCCACTATCTGTACCAAACCTGTCCGTCAGCGAGCTATATGAGCATGCCTAGCCATAAACGAGTCAAAGGAAATCGACGTTACGAGGCACCATGATTTCAGCATCCGTTTCTTTCAGAAGTCTCATGAAATCAGCGAAATGCGGTTCAAACCATAGTTGCTTCATCAAATCCCGATTTCCTAAAATTGGACTCCGAAAGCAATTTTGGGGATTATTCCATACGGCCCGACCCGCGTCCGGTTAGAGGAGAACGTAGGTATGACAACCCAAACTCGCCCGCTTATTGATACGGCTTGGTTGGCAGATAACCTGACTGACCCGAAACTACGCATCATTGATGTTCGCTGGAAGTTTAGGGAGGAAAACGGCAAGGGCTTGGCCTATGACGATAGGAGCGAGTTCCAAGCCGAGCACATTCCCGGCGCCGTGTATGTTGGCATGTCGACAGAGCTTGCAGACAGCAATCAGAACGTTCCCGATATGATGCTCGGGCCAGAGGATTTTGGGAAAAATATGCGCGAGTTGGGTGTTTCCAACGACAGTCATGTCTTGGTCTACGATGATTCCGGGCTTCCGTTGGCTTCAGCGCGTCTTTGGTGGGCACTTTCGCACTATGGCCATAAAAACGTGCAGGTCTTGGACGGCGGCTTGCAGCAATGGAAACTCGAAGGTCGACCCACTGAAACTGGCGATCCATCCGTTGAGCCTGGCGACTTCGCTCCCAAGGTGCAGAGCAATTGGATTGCCCACAAAGCTGATGTTCTGCACGCGATAGGTAAGCCCGGAGTCAGAATTGTGGACTTTCTGCCAAACGACCTCTTCCGAGGCGACGGCCTTCACACATGGGGAGGTCGCTCGGGACATATCCCCAGTGCCGTCAACATACCGGCGATATCGAACATCGATCCGGATTTGGCACACACACCCATTGCCGAACGGGCTGCGAAACTAAAGGAACGTGGTTCATTTAAGTTGGCGGATCATTCCAAGCTCCTCAAGCACTATCAGGACAAGGGAATTCAAATTGACGATGAGGTCATCGCCTATTGCGGTCGCGGTATTGCCGCCTCTTGCGGTCTCCTTGCGCTTCGCCACATGGGGTTCGACAAGTCGCGCCTCTATGATGGTTCCTGGGCTGAGTGGAGCGCCGATCAAAGCCTTCCGATTGAAACGTCCTGAAACCCCTGTGCGGAGAGGAATGGTTTAAACCGGCGCTCTCTTTGTCCGCTGAACTCGTTTAAATGCAAAAGAGCTTGTCCGCGTTTCACAAAGTATAGCATCAGTTCTTTTTTACTCGATCACTACTTGTAGATTGCAGCGTATCGAGGTGCGAAGAACTTAACGAAGCCTCTAACCTCTGGCCGACGATAGGCTTCCGGCGAAATGAGCATTAGGTGCGGCACCGCAAGTTCGGGGATTTCGTCGAAGCATCGGAGAAAAGACATGTCTGCTTCAACCAGCTTGACATTACTGATCCCAAGACCTTGCCCTGATCTGATCGCCGCATGCATTAGCTCCAGTTCAGTGAAAGACATGACGATCTGTTCCGGTGCCACGTGATTGGTCAACCATTCGTGGAAAACATTCGGTACATCGTCCCGCTGAAAGGTAACAAACTGATGCCCGGCCAGATCATTTGTTGACCCCGGCAGGCCAAATTTGTCCGCGTAGTTTTTGCTGCCGAACAAAGACCAGCGTGCCGTGCTAATCTTCCGGCAGATCAGGTCAGGATCAGGATCGGTTCTCGCAAGGCGCAACGCTATGTCTGCCTCCCCGGCCATCAGGTCCAGCGCCCGAACGCTGGACAAAAACTCGAATGCGACATCCTGATTGTCGGCGGAAAACGCGTTTACGATTTCGATCATGCGTGCTGAGAAGTTTGCCGAATAAGCGGTGATACGGATGGGTTGTGTCGACGTCAATTCTTTCGCGCAGTCGGTAAATTCGAGGACTGAAGCCTCAATTGCTTCGGCGAGGGGAACAAGGCGCAGCGCTTCTCGCGTCGGCTTGAACCCGTGCGTACCGCGCTCAAACAGCGTCAACCCCGTTTCTTTTTCGAGAACATCAATGCGCCGGGCAACCGTTGGTTGGGAGACCTGTAGCTTTTTGGAGGCCGCAAGCGTCGATCCTTCTCTGAAAACAGAGAGGAACACGCGAATATCCGACCAGTTTCGGAACCCGTTCTTCATTTTTTTAGAACAGCACAATTTTGTGCTGGATACCAGAAAACCGGGTGAACAGTTACTCTTGTTGCGACAGCGCAAGTAAGTCGGAAAGGACCACGAGATGGCTTCCCATACAATGTCACCCAGCATCTGGACCGTATTTGGTGGACTGTTTGGTTGGACCAAGAGAGGCCTCCCCGAAAACCGGGAATCACGGCCTACAGCCGACGATCTTCACTCAGAACGCGACTATATTAACGACGTGATCTGGAGTAATCCGGACGCATTTTTGAGTGAACTGGACGTGCAGAACATGATGAATCTGTATCCGGGAAGGTTCTGACGACATTTGGTGACAATCGGCCGGGTATGGCGATTGGATCACACCAAAGGCAGCTGCAAGCTGGAAGTGACAGCCACGTACCTGTGTTGTAGCCATAGAGTTAGCACCAACACGAGACCTTCTGTGCATTACGTCTTTCGCTGCGGTCGTTCGAACGCCTGATCAATGGCTGCACGTCTGGCCCTTCATTGGGGCTTCAACGGCGACAATTAAGTTCGGACAAAAGATTGCAGCACCAATCACGACGACAACGATACCTGAGGGGGGCTCTTGAACCGTGCCTTTCAGCGAGCCCGCGGAGGAACCGAGGCCAAGTCATTTCGGTCTATCAATCCCTTTTACGCGCCATGACGATAAATTGGGTCATCGAAAAAAAGAAGCGTCCAACTTTTGCAAGGCTGAGCTGCTCGTCAAACCACGATTGCGCAACAGCGGGATCAACATGGCCATTTGCAACAGCGTATTGCTTCATGAGGTGCATCATCATGATTGCGAGACCATCAGGCTTTAACTGGTGATCTGTCATTGTGAACGACAAGACATCTTCCACGCGGTCACCACGAGCCTTTATCAGTGCGGGCAGTCTTTCCGGGACGGAACCACTCACAAAGTGCAGGTTCCAGGATGTCAGCATCTTTTGCATTCTGTCGGGCTCGTCGCTGAACCAAATCAAGCTGCCAAAGTGTAGATCGCTGATGACAAGGCGCCCACCGGGTTTGACGCACCGCAGCGTGTCAGCCAATGCACCGTCTACGTCTTCGATGTACTCAAAGACCTGTACCGAGACGGCCTTGTCAGCACGTTCATCCTCAATGGGCAAGTGATTTGCGGAACCTGCACGAAACTCCACGTTTGCGTAGTCGCTGCATCGTTCTTTTGCGGCTGCTGTCATGTCCTCGCTTGGGTCGATCCCGATGACATAACCATCCGAGCCAACTGCGCGAGCCAACTCTGCCGTTAACAGACCGTTGCCACAACCAATGTCCAAAATAGTTTCACCGGGAGCAGGGCACAGCGCATCAAATGAAGCCTGTCTTCGCCGTGTCAACTCAGCTCCCTGATAGGCAATTTCAAGTAATCTCGTTGTCTCAGCGTCAAACTTAAGCAACTCTCCCCCCTTACAAAGCCCACAAGTCTCCAAACCTTATCAGAAAATGGGTTATCTACGAAAAGCCGGACGGATCATCGAGGCTTGAACATAGATCCACCAATATAACTAACGGCGCCGACTTGATCCAACGAATGGGACAACCCCGAGAGCGAAGGACGCTTCTGACTTCTTGTTGGACCAGTTTTTCGTCACTGTTCGAAAGTTAAAACAACATCAATTCAAGGAATGTCGAGGCCATTCTCCCGTCCAAAATCGGTGTAGAAGGTGTCACTGCGGTATCGGATTAATGTGGCCTCATCCGCTTGCCTTGGATCGTTGCCAGGACTTTGGACACCTGTTCCTTCTATGAAGCGGTTCACGAGACTAAAGACACCACAGACCTGTATAGCATCGAACAACGCACTCTCCGACCAGCCTGCCGCGTAGACCGCATTTGCGTCGGCTTCCGTCATTCGTGATGGCGAGACAGTAAGCTTTTCAATGTATGCCAGTAACGGTTTGAGATGATCCTCGACGGGTGCCGTATCGCGATCTTCCATCAGTGCCTCGATTGTCTCGACCTCAATTCCGTAGGCTTTGGCGAAAACGATGTGTGCTCCATGGCAATACGCACAAGCATTCAAACCCGAGACATAGGCTGCAATTAATTCACGTTCGGCAACCGAGAGGTCGCTCTCGCCCCTCATCACAAGACTTTCGTACGCACAAAGCGGAGAAAGTTTGTCTGGAAAGGCTTGATAGACACTTCCAAGTGTCGCGTTCTCCGGCAGAGATGGAAACAGGCGTTTCATTCTATTTTCTTTCAATATTGCTTTGGATGATTTCGTCTCAAAGTGAGGAACCAACGTTGTTTACGCAACTTTAACGCAATTCCGGGTTCCGCACAGAGATTCTGTTGGAATACTGCGAACGGTTAGTTTGCCTGACGACACCCCAGAATGTTCGCCGTTTGGTGAAAGGCAATTTCTTTTGAGCCGTTCTCGTAAATTTGCAAAGTCTGGTTTTGCGCGTCGCCGTCATTGGGGCACCGCGCAGCATCGATCAAAGTGGGCTTCCTGACACCTTCGCCGTGATTGGCACGAAAGGCTGGTTCGGGAAACATCAACCTTCGCTGCACCATGTCGGAACTCAACAGACGCGGACAATGCAGCCTTTGGTTCGCATTGGCTCGGAGACGGCTTCTGACAAATAGCGGACAATCAAAAACCATAGACTTGATGCTCACGTATTATGTCAACGCTGCAAGAGCCCGCTCGACAGTCCAGAAGGCGCCCACCAAAGCGATGACAAAACTCACGGGTACCACGATGAGCGATCTGTACCACGGTTCCTTGCGCCAAAGTCCAACAGCCAGAAAGGCCGCCGCTATGACAACCAACTGGCCAATCTCAACGCCTACATTGAATCCAATTAGCCGGGTCAACCAATGGCCGCCTGATGGGCTAATCTCCTCTAGAACTGACGCAAAACCGAACCCATGGAGCAAACCAAAGAAGAAAATTAGAGTGAAGCGGGCACCGCCTGGTTTGTTGCGCAATATGTTTTCAACAGCGGCATATACAATGGACAAGGCAATTAAAGGTTCAAAGAACCCTGTTGGCAAATCAACGAAGCCTAGCCAGCCGAGGGTCAGTGTCACCGAGTGCGCGACGGTAAAAGCCGTGACCTGCCAGATCAGGTCGCGGACCGTTTGCGCAAATAGGAACAGGCAGAGTACGAACAAGATGTGATCCAGCCCGTAAGGGACGATGTGAATGATCCCCTGCCATGTGAAATACAAGAAGTCGGCCACTGCTGAGCTCAGTGTTGTTTCTTGGGACCCAATAAGGTTCAGTGTCTGGCTGGTTCGTCCAGCCTGCAGCAGCGTGACACTTGGGACCGACACTTCAAGCCGCATATCCCCAAGTAAAGGCGACATTTTGATACTTACTGCGCTGGCACCTTGCGGAGCGTCACCATAACCGACGAAAACCAAGCGGTATTCAGTGCTGTCCGGTGGTCTGTCGAGAACAGCACGGATATCGCGCGGAGATGGAAAGGACAATGCCCGCAATTCGGCCGTATTGCCGTCGAACCATATGAGCGTCTCTTCGGAGACTTCTGCACGTATTTCTGACAGCGTGGTTTCGATTGTGCCGAGATCCAGCCCGCGCACCTGCTCAACAAGAAATCGGTCGGATCCGTTCAAGCCTAAGTGCCGCTCGAAAGCCTCGATCAAGTCGGCGCTTACGGCAATCTGATAGCTTTCGCCTTCAATGGACAACCGTGCATCGCCCAACTCGAACTTATGTGCGAGAGCGGACTGCGCAAAGAGCACAAGCAAAAACGCAAGGGCTAGTCGGGTGAGCAATAACCCGACCACCTTATCAAGCGATGGGAAGTCATGTCTCGCTTTTCTTATCGACTACCCCCAAACCTGCTCGAAGATGCGCGTGAAGTTGCCTCCCATCACTTTCTTGACGTCCTCGTCAGAGTACCCGCGCAACCACATTTCATCGATAATGGCCGCATAGATTTTCGCGGCTTCCCCGATGCCAGTTGTGGCCAATTTGTTTACCGCTGCACTGAGTCCGCCGTCGTCGAATTGTTCTGGATTTGACTTCCCAAACTCATAAATCTTAGACCAGTCAAAACCGTCGTCGGAGCTGAGTCCAACGTTGTCGATGCTTGTCAAATCCCGCATGTAGTCAATTCGGTCGACAACGTCCTGAGGACGAGTGAGCTCTGTCTGTGGGCTGATCATTATGAAAGGCAACATACAAAGGCTAACCACACCTCCGGTATCTGCAACCGCTTGAATCCGCTCATCGGAACTTGTCCGCAGGCGGATTTCTCCCTCAGGATAGCCAGAGTAGAGAGCGTGCACGGAAGAGTGCGTTTCGATTACAGGTAAGTCGGGACGCATTTGTTTTGCATATTCGATGGTACTAAGTGCGGTGGGTTCGCTGGCATGTGACGTGTCGACGAGCACTCCATGCCTTTGCATCGCGTCGACGACTGTCTTGCCATAGGCCGAGATTGGCCCTGGGTTCAGGACAAAATTCCCATCACCCGCACGCTGACGCTCGTTGTAGGCCAAGCCCATTGTGCCAAGTCCCATCGACTTTGCCACGGGCATGTAGATGTCCGGCTGATTGTTAAGAATTTCCGCTGACTGCGAGTTCCAGAAAAAGCCATACTTTCCCGCGTCCTGGGCTCGCTGGATGTCGCCTGCTGTACGCACTACCATGAATCGATCATCCGCAGCGATTTTGCGTAGATTGTAGCTTGTTTCACGCGCAAAAGTGTCAAAGTCGTTGATGCCTTGCGCGGTCGTAACACCCGTTGCCGTTATGCCTGCGTCGAGTGCTCTGGTGTAATATTCGTCCCACATTTCTGGGCGTGTGGCGGTTTGCTCAAAGTTCGCGTTCAGCGAGTCGATGGCAACAATGTCCCTTAGGAATTGGGCTGCCTTGTCACTGGACTCCCAAACTGGACTAAATTCACTGGCCCATGTCATTTTTCCGCAGGTAGCTGACAGGGCAGCTGCTGCGCCAGCAGTTTTCAAAAATGCGCGTCTGTTTTGCATGGTGAAGTTCTCCCAGTTTCGATTGTTTCGATTTTCTAAAGACTTACCTTGTGGCGAGGTGTATTCCCGCCGCACGACACTCAATCGAGTTTGTTCCTATCGATCACGCCGTCTTTCATGATCAGAGGCCAACATTACTCCGCCGGTGTCGTAAACTCCGGCACCCGTTTCAGCGCCTCAACCATGTCGGCGCTCGTCATCAATTCAATGAAGGTGTAGTTCTTCAGAACGCCCTGGCTGAGGCGGGCCGCGTACATTGCCTGCACCATACTAGGATCGTCCGGCACCCGCACGGTGACGTAGTTCCGGCCGTCGGCCATGCCCCAGAAATAGCTGATCATCTCACCGCCCATTGCCTCGAGCGCGGCCCCCATGCCCTCGCCCCGGTCGGTGGGGTTTTCGATCATGATCTGCCAAGCTTCGGGAGACGGCTCTCCGATCCCCAGATAGTATCGGCTGCGAGTTTCTTCGGCGCTCACGGCGGTCGCGACTACCAGCGCACTTGCAAATGCGGACAATAGAAGTCGTTTCATAGGCTCATCCTTTTCGTTCAACAGCCGACAAAGGGAGGCACCTCCGCCGGTCCAAGAGTCATTCCAGCGTGTTCTTGTAGATCACGCCGTCTTTCATGATCAGATCGAAGTTGTTCTCGTAGTCGGTCATGATCATCGCGTCTTCGACCGGGTTGCCATCGACCAGTAGAATGTCGGCATACGCACCTTCTGCAATCACACCGAGCTGGCCTTCGGGATAGGGGTTGAGTTTGCCTGACAGGGCCAACAACTCACCGGCTTTAGACGTTGCTTGCATAAGAACTTCGTAGGACGACCATTGTTCGAGACGGTACTTGAACTCATCGTTCTGTTTTGTGAGAGCGACAGGATCCCCAATAATGTCGGTTGAAAAGGCGACTTTTTCGATCCCGAATTCTTTCAGCAACCGCATCTGGTTTCTCGCCCCGCCCTGAACCTCGAGGAACTTGGGCGCAGCCAACGGACCAAGCGCTTTGGTGACTGTTTCGGCATCCAGCCCCAGCAGCGAGAAGAATGGCACAACCCAAACATCCGCGTCCTTGATCGCCTGCGCCGACACCTCGGTCATCAATTGTGCATGATCGATGCTCTGCACACCTGCCTCGATGGACCGCAGAATGCCCTCGTCATTGTAGACGTGCACAAGAACGTAAGTATCCCAATCTGCCGCAGCCTTGACTGCAGCTTCCAGTTCTTCCGGTAAGAATTGAACCGTGTGCAATGGGTCTACGCTGGAAGACACACCTCCGCCGGCCATGATCTTGATTTGCGATGCGCCCAGACGCAGCGCTTCCCGCGTCGCCCGCAGAACTTCTGGAACACCGTCAGCAAGAAACTCTACGTGCTGGTTGAAGAATGAGGGCGAGGCACCTTCGAAGTTTGGGTGCGGTTCCGTGTAGTGCCGATGCTCGCCATGCCCGGAGGTTTGAGAGATCACAGGGCCGGACGGATAGATTCGCGGGCCGACAGCCTTGCCCCGGTCGATGGCTTTCTGAAGCCCAATCGCCGGTCCACCCGCATCGCGCACGGACGTGAAGCCGCGCAACAGCATCTTTTCCGCCTCGATCGTGGAAACGGCGCCCCAGTACATCCAATCAAAATTGTCCCTGAGGTCCGCAACCGGCTCCGTGATCGCCATGTGCACATGCGCATCAATCAAACCCGGCATTAGGGTGCGACCCCCACCGTCGATGACCTCGGCACTTGCAACCGAAAGAGGTTCGGGTGAGACTTTTGCGATCAGGTTATCGACAACCAGAACATTGGCGTTTTCTATTCGGGCCTCATTTATTCCGTCAAAGACATGCACGTTGGTGAACAGGGTTTGAACAGGTCCATCCTGCGCAAATGACGCGGACGCCGAGAAGGCAACCACACTTGCGGCCGCCAATAACCGTTTTGATGCATTCATGTTCCTCTCTCCCTTAGACAAATTAGTTTGTGCGCGGGGTGCCGAGGTAAGTTCACCCCACGCGACACTCAGTCGAGTGTGTTCTTGTAGATCACGCCATCCTTCATGATCAGATCGATGTTATTTGTGTAGTCGACCAGTAGTCCGGCATCTTCCACCGGATTGCCTTCAACCAGAAGTAAGTCTGCATAAGCACCGGCTTCGATCACGCCCAGCGGTCCGTCCGTGTAAGGATTTCGAGGACCTGACATTGCCACCAGTTTCGCGGTGTTTGACGTGGCCTGGACCAGGATCTCATGCGACGTGAACCATTGCTTTCTGAGTTCAAATTCTTCGTTCTGCCGGGCCAACGCTTCGGGCGAGCCGAAGACGTCCGTTCCGAAGGTGATCGTCACGCCGCTTTCTTTTGCCAGACGCATTGACCTGTCGAGCCCTTCGACGACCGGGCGTGATTTTTCAACGGTTTCGGGCGGGAGCGACGCCACGCTCTCGGGAGTTGGCGTAAAGGCCACGGCCTGAGGGTTGTAGATCACACCCGCGTCCCGCATCGCGATCATGGTGTCCAGTTCCGAGATCAACGTCCCATGGTCGATACTGCGAACGCCGGCCTCCACAGCGCGCAGAACGGAGCGGTCCGTATAGGCGTGCGCCAAGACGTAGGTGTTCCAGTCCTCGGCCGCATCGACGGCGGCTCTGATTTCATCGAAGGTGAATTGCGCCGTGTCCAGAGGATCAAAGGCGGAGGCGACCCCGCCACCTACGCTGATCTTGATCTGCGTCGCCCCCCGGCGCAACGTTTCTCGGGTGTATGCGAGAACTTCGCTCCGGCCGTCTGCCATGAAACCAAACTCACTTTCAAAGGCATTGCGGCTGCTTCTGTCACGCGTATGGCTTTCGTTGAACGAGCGGAAATCCGTGTGGCCGGAAGTCTGACTGATGAAGTGACCGCTGGGATAGACCCGCGGACCCGGCAGAATACCCTCGTCAATTGCTCTGGCGATGCCGTAGGCTGGGCCCCCTGTATCTCGCAGCGTGGTGAAACCGCGCAGGAGCATTTTCTCCGCCTCGCGGCCCACGACAGCACTGAGATATCCCCAGTGCCAGCCGTTCACCGCCTGATTGGGGGCCGCTGGCATCATGATATGGTTGTGGCCATCGATCAGTCCGGGCATCAGCGTGCGCGCACCGCCGTCGATGATTTGCGCATTGGCGACGGCAAGCGGCTTAGTCGAGACCTCGGCGATCAGGTTATCAACGACCAGAACATTTGCGTTCTCGATCCGCGCCTCGTTCACCCCGTCAAAGACATGAACATTTGTGAAAAGGATCGGGAAACTTTCTTCCTGTGAAGCGGCATGAGTTGGAAACAGATGGCTCGCAGCCAGTACTGCGGGCACAAGTATGCGCATCAGGCATCCGTTCATTAGGGCTCCTATCTTCAAGAATCGCAAAAGGCGCAATTAGGAGTCATTATAGAATTCGAATAACTTAATGCCTGACAGATTACCGGTTCGAGAAAAATAGTTTTGGGAAGCTGCAAGATTTCATAATTTTATTGTGGGAATTTCCTGCACTCGGGAATATTGCGAATTTCTGGAGAAGAGATGACAAGAAGACTTGGTAATAACACGGATCAGTCGCTGCCTCTCGTCAGGGCTTCAGTTGCGGGTCCGGTTGTCGCAGCGCTTCGCAGCGTGGGGGTCGAACCCGCGTTTGTTCTTGATCCTCTGGGGTTGAACGAAGCGCAGGTAATGGACCCGAAGAATTTCCTGCGCCACGATACCGTCTACCAGATCTATCAGGCCGTGGCAGAAGCCACTTCACCGGATTTTTGCGCACGGGTCGGGCAATCCGTTGACCTTGTCAAATTTCTCCCGCTCGGCGATATGCTGGCAGAAGCCCTAACATTGGGAGACTTTTTTACCAGATTCACACAAGCGGTTTCCAAGGAATCCAATGCCGTTACGCAATCCCTCTTTGTCGAAGGAGAGCACGCGTATTTCAGTGCCAAAAGGAACTTCCAGATTTCGGTTTCTCCAAGCCAAATCGATGCGTTTCTGACGAGCATATGGATATCCCTGTTGCACCGTGCCCTGGATTTCAGGTGGGATCCCAACCAGGTCATTCTTCGCGTCAGTGACCCGGATGCGCTGCCCGGTCAGTTTCACGGCGTTCGGGCAATCAAGTGCAATCCTCAAGGTTTTTCGATCAGGTTTCCCTCCAACTGGTTAAGTTACAGATTACGACCAGAGGCACTGGAAAACCCCCCAGACTACAGGGTTATGGATGAGGATCTGGCCGCCCCGCAGGATTTCCTTGCGGGACTGGAAGGCCTGATCAGGGTCCATCTTGCCGATTCAGGATTTGGTGTAGAAAAGCTTGCGGACCTTTGCGGCTTTCATCAGGAAACACTGAACAACCGGCTGGAACCTTACGGTCAAACGGCGTCCCAAGTGATCGCGCGCATCAAGCAGGAAGAAGCCGAACGCCTGCTGGCAAATGACAATAAATCCGTTGGTGAGACAGCGCAAAGGCTCGGCTATGCCGACCCAACAGCTTTCTCCAGAGCTTTCCGTAAATGGACGGGCCTATCTCCAGCAGCCTACAAGAAATCAAACCGGAAGGATTAGCAGTGCTCCTGAACATCGTCATCGGTCTTCTATCTGCATTTTTTCTCTTTGCTTCATCCATCAAGATTTTTGGGTGGCAAAAGAAGGTCTTTGAGATCCAGTTGGGCATGTTCGAAAGCTACGGCCTCAACAGGCAGATCATGTTCCTCGTCGGATGCGGGGAACTTTTCGGGGCAATTGCCATCTGGTTTCAATCGTCGTGGATCGGGCCGTTAGGAGCAGTTGCGTTGCTCTGCACATCTGTTGGAGCGATATTCTGCCATCTAGTGTTCGATACTTGGAAGCAGGGTATACCGGCGACGATAACAGGGACACTGTCAGCCTTTGTGCTGAGGATCGAGTATACGAAGCTTCTGGACGTTCTTTGATTTTGCCCACCGACTGATCTGGGGTTTACTAAGTCAGCGATTGAACAGCCTTAGCTGGCTCCAGTTATCGGCTCTGCAAGGCCCGCTTTCTGCACAATGCTGTCCTTCGTGCCTGGTGCAGCATCAGTTGCTCTGGGCTCTCTCCAGCAGTTCTCGGCGGCGAGCATGAACGGCTGGGTCAGTGTTGTCAGAAGTCGAACGAGCAACCGCTGTTCCTTGCGATGATGAAAGCAGTCGAACCCGTTTCGGGGCGCCACTTTTGTTCAATTTCGAACCCATGAGCTTGCATACGCTCTACAAGGATTTCTTGCGTCAGGACGCGGATCTTGGGCAATAGGCCGATGGTCCCGAGAGCTGGTATGACGAACTTCTCGAGACCTTCCAGGCAGACTGCCGAGCTGAAGAACAGGCCACCTTCCTTCAAGGAACTGCGAACACGATCCAGTGTCGCGTCAAGATCCAGTACCAAGTGCAGGATCGACATAGCCAGTACGGCATCATAATGTTGACCCTTCGCCGGAATAGGCCAGCACTCGAACGCGCTGACTTCAAAGTTGATGTTCTTGCTGCCCTGCGCGTCGGCTTTTTCCCGGGCGATTGAGATCATTTCGGATGAATAGTCGATGGCGTCGATATGGGCGACTTTTGGGGCGTGAATGAGCGCCGTCGTACCTGTGCCACAACCAAATTCCAGGACACGATCTTGGGGGGACAGGTGTCTTGCAGTGATGTCCAGTTTGTATTCATACGCGGCTTGGTTTTGGACCGGACGGCGGGCATAGGATCTCGCCATCAGATTCCAGAACCGGGTGGGTTTGATGAACATATCTAATCCTTTGGTAGGGTGCAGCAGACGCGATGATTTAGCTGGCGTCTTGGATGTCGAAGACTTTTTCGAGGGGCTTGTCGAATACACGAGAAATCAAGATGGCCAGTTCGAGCGTTGGTGAATATTTGGCGTTTTCAATGGCAACGATGGTTTGTCGGGTGACTCCAACCTTTTCGGCGAGTTCCTTTTGCGTCATTTCATCAGCGTCAAAGCGTAGACGTCTAATGTTGTTGGTGATCCTGAGCTTGCCCATGGATCAATACCCCCGCCGATAGCTAGCAAATTTGACAATATCTGCTGACAGGGATCCGAAAGCCATTCCGAAATAGATGATGTTGAAGCCGGTGAGCGCTGATGCGTTGAGAGCCATCGCGACGACGGCTGAGACAAAACCCGCACCCGCGAAGATAATGGTGGCGTAGCTGCCACGGCGCTCGAACATCTTATCACGTTCATCAACGACGAAGCTGGGTTTGGGTTCGTGTGTAACAATCGCAAATCCAATGTTGAACAGTATGGTGCCGATGATGGTGGCAACGACGCCCAGGGGGATCAGCCAGATCACCATGCGGGCCCAGTTGTTCACAGCGTCTGGGCCATCAAACGATCCAGAGGCATTCATATCCAGAAGCCGTGAAACAACAAATGCACTAACGGCGAGGTTCACGAAGATCGAGACGACGGTATTGCGATCTTGGTAGGTCATTTCTGAAATCCCTTTTGGACAGGACACTTCTGGTGAGTCGATTATTGTTTACGCTTTGTATGAAATATTATACACAGTGTCAAAAATAATATACTTCACTATCGAAGCATGGTTGCAGCTCGTGCTCGATGATTGGCATCTACGCCTTCAACTGGAGTGCTGCGCGTTTGCGACTGGGCGCGACGGTTGCGCCGCCAACTTCTCCACCGCCAATTGTTTGGCTGACCTGCTCTTTCTTTTGGCTACCGTGCGCTGCGCATCAAATGCCGCCTGAAGTTCCTGATCTTTTTCCGAAACCTCTTTCACCGGGGCAGGGGCCGGTTTCGCATCAGCCAGCGCCTTTGCCGTGTCCCTGGCTTGCTCTACGGCCAGATCGAGGTGTGTGCCTTTGATCTTCGGAGTTTTGCCACCCAAGAACTGCATGAAATAAGGATCTTCGAAATATCGAATCTTGTTTGCAATCACGGGCATCTTGCCTTCGCGGATCAGCACAACCTCGTTTTCCGGCAATCGGCCAACGTGTTCTGGCCGGAGCAGCCGAATGCCTTCTTCACGCTCTGATATGCTGCCCATTTCCATTTTACCCAGCGCCCGTGACTTTGATTTGCTCATGACCGTTTTGTCCCCGATGGACCTGGACACATGTTCACGCACCTCAGAGTCCTCTGAGGCGGCAAACATCTGGGTTCCAGCGTTTGCCAGCATCGCCCGTACACCTTCATGCCCATAGATGTCCTGCAGGCGTGACAGCGTTTGAGAAATCACCACGAGCCTGCCGCCGAACGATCGCATGGTGTCATAGGCTTCGACCACACGCTCCAGATGGCCGAGGCGTTGGAACTCATCGAGCAGGATCAAAACCTTGAACGGTTCATCGTCGCCCGGCTCAACGGTTTCGATGGTGTTCACCAGATCGAGGAAAAACAGACGAATGAGTGTCCGGAACTCTTTGACCTTCTTCCCCGGTACAGAAAAATAGATCGAGGTGGGGCGCCGACGCAGATCCTCGTAGTTGATGTCATTGCCCTGTGTAGCTCTTGCCACAGACGGGTTGCGCCAGAGCTGAAGGCCGGAGTTCAGCATAACCGAAATCGTTGACCGGAGGATTTTGGATTCTTCGGCAGCAAGATTCAGGAACTCATCTGCTGCCCGGGCATAGCCTACTTCTTCGGCCATCTTTTCATAATCCTTTTGCTTGGTCGTTTTGACCAGGCGCAGGATCTCGGAAATGTACGGACGGTTCCGCTTGATCGCCAACATCGCCATTGCGCAGAACATGCCTTCGACGCCGCCCAAAAAGCCCTGAGCGGACGAGCTGAGCGTGTCGAACATCTGAGTTGCGACCTGAATCACTTCTTCCCAACGACGGTCCAGATTGTCTGCGCGAGCTGCGCGCCGCAGAGGGTTATAGCTGTGGCTTTTCTCCGGATTCTCAGGGTCGAACACAAAGACCTCATCGCCCATTGTCGCCCGCCGTGCGCCGGTCGCTTGGAATATCTCACCCTTGATGTCCAGGACAACGCAGGAGCCGTTGAAACGCAGAATGTTGGGGATCACAAAGCCGCTTGTTTTACCCGAGCCAGACGGAGCAATGAACATCGCATGTGGTTTCTGTACGCCTGGACCGGGCTTATAGAAAATCGCGTTTTTCTCTTTTGGTGGCCCGAACTTGGCAAAGACGATTTCACTGTCCAGCTTAGATTTCAGTTTCAGAGGTGCCGCGTATCCTTCTGTGACGAGCTGAGGCGCTTTCGCAAAAACCGCATCCCCGTATTTGGTCGACGGGCCGCGCAGAGCGGCGGCCACAAACGCAAATGTCAGAACGCAGACCGCCACAACAGCCACAAGCCCGATGACCTGTTGTTCTTCTGCAGGCCGTGCCATGAACTTTTCCGGGATCGCCCAGATGTCCAGCCCCCGGAAGCCTTTCGTGTTGAGGTATTCGATAACCAGACCGACTACCAACACCGCACAGGCCGAAGTAGCGATAAAGCCCATTGTGCCCGCTATCGCTACCTTCTTGCCTATTGGGAGATCCTGAAACTCAGCCATCCGTCAGCTCACGCTTGAAAAAGCACACGATGCCAAACTCGGCAGGCACGACGCCGACCATTTCCCAACCGTCTTGTCCGAGCTTCGCAAACTTCTCGCCTGCATTTTCCTCTACCCGCATCAAGACATTACGAGGTTCTGTTGCAAACTTTTGACCATTGGAGCTGGGCAGGTTAGGCGGTGGCTGGCCAACCGTATTCACCAGTTGAAAGCCAGCTCATGATCTTCTTCAAAGGCGCACAATATCCGAAGGATGTTATCCTCTTTGCGGTGTTCTTCTACGTTCGATACGGCGTCTCGTACCGTGATCTGGAAGAAATCATGGCCGAGCGTGGCGTTTCGGTTGACCACACCACGCTGAACCGTTGGGTGACACGATACTCCGGTGCCATTGCCGATGCAGCTCGCAGACGGAAGGGATTGTGTGACCGGTCCTGGCGAATGGATGAAACTTATATCAAGGTGAAAGGTTCGTGGGTTTATCTCTATCGAGCGGTCGACAAATACGGCAAAACGCTTGATTTCATGCTTTCCCCACGCCGAAACAAACCTGCTGCGACAAAGTTCTTCGCCAGGATGCTAGAGGTCAACGGCCTTCCCAGAAAGATCGTCATCGACAAAAGTGGCGCCAATACTGCTGGCGTAAAGGCGATCAACAAGATGCTCAAAGGCTTTGGTTGTCCGATTCCAATCGAGATGGTGAGGCGGAAATACTTGAACAATGTCGTTGAACAGGACCACCGTTTCATCAAGAGGCGCACGCGACCGATGCTGGGGTTCAAGGCCTTTGCTTCAGCATCGGCGACGCTAGCAGGCATCGAGGTTTCGCACATGATCCGCAAGGGGCAATTCACACCCGGACTCTGCCCATTTCAGCAGTTCGCTGAGCTCGCAGCCTGACTCCCGAGCAATTGCTGAAACTGCTCGGCGGGCTCAAAACTTTGCAACAGAACCACTGAGCTTTGCCGGCCTTCTCGCATTGTGACGGCTACGCAAGTGCAACATAACTCCGCGTGTAGCGAACGACGCAGTGCGGCCGTTAGTCAAAACTCAAAGCGGACGACCGCTAAGGGCACCTTGTTCGGCAAAATGTGCTGGTCACAGGTGGGTTTCATAAACCGTTTTTTGCGAGCTGCAGTTATTACTGGCGATTGAATCAATTAGCGCTCATGCAGTTGCTCACGCAGCGCAGCAACTGCCGACGGAAGATCGTCCTCGAAACCGGGAATGAACTCCTGCTGGATCGCAGCATTCAACGCGTCGTCGGCAGCTGCCTCGGCTGCGGTGGCCGATCCGGAAAGGGTCTCGAACTCCTCGAAGGCCTCAAGGACCAGAAGCGGCTCTCGCAGGATGCCCTGAACCGTCATGCTGATCGACATATGTTCGACCTGGTTGTTGTTCTCCGGCGGGCCAACGAATTCGGGTGCGAAGCCGGAAACGCCCCAGATCGATGAGTTGTCCAGTGCGATCCCGGTTTCGTATTGCCAGATCGTTCCGACATGGAACCGCGTGGTGAATCCGTGGTTGAACAGCTTGATATGTGTGAGTGGGTTGCGGCGCGAGGACCCCACAATCAATTGCTGCCAGAGGTAGAGCGCAGCCTGCTCCCTTCCGCGAATGTATTCCGAAGTCTCCAGCATGTGCTCCGGCGGAACTATCTCAATCAGTTTGATTGCTGCCTGGAACAGGTCAAGCGCCGTGTCGAGCGCCGTGTCATCAGTGCCGCCCCCTGACATCTCGGCCAGCTTGAAGGCGTGAAACCGGGTGTAGGCGCCGCCGAGCGCTTCAAGGTATGGTTCGCCCTCTACTGACGCAAGCGCGTCGACAACGCGATAAGAATCCCAACCATCTGCGCGCAACTGGTCGGTATCCACGTCCCAGAAGGTCGATGGAATCTGGCGGCCGAAATCACCGGTTCGAAGAGCGAGCGCCCTAAGCCCCTCGGCATATTCCATCAGTTGCTGGGATGTGACCACACCGTCATCGAGGCGGGCGAGATGACCGGAGATAGAAATGTCGCCCAGAAGTGGCTTTTCGCTCAGGCCCGCATCTCGCAACGCCTGTTCCACTTGAACTCGGGTCGCCTCGGCAACAGGCGCCGATCCTGTTTCGGCTTTGGAAACTGCGCTACCTTCCAGCCGTTGCTCCGGAAGCCCGAAGAACAGAAACCGAACCTGTGGAACGGCCAGAACGACGACGGCAAGCGCCAGACAGCACAAGGTCCCAGTCCATACCAACCATTTCATAACTCATCCGGCCCATGTACAACGCGATTATTTCGTGAGCGCATCGAAATCGGATGTATCCACATCGGAGACAGCTTCCTGTGCGATGGCATCGTAATCGGTCGCTTTGTTGGTTTCCTCAGCGACCTCGGCTGCAAGCGCAGCCGAGGCCCCGATGGTCGCGGCAGTCCGCACCTCGTCTTCACTGGCGTCGCAGGCGGCTAGCACACTCAGACAGATGACGATTGCCGGTGCCAGAGCTCGTCTATTTTGCGATGTCACTTGGTGTAATCCTCGAACCCTTCGACATTGCCGCCAATGACCGTGCAGTTACCTGCGGCTTGAATTGTCGGCTGGTCCCAGTTGACATTCCAGTTCACGACGATGGTGTCGCCGTTTTCCGAAGCGGGGAACACCGAAATCGCAGCATTGGGCAGATCTGCGAACTCGGGAACTTGCCACAGGTAGTCGTGACAGGTCTTGAGGGCGTTGGTTATCTGCCTGTCAAAGGCTTGGGCAGCATTGGCTGCAACCATCAATGTAAGGCACGCGCCGATAGTTTTTAGCATTGAAAATGTCCTTTCAGATTTCCATGTCAGCCAACTTAGACCCAAGCCTAGTGCGCCATCAGACTTCGTCAAACAGAATGGGTTCTTTTTGGCCTTCAATCCTTGCGCTGGACCGACGAGCCAGCACCGCTACTGCTCCTCTTCGCCTTGTTCGGAAAGACCCTTACCCAGCATAGCGTTCACACGGTCGAGTTCCGCGCTCGCTATCTCCCCGATGGAGGTTCCCTTCAGTCCGCCAACTGCGACCATGGCAACCTCCAACGGGTACTCGGCATCGACCAGTGCGACAAGATCCTCGGCATTGCCATCCTCGGTGGTTAGGTCGGTCAGGATGTCGATATAGGCTATTATTGCACCGTTCTGCGCTGGCGAAACCAGTTCCTTTGACGGCAGATCGCTCAATAGTGTTTCGGTGACCAGCGAGACGTATTCCTGCAGCGACATGGCTGTGTCGCCCAGGAGACGACGTTGCATGTAAACCATCCTGACGCTCTTCCGGTTCAGGACTTCGTCCATGATCTGCGCCGCTGCGTTTTCGACCGAAATCAACCCTCCGACGGGCCGAAAACGTCCGAGCAAGTCCGGGTCTGCAAAAGCACTGAGGCCATGGATGGCTTCACCGGTAAGAAACTCTACGGCTCTCCTCTGCTCTTCAGGGTCTACATAGGCGAACGGTCGGTCGTCGCCGGAGGTCTGTGTGACACCGCCGATCAGCTTGCCGACGCTTCCAGCGATACCGACATAGCGATTGAGCGCGTCTCCGTAGGTCTCCTCTAGCATGGCTTGTGGATTGCGCGCGTCCTCTACTGCCAGGGGCAACGCCGCAAGGCTCGCGTGCAGCGCGGCGATCCCCGCACGCGTTGCCAAGATCCTGTCTGCCCCAATGTTCTCAGTCTGAACACGGTGATCGAACTGGGCAAGATACTCCTCGCCACGTTCGCCTGCTCCCCAAATGAGTTCCGGACGCTCCTCGGCTTCCGCCGCGATGGAATCAAGCTCCTCTGCGTCGACATCGGAGGAATACCCCCATCGGATGGCGTGCCGATCGTAGGAGCCAATGATAGGAATGAGTTGCGTGACGCCATCATCCGGCTCCGCCACGTAGTTGAACCGCCCATAGGCCATGATGGAGGACGTGCTGCCGTTCTCCGCAGTGAATAACGGGTCCCTGAGCTGTGCCGTCGACCAGGCCGTCGAGGCGCGGTGGTTGTGCCGCAACCCGAGCGTATGGCCCACCTCATGTGACACGACGTACCGCAGGATGCGCCCCTGCAATTCCTCCGGCAGCGGCAGTTTGGCCGCGGCGGGATCGGTCCGGTGCATCAGCAAATAGTAGTAGCGGCTGAAAAGGTTCAAGACGTCCGGCCAAACCAGAATATGGGCGGAGAGAATTTCGCCGGACCGGGGGTCGTGGATGTTTGGCCCCATCGCGTTCTGCACCGGCTGTGCAACCCAGCGGATGACACTGTGGCGAACATCTTCCGGGGACCAGCCCGGGACTTCATCCCGGCTTGGCGCGTCACGGGCTATGATTGCATTGGTAAAGCCCGCGGCCTCGAAGGCGGTCTTCCAGTCCTCAACCGCCTGGCGAATGTAGGGACGCCAACGATCAGGGATTTCACGGGATAGATAGAAAACGATCGGTTCAACCGGGTCCGACGGGCGTGGTGCATCCGGGTCGGCGTGTTCCAGGCGGAAGCGAAGGGCGGCACGGTCGCGTGATTGCACGTCGCCGAACGCGCTTTCAAAAACCAGATATTCGGTGAAGAAAAACCCAACCCGGTCGTCATAGGGGCGACGCTCCATCGGGGTTTCTGGCAACACGGCAATCGAATGCGCCGTTTCCAACGAAATCGGCTGTGCCAGCCCGACCTGATCGGTCGCTTCGAAGGTCAGTTGTGAGCGGACAAAGAGGTTGTCGGGATAAACTGATGCTTCAGCAACGTAGGATCGGTCGGGGTCGTTTGACCCGGGAGCGAGGCCGGTAGATGCCAATTGGGCGGCGACCGAATAACCGGCGATATCGCCCCCAAACACCTCCTGCAAATCCACAAGTACGGCGCCAGTGTCGCTTTCCGCGAGGATCGGGAAATCGACGATGATGGGACCAAGGTTGGCGCGTTCCACAGCGAGGTTCACAGGGCGAAGCTTGTCACGCCCGCCAGTGTAATAGGGATCGCCCGAAACCTTTTCGAACGAGGTCCCTGAAAGGGACCGCACCATGATCCGATCGGGCCGCCGTTCCAACTGGATCAGGCGGGCCCCCAAGGCGTTTCCGCCGAATGCCACTGCGTCGGTGGGATATCTGGAAACTTCGGCGTACCAGATGAGGCTGCGTTCGAACATGTCGCGCGGTATCGCAAGCAACAGATCGCCGTCTTTTTGGTAGAGGTCGAAGACTCCAGATCGAACCTCGGCACCGGCTATACGCTCCTGAAAGCTCGCCGATTGCGCCCTGGCATTGGCGGGCATCAGCGGGACAGCAAAGGCAATGCAAAGTGCGAATGCCAAGCGCATCATGGGTCTCCTCGTCGACGATTTTTCAAGCGCGCTCACGATTCCAGAGATCGGACGTTCCAGTCTGGTAGTTTTGCAAGTGTCCGACATTCGAAAATGCTAACACTGAAGTATAAGTTTGAGAACTCACAAAGCTGCCATAGGCCGTATCCGCGGCCAAGCTCCGGAAACCGCCCACCTGAACCGCTTCTGCTTCCATGCCCGCAGGGACTTTGCGCTAGCGGCGAAAGTCCGCACGATCGGCATGGCCGCCGCTGGTGCGGCACGCAGCATCGGGGAAGTATGGGCTCCCCTTCATCTTTCGCGGCGCGTTGCCCGAACGCTGGCTGCCGAAGCGCGAATGTCGGCGCATCAAACAAACACAGATAAGTATCAGAGGTATAGTCCGCAAAGCCAACGGCGGGTTTCAAACTGCCCTCACCTTCGATCACGCAGCACCGACATCGGACGGCAGTGAGCCCGAAACTGACGCTGGATAATTCGGTGCTGCCATGCTGCTCCTAATCTTGACAGCCACGCGAGCAATTCAACTGTGAGCGAACAAAAATGCAGTTACGTCGCGTTCAAGACGTGGCCACTCCGGGTCATTCCGGGTCATCAGATGATTGTTGCTTTCATATGTAATGAGACGCGCATTCGGCAGGCCTTTGGCGAATATCTGCCCCTGTTCGACAGGTTGCATTCGATCTCCCGTCGAATGGCACAGGAGGCATGGAACCTCGACGGAAGGCAACAAATGTCGGATATCTATGTAATCAATGACATCGCGATACCGGCCCATGTTTTTCGGTGAAATCATCTCGCGCATATCACGAGCGGTTTGACGCCGTTCTTCGTCGCTTGCACCCGGTGTGATGATCTGAGCCATCAGATCACGCATCGATGGGTAGTCATCAGCCGAACACACGACCCATCGTTCAGCCAGAGCAGTCCTTTCTTCGGTTGTTTCACTGGCACTTTCAGCCCCTCTCGCCGCCAAAGCCGTTCAATCCGCCCATCGCTGACAGACCAGCCAGCCTCTCTCAGCAGTGCAGCGATCCTGCGATAGCCATATCGGCCATATTGACGGGTCAGCTCGATCATGTCGGCCACCAGCCGGTCTTCGTCTGCGCGACCTTGTGGGACGCGCCGTTGCGTGGACCGGTGTTGTCCAAGCACGCGGCAGGCGCGTCGCTCAGATACTTTGAGCTGGCTGCGGACATGATCGATGCAGGCACGACGACGAGCGGGGCTCAGAAGTTTCCCTTTGTGGCTTCCGTCAGGATCAGTTTGTCCAGCGTCAGATCTGAAACTGCGCGTCTCAGCCGCTCGTTCTCTTCCTGAAGCCGTTTCAGTTCCTTCAATTGATCAGCACCCATTTCACCGTACTTCTTCCGCCAGCGGTAATAGGTTTGCTCAACAACTCCGATCTGTCTGATCGCATCAAGACGGGACATGCCTTGACCCATCAGAACTTCAACCTGCCGTAACTTCGAGACAATCTCTTCAGGCTTCGGTCGCTTGTTTGCCATTCTTGGTCCTCCGTTTCCTAAACATAGGGGTGGACCAGTTCAGTTGGGGAGGCTCAGCTCAGGAGAACACACTCGCCCCTATGGATGCTCCCACTTACTTTTTTGTTTGAAAGTAGAAGCCTATCGCATGAGAGCGTAAAGAATTTTACGCGCGGAAAAAATATTGATTTATGAAA
>NZ_JBXWNR010000022.1:0-54595 GCF_059610465.1 Ruegeria sp. CDSC085 | reverse complement strand
AATAATCGGTAGGCCGGGCTTCAGCCCGGCACATCGTTGAAACAAAGAAGGCCGCCCAAAATCGGGGCGGCCTTTTTCTTGTAATAAGTTACTTTACATTAAAAAGGTTTTCGTATGGCGAGTAGAGATCAGCTCTATGCAAAACTTGGAATTACTGCAGAAGCTGCGCAGCTTTTCGAAACCGCGCTCGGAACTGTTGTTCTGGCAAGCAAGGGACATAACAATAATTGGTATGTCGAGCAGGACCCGAAGGCGGCCGCAATGGCTCTAGAAACTATCGAATCCAGTACGTTGGGCAGAGTCTTGGCGATGTTAAAACAAGAATTGCGCTTTGAAGACGATCTAGTCACTAGTCAGTTCAAACGAGGCTTAATTGCGAGAAACAAGCTCTTTCATGGGTTTTTTGAACGCCACAACTTCAAGGTTCAATCCGAAGAGGGCCAGGACGATATGATCGCGGACTTAGAAGACTTGCATGAAGAGTTTTTTCGGTGTTGGAGGGTGGCTGAGGGTCTCGCGAATGCGCTTGCAGAAGTCGTCATCACTGAAGAGCAGTTTGAGAAGCACACTTCAAGTGAAAGTCCAAGTAAATAGGCCTTGCCAAACCCCATCAACCCCTGTAGATCGCGCGAGTTCTCTACAAGAACATCGAGGCGGGGTGATTCCCGCCTTTTGGGTTCGATGAGGGTTGGCGATGCGCGCTTGTCCTCCTCTCAACCTCAACGCCTGAAAAAAGGCTGTTATTATGCAAAGCCAAAACATCCGTATTCGGCTGAAGGCATTTGACTATCGCGTTCTGGATGCCAGCACGCAAGAGATCGTCAACACTGCCAAGCGGACCGGCGCGAACGTGCGCGGCCCGATCCCGCTGCCGAACAAGATCGAGAAGTTCACGGTTCTCCGTGGCCCTCACGTTGACAAGAAATCCCGCGACCAGTTCGAGATCCGCACGCACAAGCGTCTGCTCGACATCGTTGATCCGACCCCCCAGACCGTTGACGCGCTGATGAAGCTCGACCTCGCTGCTGGTGTGGACGTCGAGATCAAGCTGCAGTCGTAAGATCGGAGGGTATAGATTATGCGCTCTGGTATTATCGCAAAAAAAGTTGGCATGACCCGCCTGTTCATGGAAGACGGCAAGCAGATTCCTGTGACCGTTCTTCACCTGGACGGCCTGCAGGTCGTTGCACAGCGTACCGCTGACAAAGACGGTTACACCGCCGTTCAGCTGGGCGCAGGTGCTGCCAAGGCAAAACGCACTTCGAAGGCCATGCGCGGTCACTATGCCGCTGCAAAGGTCGAGCCCAAGCGTAAGCTGGCCGAGTTCCGCGTCTCCGAAGATGGCCTGATCGAAGTGGGCGCCGAGATTTCGGCAGAACACTTCCTGGAAGGTCAGAAAGTTGACGTTTCGGGTACTTCGATCGGTAAAGGCTTTGCCGGTGCAATGAAGCGCCACAACTTCGGTGGTCTTCGCGCCTCGCACGGTGTTTCGATTAGCCACCGTTCGCACGGTTCGACCGGTCAGTGTCAGGACCCGGGCAAGGTTTTCAAGGGCAAGAAGATGGCCGGTCACATGGGTGCTGCCCGTGTAACCACCCAGAACCTGGAAGTCGTCAAAACTGACGCCGACCGTGGTCTGGTCTTCATCAAAGGCGCCGTTCCCGGACCGAAATCGGGCTGGGTTACCGTCAAGGACGCCGTCAAGAAGAAAGCACCGGAAGGCCTGCCTTTCCCGGCTGCTGTGAAGTCGGCTGCAACCGAAGCACCTGCGGAAGAAGCTCCCGCGGAAGGTGGTGAAGCATGAAACTTGATGTAATCAAACTGGACGGCGGCAAAGCCGGCAACATCGAGCTGGATGCAGACCTGTTCGGCCTCGAGCCGCGCGCGGACATCCTGCACCGTGTGGTCCGTTGGCAGCGCAACAACGCGCAAGCCGGCACCCACAAGGTCAAAACCCGCTCGGAAACCAGCTACTCAACCAAGAAGATCTATCGCCAGAAGGGCACCGGTGGCGCACGCCATGGTGACCGTAATGCGCCGATCTTCCGTGGTGGTGGTATCTACAAAGGCCCCGTCGTGCGTTCGCACGGTCATGACCTGCCGAAGAAGTTCCGCAAGCTTGGCCTGCGCCACGCTCTATCGGCAAAAGCCAAAGCCGGTGAACTGGTTGTGATCGAAAACGCCGAAGCCGAAGGCAAGACTGCCGCTCTGGCCAAACAGGTTGCAAACCTGGGCTGGAAACGCGCTCTGGTCATCGACGGCGCGACTGTTAACGAAGGGTTCCTGAAAGCGTCCAAGAACATCGAGGGTCTGGATATCCTGCCTTCGATGGGCGCAAACGTCTATGACATCCTCAAGCGTGACACTCTGGTGCTCACCAAAGCGGCTGTCGAAGCACTGGAGGCTCGACTGAAATGAGCGCGAAGGCAGAACACTACGACGTGATCCGCAAGCCGATCATCACCGAAAAGTCGACCATGGCGTCCGAAAACGGCGCGGTTGTCTTTGAAGTGGCGATCGACAGCAACAAGCCGCAGATCAAAGAGGCCGTTGAGGCGCTGTTTGGTGTGAAGGTCAAGGCGGTGAACACAACCGTGACAAAAGGCAAGGTCAAGCGGTTCCGTGGCCAGCTGGGCCGTCGGAAAGACGTCAAGAAAGCATATGTGACCCTGGAAGAGGGTAACACCATCGACGTAAGCACCGGTCTCTGATCCGGCGCTTGCTGCGACTATTCACGGCCTCGGCGGTTCAACCCGCCGGGGCCGATTTCGTTTCAGGTACTGGAGCCGGGGTGAACGCTGCCCAGGACGATTCAGGTGGGCTGCGGCTGGACGGTTTGAAATGGGAAGGATCTGAACCGCCGGTGAGAGGCCGCAGGAGGGCCGTAGGTCGTTGGATCAAACCTTCCTCAGGTGACAGTAATATTCTACGTCGTGTGGCGCGTTTAAGGACGCTCGCGCTTGTCCTAAGGATCGTGGCAACAAAACTGATTGGCGCAGCCCAGGTTTCTGCCGAGATTGTTTCTTGGTAGTGTTTCCCAAGTGCTGCAGGGCCGCGCTGCAGCTTCAATCAACCCATTGCGTTGATTTTAGCGTCGTAGGGCGATGAAATGGTTGCAGCCGGAGAAGAAGGGCGTGCCGCATATGTTTTAGCGCTCAGGACGCCCCTGAGAGTCCTTCACATCGGGTGGGAGTCTGTTTCAGAAAGCAGAAAAGGCGCCGTATGGCGCCTTTGAGTTGGTTTGCAGGTATTTGCGGTTACGAGCAGTAAACGTGCTTGTGTGCAATATCCGCGATGTCGCAACGGCGAATGCCGATGTCATCCAGTTCGCGGTTGCTCAGGTGCTGCAACTCGGAATAGGTGCGCTGATACTCAGCCGCACGTGCACGCGCCGTTTTGATCCGTTCGATCATGTCCTTGATCCGGGTGCCGAAGTTGAAGCCGGTATGGGTCAGTGTTGCTGTTGTCATTTCTGTGTTCCTTTCTCAAATCAGGGCGAATTCCCCGACGTTTCCTTGTGTGTTCCTTGTTTGGACAAGGTTGAGATAGGTGTGTTTGGTATCGCTAACAACGGAACTTTTGGTCTAGCCGATATGCATCTATTGAATGGCTGTACATTTCGCTGGCCCATTGCAATCAAATGCTGCTTTCACTTCTTGCGCGCATTTTTTTGCGTGCAGTCATCGCCCGGCCGTCACGAATGCTGAGCCCCATCAGTGTCAGATTGGTTGCGCCAGCAATCAATTCGACGATCTGTACAGTATAGAAGCTGGTGTCAAAGGAGCCAGCGTTTGCCTTTGCGCTGAGGTAGATGGCGGCCGGAACCAGGATGAGCAACCCGTTCATCGCTATGATCGGCATCCGCTTCTTCTTGGCAAGCGCTGGCGCATCTTTGCGGCGGCGCCCAAGGGACATACCGGACGCGCCGACAATTATCATAGCAGGCACCAGAACAAAGAGACCGCTGACGATCATGGACTTTACAGCGGCGACGGTCGCATGGGTTGCAAACAACTCGCTGTACAAGGTGGAAGTCCAGAACACGAGGATTGTAAGAAATCCGATGACTCCGGCGATGGGGTGAATTGCTCTTAACATGGGGCTGCTCCGGTTATTATTTCAGGCGACGCAGTGGTTTTCGACTGCGAGTTTTCGAAGAAGATGTGGCCGGGCTACTGCGCTTGATGGATAGTCCGCAATCCGACGTTGGAACTCAGGATGGGTGAACGCGACGCGAAAGCTTTTGACGTCCTGCCAGATCGCGTAGTTCACAAAGGTTGAACTGCCCGCGATGCCCTGATGGAGCTGGGTG
Source organism: Ruegeria sp. CDSC085 (assembly GCF_059610465.1). Lineage (NCBI taxonomy): Bacteria > Pseudomonadati > Pseudomonadota > Alphaproteobacteria > Rhodobacterales > Roseobacteraceae > Ruegeria > Ruegeria sp. CDSC085. Next base: position 50,283 of record NZ_JBXWNR010000022.1, on the reverse strand, counting down.
GAGATGTATCCTGGCTGGGACTTCATGAAATCTGCATCATGTGACCATGCCTCAAGCAGCGCTTTTTCGTCTTCCGCGTCCACCGTGAACAGGTTGATCAGCACCACCGGACCTTCTTCACTCTGCATCTGATCTGCCAAGGTGACGATTGTGTCCAATTCTTCGATATGAGCCATTTCTATTCCTCTTGTTTCATTCGCATAGCAAGCTATATAATATTGCATAGCATGCTATTCAAGTATAAATCTCGAACATGGACTTCGAAAAAGAGAACTCGGCCGGATATCTGGTCAATCACATGGCGCGATTGTTTGCTAAAGAGCTGCAGCAGCGCATTGCGCCTTTGGGCATCGTTGTGGGACAGTTCCCAGTCTTGCTGGAGCTTTGGCTCAAAGACGGGGTCACCCAAAAGGATCTGCTGGCCAAAATTGACGTCGAACAGGCGACTTTGGCCAACACGCTCAACCGAATGGAGCGCGACGGCCTGATTAAAAGAACAAAGAATCCCGCTGACGCCAGGGCGCAATTGATCTGGTTGACCGAGAAGGCCACCGCACTTCGAAACCGCTCCTATGAGGCCGCCCAGACCGTGAATGCTGATGCGCTACAGATATTGAACGAAGCTGAGCGCACGCAATTCATGAATTCCATGCGATTGGTAATCAACAGCATGCGTTCGGTTTGAGCGAACCCAAAGCAGCCCGAAAACTGAAAAGCGAATCTTTACATCCCCGGTTTTGTATAGGGAGTTCCATTTCCGTATTGGGTACACTTAGCCATACAAGACTGCTGTCTCACCCTGCATGTTGCCGAAAATACCTATTTTCGTATTTGGCCGACGTAGCGCTCTTTTTTCTCGTTTACTAAAACCAGCTTGCCGCCGTTCACAACATAAAGGTCAAAACGCGGTTTTTGGTATCCGATACACCGCATTCCGTTATCGTAGAATTTGTAGGTATTTGCTTTCCAAGTTTGTCCCTTACTTTTGTAGGAATAGGACCCATCGGCGAAATATGTTTCAGAGTCTTTGCCAGCGTATACGACTTTGTGCCCCCCAAGGTTCTTTTGCAGCCAAGCCGCATTCACTTTTTGGTCCCCGTCTGAGAAATTGCTTTTTGCTAGTTTTGGAGCCTTGCTAGGGCACGCTGCATGTGCAGTGACACCAATAACTGTCACGCAAATGGCGGTAAGGAATAGTCTCATCTTTTCTCACTCTTTAAACAAAATAGATCAAAACGATACTTAAATTGTACTTAAAGGCAAGAAAAAGCGCCCCTAACCGGCGTCAGAGGCGCTTCCAAAGTTTTTGAAGAAGGCGCGCTTAGCCGCGCTCTTCGATGATCTCAACCAGATGCGGGATCTTGTTGACCATGCCGCGGACCGAAGGAGTGTCTTCCAGCTCGCGGGTTTTGTGCATCTTGTTCAGGCCCAGACCGATCAAGGTCGCGCGCTGTTCTGCGGGGCGGCGGATCGGCGAGCCGATCTGCTTGACGACGATGGTTTTTGCCATGGGTCGCTCTCCTTATGCTTCTGCTTCAGCAGCAGCTGGTGCTTCGTCCCGCTTGGGCAGGATGTCAGCAACCTTTTTGCCACGACGCTGTGCAACCGAACGCGGGCTCTGCTCTTTGGTCAGGCCGTTGATGGTGGCGCGGATCATGTTATACGGGTTCTGCGAGCCCAGCGACTTGGACACAACGTCCTTTACGCCCAGCATTTCGAACACGGCACGCATCGGACCACCGGCGATGATACCGGTACCTTCAGGTGCGCTGCGCATAACCACTTTACCGGCGCCGTGACGGCCTTCGATATCGTGGTGCAGGGTCCGACCTTCGCGCAGTTGTACGCGGATCATCTGACGCTTGGCTTGCTCGGTCGCTTTGCGGATGGCTTCAGGTACTTCTTTCGCTTTACCTTTGCCAAAGCCGACGCGGCCTTTCTGATCGCCGACAACCACCAGAGCGGCGAAGCCAAAGCGCTTACCACCTTTTACGGTTTTCGACACGCGGTTGATCGCAACCAGACGATCTGCAAATTCCGGTGTTTCTTCACGGTCGCGGCCACGGCCCCGACGGTTTTCACGTTCTGCCATTTGGCATCCCTTTTCTCATATGGCGCTCTCGGCACCGTTTGTTCAATCCAAGTGGGCCCCGGCATTGCCAAGGCCCCCGGATCATCGGGGCGGATCGAAACCCGCCCGCAAGTCTTAGATCTTCAGACCACCTTCACGCGCAGCGTCGGCGACTGCCTTCACTTTGCCGTGGAACAGGAAGCCACCACGATCGAAATAGGCCTCTTCGACACCTGCCTTCTTGGCACGCTCTGCGATGGCCGCGCCCACTTTGGTGGCCGCTTCGACGTTGTTCTTGCCAACAACACCCAGATCCTTTTCCAGGGTCGAGGCCGAGGCAAGGGTCACGCCACGTACGTCGTCGATCAGCTGAACAGAGATGTTCTTGTTCGAACGGTGTACGGACAGGCGCGGACGACCCGCGTTGACCTTGCGAAGTTTGTTCCGAACGCGCAGGCGGCGCTTCAGAAACAGGGTTCTTTTGCTGTTTGCCATTGTTTGCGTCCTTACTTCTTCTTGCCTTCCTTGCGGAAGATGAACTCGCCCTTATAGCGGATGCCCTTGCCTTTGTAAGGCTCGGGGCGGCGCCACTCGCGGATTTTGGCCGCAGTTTCGCCCACCAGCTGCTGGTCGATACCTTCCACAACGATCTCGGTCTGCTTCGGCGCGGTGATGGTGACACCTTCCGGAGCTGTGAAATCAACATCGTGGCTGTAGCCCAGGTTCAGCTTCAGGGTGTTGCCCTGCATCTGAGCCCGGTAACCAACACCCTGGATCTCCAGCTCTTTCTTGAAGCCGTTGGTTACGCCTTCAACAAGATTGGCAACCATAGTGCGGCTCATGCCCCACTGCTGGCGCGCGCGCTTGGACATCCCACGAGGGTTGATCTGCACAACGTTGTCTTCGACCGAAAGCGTTACATCATCAGTCGCGGTGAAGCTGCGGGTGCCTTTCGGACCTTTGACTTCGATGGTCTGACCCGACACAGAGGCGGAAACGCCGCTGGGCAGCTCGACCGGTTTTTTACCAATACGAGACATTGCAGACCTCCTTAGAAGACGGTGCAGAGCACTTCGCCGCCAACATTGTTGGAGCGAGCGTTTGCGTCCGACATCACACCTTTCGGAGTGCTGACAATCGACACACCCAGACCCTGACGGACCTGCGGGATGTCATTGACGCCCATGTATACGCGGCGACCGGGCTTCGAGACCCGCTTCAGTTCGCGAATGACAGGGGTGCCTTCGTAGTATTTCAGGCTGATTTCGATGGCCGGATGACCGTTTTCACCGGTCGTCGCTTCGTAGCCACGGATATAACCTTCGTCCGCCAGCACGTCCAGAACCCAACCACGCAGCTTGGAAGCTGGGGTGGAAACGGTGGACTTGCCGCGCATTTGCGCGTTGCGGATACGGGTGAGCATATCGCCGATAGGATCGTTCATATCTATGTCTCCCTTACCAGCTCGATTTCACCATGCCGGGGATCTGACCAGCAGAACCCAGCTCGCGCAGCGCGATACGGCTGACCTTCAGCTTACGGTAGTAAGCGTGAGGACGACCGGTCAGCTGACAACGGTTGTGCAGACGAGTAGCCGAGCTGTTGCGCGGCAGTTTCGCCAGTTTCAGACGCGCTTTGAAGCGCTCTTCCATCGGCTTGCTCTCGTCATTCGCGATTTCTTTCAGCTCGGCACGCTTTGCGGCATATTTGGCCACCAGGCGTTCGCGCTTCTTCTCGCGTTCGATCATTGCTTTTTTAGCCATGTCTCAATCCTCCCGGCGCTTACGCGTTGAACGGCATGTTGAAAGCTTTCAACAATGCCTTTGCTTCAGCGTCGGTTTTCGCTGTGGTGGCAATTACGATATCCAGGCCCCAGACCTCGTCGACCTTGTCGAAGTCGATTTCCGGGAACACGATGTGCTCTTTCATGCCCATGGCAAAGTTGCCCTGACCATCGAAAGAAGGCTTAACACCGCGGAAGTCACGAACGCGCGGCAGCGCGATGGTGATCAGACGATCCAGGAATTCGTACATCCGGTCACCGCGGAGGGTCACTTTCGTGCCCAGCGGCATGTCTTCACGGACGCGGAATCCCGCGATCGACTTCTTCGCCTTGGTTGCAACGGCCTTTTGACCGGCAATCGCAGTCAGATCCTCGACAGCAGCTTTCGCTTTCTTCGAGTCTTTGACGGCCTCAGCACCACAACCGATGTTCAGAACGATTTTTTCCAGCTTGGGCAGCTGCATATCGTTCTTGTATCCGAACTCTTCTTTCAGAGCGGCACGGATGGTTTCGGCGTACTGAGCTTTCAGACGCGGGGTGTAGGTTGCGTTATCAAGCATCGATCACGTCCCCTGTGGTCTTGGCGAAGCGGACCTTCTTGTCACCTTCCATGCGGAAGCCAACACGGGTTGCTTTGCCGTTCTTGTCCAGCAGTGCCAGGTTCGACAGCTCGATCGGGTTTGCCTGAGGCAGGCGACCACCTTGCGAGTTCTGCGACTGACGGGTGTGGCGGATGGCGATGTTGATGCCATCAACAACAGCTTTACCGGCGGATGGATCAACCGAGGTAATAGTCCCCTCTTTGCCCTTGTCCTTGCCGGCCAGCACGACGACCTTGTCGCCTTTGCGGAGTTTAGCAGCCATGATTACAGCACCTCCGGAGCCAGCGAGATGATTTTCATGAAGTTCTTGCCGCGCAGTTCACGGACAACGGGGCCAAAGATACGGGTACCGATCGGCTCATTGTTGTTGTTCAGGATGACGGCGGCGTTGCGATCAAAACGGATCGCGGTGCCGTCTTCGCGACGGACTTCCTTGGCGGTGCGTACGACGACGGCCTTGCGGACGTCACCTTTCTTTACGCGGCCGCGTGGGATGGCTTCCTTCACCGAGACGACAATGACGTCGCCGACGGAGGCGTATTTACGCTTGGAACCACCCAGGACCTTGATGCACTGAACTCGGCGTGCGCCGGAGTTGTCAGCGACATCCAGATTGGTCTGCATCTGGATCATGTGGTTTCTCCCGACCTGTGGGGGCTGGTCTGGTTAGATCCCCCAGGGTTTCGACAAATGGAAAAATCCTGAAAGCTTACGCTTCCAGAACTTCCCAACGTTTCGTCTTCGATTTCGGCGCGCATTCGATGATGCGTACGGTGTCGCCGACCTTGAAGGCGTTCTTTTCGTCATGAGCCCGGTACTTCTTGGACTTACGAACGGTTTTATGCAGCAGCGGGTGCTTGAAACGGCGTTCAACCGAAACAGTCACGGTTTGCTCGTTGGCGTCGCTGGTTACGATTCCGGACAGGATACGCTTGGGCATAGGATTACTCCTCCGATGCCGCAGCAGCGGCCTTTTCGTTCAGAATGGTTTTGACGCGGGCGGCATTGCGGCGGGCCGCTTTGATACCAGCAGTGTTTTCCAGCTGACCGGTTGCCTGTTGAAAGCGCAGGTTAAAGCTTTCTTTCTTCAGGTTGGCCAGTTCCTCGCGGAGCTGGTCCGGGGTCTTGTCACGCAGTTCTTGGGCGTTCATCGCCTTTTTCCTTTGCTCAAAACACCAGAAGGCCCCGTACACGGGTCACCTTTGACCTGGTGGATGAATGATAGACATACGAATCCCCCGACTCAGCCGGGGGAACGCAAGATGCCGCTCTATAGGGGGTTCAGCAGTGGGTGGCAAGAGGAAGTTTGGCGGGTGTGTGAGCGTGGGCATTCGCCCACTACTTTCTGTGACCCACTTTAGCCATAACCCGAGTAATGATTCCTTCAAAATGCCAGGCATCTGGAAGGCGTGGCAACCACAATCTAGTGTCCGCACCCCATCAACATCAAAGCAGAACGTGACCCACGGATTCTGTCGATGTCACTCAAACGCGCCTCGCCGATTACACCACCCGCATCCAACACGAGAACTCTTTGCGTAGTGATGACGTAATAGGTTCTTCGAAAAGCGAAATGAATAACAAGCCATGGAAACATCATTAGTGTCGGCGCGAAAATCAAAATCAAAATCGCATCCGTAAGCGTTGGTAGAACGCATGCTTTGACCGCGTAGACGGCTTGCTTATCCTGATTCAACAAAATCGGTGACACCAAACTTGCGTGCAATACGCCACCTGTCCTCAAATAGTAAATACTTATAGCTCCTTCCCTTTTTCACGCTTTATCGATGAGGTCGCAAGCTGGTATTCCATTCAGCTACCTAGTCAATTGGCAACAAGTGTCTGCAACCGCTGTTTTAGAGTGGAGTAGCGGCGTAGTTGAGTACGGCCCGATTTCCCCACAAACACAAAACGCGGCCTCGTTTGCACGAGACCGCGTCTTCAACTGTCTAAGTCTGTGTGACTTACGCCAGAGCGATGTTCACAGCCGACTCACGACCGTCACGGCCGGGTTCGATGTCGAATGTTACTTTCTGGTCGTCAGCCAGGCCAGTCAGACCCGAGCGCTCAACAGCAGAGATGTGTACAAACACGTCTTTGCCACCGGTCTCCGGTGCGATGAAGCCAAAACCTTTAGTTGTGTTGAACCATTTTACGGTGCCATTGGCCATATCCGTAGTCTCCTAATAAATTGCTGTCCGCGGAATTGCGACAGCGCGGCGTAGTCGGTCTGGATCGAGAGACTGAACGCCGAATAACGGGAGACAGTGGTCGAAATAGAAAAACGTATGCGTGGTTCACATGGGCCATGTTGGCGCATATTGCAAGGTCTATCGGTAACTTCTTGTGAATCGTGACCGGAATGGGCACCGTCCGTTCGTCTCGCAATCGCTTCACTGGGGTGACCCGTGTGTCATGAACCGGGGCTCACTCCCACTTGTAGTTGAAGCTGACGCTGATCCGCTCATCCTCGGCCATGTTCATCGGCACCTCGTGGCGCAGCCAGCTTTCCCAGAGCAGGACGTCTCCGACGTGTGGTTTCAAATAAATGAAGGGTTGCAGGTCACGCCGCCCGTCTTTGAGCCGTGTCGGTGCGGCCATCATGCGGCCTGAACGCGGATCTTCCAGTTTCAGCGCACTGGCCCCTTCGGGCATTGCCACGTAGGTCGTACCCGAAATGACGCTGTGCGGGTGCAGGTGGCTGGAATGCATCCCGCCCTCGGGCAGGATGTTGATCCACAGGTCCTCCAGCTTAAGCTCTCCTTCGCCCAAGTCGAACTCCAGGTCTTTGGCAAAGGCAGCCACATGTTGGTCCAGTACTTTGACGAGATCGGCGAATATCGGAAACCGCCACGGCAAGTCGGTCAGTGACGCATAGCTGGTATAGCCGGGATAACCATTCTGTTCGCACCAATTCTGTCCGGCCTCGTCATCCTCGGCAATGACAAGGCAAGAGTTTTCCAACTCTTCCGCGTCGATTTTCGGATCGAATTCGGACAAGGAGGCGCGGTATAGGCGGGTGACGAAAAGCGATTCAATCTGTGGCATGGGCTCTCTCTTAGACCAGTGATGTGCGGAAGGCGATGGGGGATTTGCGAGGCTCTGCCTCGCGCTCCGGGATATTGTGGGCCAGATGAAGAACGGACCCGCGCTTTGTCTGTTTCAAGGCGCCACGGGGGAGGTGCGGCTTATGTCGATTGTGGGTAGGTCCTTCAAAGAAAAACCCCCGCCGGTTTCCCGACGAGGGTCAAACTTGTCACGACTGGGGTCGAAACCCCAAGCGCTTACCAGTCTTCGCGAACCACGACGCGGGTCTTGATCGGCAGCTTCATCGCGGCCAGGCGCAGGGCCTCACGGGCGATGTCGTCATTGACGCCGTCGATCTCGAACATCACGCGACCGGGCTTGACCTTGCAAACCCAGCGGTCGACCGAACCCTTACCTTTACCCATACGAACTTCGATCGGCTTTGCAGTGACCGGAGTATCGGGGAAGATACGGATCCAGACACGACCCTGACGTTTCATGTGACGGGTCATGGCACGACGTGCAGCTTCGATCTGACGCGCGGTGACGCGCTCGGGCTGCAGAGCTTTCAGACCGTAAGTGCCAAAGTTCAGATCAGAGCCGCCCTTGGCTTCACCCTTGATCCGGCCTTTGTGCATCTTGCGGAATTTAGTACGCTTTGGTTGAAGCATATCTTTCCCTCCTTAGCGACGACCGCCACCAGCACCACGAGGTGCAGGGCCGTCCTGGAGTTCCTGTGCTTTACGGTCACGTGCCTGCGGATCGTGCTCCATGATCTCACCTTTGAAGATCCAGACCTTGATCCCGATGATCCCGTAGGGGGTCATCGCTTCGGCATGTGCGTAATCGATGTCGGCACGCAGGGTGTGCAGAGGCACGCGGCCTTCGCGGTACCATTCGGTCCGTGCGATTTCGGCGCCGCCCAGACGGCCAGCGACGTTCACCCGGATACCCAGGGCACCCATGCGCATGGCATTCTGAACCGAGCGCTTCATAGCGCGACGGAACGAAACACGACGCTCCAGCTGCTGAGCGATGGACTCGGCAACCAGCTGCGCGTCAAGCTCGGGCTTGCGCACTTCGACGATGTTCAGGTGCAGTTCGCTGTCGGTCATACCAGCAAGCTTCTTGCGCAGAACTTCGATGTCCGCGCCTTTCTTGCCGATGATGACGCCCGGACGTGCGGTGTGGATCGTGACGCGGCACTTCTTGTGCGGACGTTCGATGATCACACGTGCAACACCGGCTTGTTTGCACTCTTTCTGAATGAACTCACGGATCTTGATGTCTTCCAGCAGAAGATCACCGTAATCCTTGGTGTCAGCGTACCAGCGACTGTCCCAGGTGCGGTTGACCTGAAGGCGCATGCCGATCGGATTGACTTTATGTCCCATTAGGCTTGCTCCTCAACTTGACGCACCTTGATGGTGATCTCCGAGAACGGCTTCATGATTTTGCCGAAACGGCCACGGGCACGCGGACGACCGCGCTTCATGACCAGGTTTTTGCCAACCCATGCTTCGGCGACGATCAGCTCGTCAACGTCCAGGTTGTGGTTGTTCTCGGCGTTCGCGATTGCGGACTGCAGGCACTTCTTGACGTCCTGCGCGACACGCTTGTTCGAGAAAGTCAGGTCGGTCAGAGCCTTCTCGACTTTCTTGCCGCGGATCATTTGCGCAACCAGGTTCAGTTTCTGCGGGCTGGTGCGAAGCATGCGCGTTTTCGCCATTGCTTCGTTTTCAGCCACGCGGCGGGGGTTCTTTTCCTTGCCCATGACTTACTTCCGCTTCGCTTTTTTGTCAGCGGCGTGACCGTAATAGGTACGAGTTGGCGAGTATTCACCGAACTTCTGACCAATCATGTCTTCCGAGACGTTGACGGGAATGTGCTTCTGGCCGTTGTAAACACCAAAGGTCAGACCCACGAACTGGGGCAGAATGGTGGAACGACGCGACCAGATCTTGATGACTTCGTTGCGGCCCGACTCGCGCGCTGCTTCGGCTTTTTTCAGCACATAAGCATCGACGAAAGGACCCTTCCAAACAGAGCGAGACATAGATTAACGTCCCTTCTTCTTGGCGTGCCGCGAGCGGATGATCAGCTTCTGGGACGCTTTGTTCTTGTTGCGGGTACGCTTACCCTTGGTGTCCTTACCCCATGGAGTAACCGGTGTACGGCCACCCGAGGTACGACCTTCACCACCACCGTGCGGGTGATCGATCGGGTTCATTGCAACACCACGAACCGACGGACGCACGCCTTTGTGGCGCATACGACCGGCTTTACCGAGGTTTTGGTTGCTGTTGTCGGGGTTGGACACGGCACCGACGGTGGCCATGCATTCCTGACGGACCATGCGCAGCTCGCCCGAGCTCAGACGGATCTGAGCGTAGCCGCCATCGCGACCAACGAACTGAGCGTAAGTACCAGCCGCACGTGCGATCTGACCGCCTTTACCAGGCTTCATCTCGATGTTGTGGACGATGGTACCGATTGGCATGCCCGAAAAGGGCATTGCGTTGCCCGGCTTGATGTCAGCTTTTGCCGACGCGATGACCTTGTCACCAACAGCCAGACGCTGCGGAGCCAGGATATACGCCTGCTCGCCGTCTTCGTATTCTACCAGTGCGATGAATGCGGTCCGGTTCGGGTCATATTCGATCCGTTCAACGGTTGCCGCGACATCAAATTTGTTCCGTTTGAAGTCAACGATCCGGTAGAGACGCTTTGCGCCACCGCCGCGGCGGCGTGAAGTGATCCGTCCGGTGTTGTTCCGGCCGCCCGATTTGGTCAAACCCTCAGTGAGAGACTTGACCGGACGTCCTTTCCAAAGCTCCGAACGGTCGATCAGCACCAGCCCGCGCTGGCCCGGCGTCGTCGGCTTGTACGACTTGAGTGCCATGCTTTCTGTCTTCCGTTTAGCAAGTGCGGGGGTTTCCCCGCTATGTGATAGGCCCCCGTAGGTGCCAAGGGTATAGGGCCCCGAAGGTCCCCGGTTCAAAATATCTAAGGCCCCGGAACGAATCCGAGGCCGCAAGATTGGGTGCGTTTAGCAGTGTTGGGGCCGGGTGACAAGTGAGAGTATCAAACTTCTTCTGTAGCCGTGAAAACCACACCCTGGCCAAACGCGTTGTGGTTTACAGCCCGGATGCTAAACCCAGAAACGCACGAACTGTTGCTGGAACTCAGAGAGCGGGAACAGGACCTGACAGAAGAGGTTGAACTCGATTCCTGTGGACTTTGGTGCGGTGAGCCCCGATCGGAAGGCTCGGTGACCGGGCTTATCGGGTCGGGTCGGAAGGTTTCGCGGAAACCGATCTGGCAAAGTGCTGCCCCTGCAATCAGTCCGATGTATTTTATTTTGAGCCGCTGCTTCTTGGCGGTCGCATTCATGAGCCGGCCGGGGAAACACTCTACCGAGTGGCCGTATGCGTCGATCCATCGCGATATCCGCGCAGGCCGGGTTGATCCGGAGTGGAGTGGTGTGGTCACCGATGGCACGTTCGGAGAGCCGTAGGATGGGGTTTCACCCCATCATTCGGGAGGTCGGAGTTTGGAAGTGGTTTGGTGCGCGGGAACAGATCGTGCGGGTGTTCGGGTAGGGTCGTTGAGTGTGTGATGGGGTGAAACCCCATCCTACGCTTGCTACACCGTCTGAAAACAGTTGGTTGTGCCCCTTACTCTGATTCCAGTTTGTCTCGGCACGCCGTTTTCACAGACCATCCGCCGTCTAGCGGGCCGCCTTCGAACGGCATCGAAGTGCTATCCCAATCGACACGATCGCCATCTAGATCAGCTTTTGCGCAGTGCGCTGCTGTGAGCGTGTTTGCGAGCAAGTGAACCACTGGCTCTGGAAGCTCTTCTACCCCAATGGTTAATGAGAAAATTTGTTTAGACGGAGGCGAGCCGAAGATTGCACCAAAGCGCTTCCCAAGTACTTCACCCCAATAAAAGTTCGGATCGTCCCCGTCGAACTCGCTGTTATTAATAGTCAGGGATTCGAACACCGCAGTCGCGTCGACTTGCCCGTCGGGAAGTGCTGGAACGAGAATTGTTTCGGCCTGTCCCGACGATCCAAGAATGGCTGAGATGAACACTGTCGCAATTATCTTTGAGAAGAAAGAAAAACTCCTGATTTTGCGTTTCTTTCGCCTAAGGTCTGGGGCATTTCCAAATAAATGCCGATCGGATCCTTTTTTGTTTCGATTCGGCAAAAGGCGAGATTCAGCAAGCCCTCACCGCGCAAACTTCTTATGCTTCAACCGCTTGGGCTCCAGCGCATCCGGTCCCAGACGGCGTTTCTTGTCCTCTTCGTAATCCTCGAAGTTGCCCTCGAACCATTCCACGTGTGCGTCGCCCTCGAACGCCAGAATATGCGTACAAATCCGGTCGAGGAAGAAACGGTCGTGCGAGATAACGACGGCGCAGCCGGCGAAATCGACAAGAGCATCTTCCAGCGCGCGCAGGGTTTCGACGTCCAAATCGTTGGTCGGTTCGTCGAGCAGCAGGACGTTGCCGCCCTCTTTCAGCAGGCGGGCCATGTGGACGCGATTGCGCTCACCACCCGACAGCAGCGAGACTTTCTTCTGCTGATCGCCACCCTTGAAGTTGAAGGACGAGCAATAGGCGCGGGAATTGACCTGTGCGTCACCCAGTTGGATGATTTCAGCGCCGCCGGTGATCGCCTCCCACACGGTATCGTTGTCATGGAGGTCATCGCGGGACTGGTCGACATAAGACAGCTCGACCGTGTCGCCCAGCGTGATGGTGCCGCTGTCGGGCTGTTCCTGACCTGTCAGCATCTTGAAGAGCGTCGATTTACCGGCACCGTTGGGGCCGATCACTCCGACGATGCCGCCGGGAGGCAGGGCAAAGTCGAGGTTCTCGATCAGTTGCTTGTCACCCATGTGTTTCGACAGACCCTCGACCTCGATCACCTTGCCGCCAAGGCGGGGGCCGTTGGGGATGACGATCTGGGCGCGGGTCAGCTTTTCGCGTTCGGACTGTTCGGCCAGCTCGTTATAGGCGTTGATCCGGGCCTTGGATTTGGCCTGACGGGCCTTCTGGCCCTGGCGCATCCAGTCCAGTTCGCGCTGCAGGGTCTTCTGCTTGGACTTGTCCTCGCGGGCTTCCTGCTCCAACCGCTTGGCCTTTTGTTCCAGCCACGCGGAGTAGTTGCCCTCGTACGGAATCCCGCGGCCACGGTCGAGTTCGAGGATCCAGCCGGTGATGCTGTCGAGGAAATAGCGATCGTGGGTGACGATCAGGATGGTGCCTTTATAGTCGATCAGATGCTGTTGCAGCCAGGCGATGGTTTCGGCGTCCAAATGGTTGGTCGGTTCATCCAGCAGCAGCATGTCGGGCGCTTCGAGCAGCAGCTTGCAGAGCGCCACGCGGCGTTTCTCGCCGCCCGAGAGGTTGGCGATGTCCGCATCGTCCGGCGGGCAGCGCAGCGCCTCCATCGAGACGTCGATCTGGCTGTCGAGGTCCCACAGGTTCTGGCTGTCGATCTCGTCCTGGAGCTTGGCCATCTCATCGGCGGTTTCGTCCGAATAGTTCATGGCCAGTTCGTTGTACCGGTCGAGGATTGCCTTCTTTTCGGCTACACCCAACATCACGTTTTCGCGGACATTGAGGGTTTCGTCCAGTTTCGGTTCCTGCGGCAGATAGCCGACCTTGGCACCTTCGGCTGCCCAGGCCTCGCCAGTGAAATCCTTGTCGAGCCCCGCCATGATCTTCATCAGCGTCGATTTGCCGGCGCCGTTTACGCCGACGACACCGATTTTTACGCCGGGCAGAAAGCTCAGGTGGATGTTTTCAAAGCACTTCTTGCCACCGGGATAGGTCTTGGAGACACCCTGCATGTGGTAGACATATTGATAGGCGGCCATGTCGCGTCCTCTGGGTCGGGGAAATTTGGTTGAAACGCTGGATATCCGAGCGGGACGGGCTGGGCAAGCTGGTGGTATTGTGAATTTCGTCTTTGGGTCGGACGGCGTAGTCAGGTTGCATTGAAAATGGAGGCGTTGTGTCGGAACTGGCGGATTTGATTGCAGGTTGGGCGCAGCCCGGTTGCGTTACGTGGATCGGGGCGCGACCAGAGCGCCGAGTCGAGATTACAGCGCTAGAGGAGGTCGTGATTACTGAGGCGGGTCTGGACAGTGACCGCGCCCGCGCGGGCAAGCGGGCGGTGACTTTGATCCAGCAGGAGCATTTGTCGGCGATTGGCTCTTATCTGGGGCGCGGACCGGTTGCGCCGGGTGTTCTGCGGCGAAACTTGGTGGTGTCGGGGATCAATCTGGCGGCGCTCAAGGGACGTCAGGTGCAAGTGGGAGAGGCCATCCTGCGGTTCACAGTAATATGTGCGCCGTGCAGCCGGATGGAAGAATCGCTTGGTAAAGGCGGCTATTCCGCAGTGCGGGGGCACGGAGGATGGTGCGCCGAAGTCGTGCGACCAGGGCGGGTTCGGCTTGGCGATGTGGCGCAACCTGTTGATTGACAACACCTCGCAGTTCTGAACATCAGCAGGGTATGGAGCGGTACGGCATACCATATGCGCGACCTGGGCAGGTCGTCGGTCTGTTCGGCGGGTCGTTTGATCCACCGCATCAGGGCCATGTACATGTCACTCTTGAGGCGATGAAGGCGTTCGGGCTGGATCGGGTTTGGTGGCTGGTATCGCCGGGCAATCCGTTAAAAGAACGCGGGCCGGCTCCCATGGACAGGCGAATAGCGGCAGCACGAAATGTGATGCAGCATCCGAAAGTTGACGTTACGAATATCGAGGCGCTGACGGGGACGCGGGCGACGGCGGATACTCTGGCGGCGTTGCAGAAGCTTTTTCCGCATGTCAGGTTTGTCTGGCTGATGGGCGCGGATAACCTTGCCCAGTTTCATCACTGGAAAGACTGGCGGGTGATCATGGACAGAGTGCCTGTCGGTGTGGTGGCGCGGCCAGGCGACCGGATATCCGCCCGGATGTCTCCGGCGGCGCGGGTCTATGCCAAATACCGAATCGATGGGCAGGCGCGGCATCTTTTGGGACGGGCGCAGGCTCCGGCCTGGTGTTTCGTGAATGTGCCGATGGTCGATGTCAGTTCCACAGAGATACGGACGCGCGGCGAATGGCGCGCGGAAGTGTTGCCGGAATAGCCGCAGTGGGCGCATAATCTCAGGTAGCTGTTGCGCGCATTTGATCTGTGGGATTTTATTTCACCTATGACTGGTCGTTTTTCACGTCGTTTGTTTCTGGGAGGATTGGGGGCGTCTCTGATCCCGTTAGCTGGTCTGGCGCAGGCGCCGCTGGTTTCACTCAGGCCGCGTGCGCGTGGTGTGCTGTTGAGCGGCACCGAGCGTTTGGTCGCAGCCGCAGGATTGAAAGGCGAAGTTGTGTTCGCCGTTGCGGATGTGGCGACCGGGGCGCCACTGGAGAATTTTGGCGAGGGTGCGGGTTTGCCACCGGCCAGCGTTGGCAAGGCAATGACCGCGCTTTACGCGCTGGACGTTCTGGGGCCTGACCATCGCTTCGAAACCCGTTTGATCGCAGATGGGCCAATTGAAAACGGAATTTTGCATGGCGATCTGATTCTGGCAGGGGGTGGAGACCCGCTGCTGGACACGGATGCGCTGGCTACGATGGCGGCCAACCTGCGCAAGGCCGGAATTACCGAGGTTCGCGGAGCCTTCAAGGTTTATGACGGGGCTCTGCCCTTCGTATTCAGCATTGATCCGGGGCAGCCGGATCATGTAGGGTACAGCCCGGCGATCAGTGGAATATCGTTAAATTTCAATCGGGTTCACTTTGAGTGGAAGCGTGCCGGTAAAGGCTATGATGTGACCATGGACGCCCGCAGCGCGCGTTACGTGCCGGCAGTGGATGTGGCGACCATGCGGGTCGAAAGCCGAAGCCTGCCGATCTATACCTATCAGCCAAGCCCACGGCAGGATCGGTGGACCGTGGCCAAGGGCGCGCTGGGCAATGGCGGGGCGCGCTGGTTGCCTGTGCGCAAACCGGCCTTATACGCTGGAGATGTATTCCGCACATTGGCCCGATCCAATGGGATCGTTTTGAATCGGGTGCAGGTGACGCGAGAGTCGCCGAAGGGCGTCGACCTTGTCCTGCATCGCAGCGATCCATTGGACAATATTTTGCGCGGGATGTTGAAATACTCAACCAACCTGACGGCCGAGATGGTCGGATTGGCCGCGACCAAAGCGCGTGGCGTTGACCCACGGAACCTGGCAGAGTCGGCGGCCGAGATGAACCGTTGGGCGTCTCAGAGTTATGGCGTGAGCGGAATTGCGATGGTTGATCATTCCGGTCTGGGCGATGCCTCGCGTATGGTGCCGGCGGATCTGGTCGCTGCCCTTGTCGCGGCCCGGAAAATGGGGGCGTTGCGCCCCTTGATGAAGCCTTTTGCCTTAACTGATCGAAATGGGCGGCCGGTCAAGAACCATCCGATCAAGGTCGATGCCAAGACAGGGACATTGAACTTCGTATCCGGGCTGGGCGGTTTCCTGACAACGGCGGACGGGGTCGATCTGGCCTTTGCAATTTTTACCGCGGACGTGGCCCATCGCGCCAAAATTCCACGTGCACAACGTGAACGCCCAGAAGGCGCGCGCAGCTGGAACCGCAGGTCGCGGAAACTGCAGCGGGCCTTGCTGGAGCGCTGGGGCTCGCTCTACGGAAGCTAGATATCGGGATCAGAGGATCAGACCGTATGGCGCGCGCGTGCCCCGCGTTCGATGGCTGCGGCATGCAATCGGTCGATATTCAGTTCGTACCGGATTTCTTCCAGCAGGCGCAGTTCCGTTTCGGCCAGCGCACCGTCGGCGGCCGCAACATCGCAAGCCAGCGCATAGGCCGTTTCGTTCAGACGCTCGGGCAGGTTTTCACGGATCAGGCCAAACAGCGCATCCAGCCCGTCTTCCTGTTCGAACAGGTCAAAAACGATTTGTGATACGCGACGGGTCCGATCAATGTCGTATCCGGCAAAGACCGGCAGCATGTTCACGGCAACTTCGATCTTGACCAGCTCGGCGGTTCGGATGTTTTCGTCAGAGGCCGAGACTGCAACCATGATCGCCACAAGGCAATCCTGCGGAGACATCGGGTGGGGCACTTGCTCGGTCATGGGATGGTCCTGATTGGGGTTGTTCGAAGACGCACGATATGAGCGCAGCGGGTCAGGTTCAACACCTTGTTTCATCCACCTAGCGTGATCAGGTGTTCATGACCATCATTCCCGAAATCAAAAGCGCAGCCCCCAACCAGTAGCGCAGCCCAAGTGTTTCGCCGAAGAAGACGTGTGAGGCCAGTGGCACAAGAACGAAACTGAGGGCCATGAAGGGGTAGGCCTGGGACAGTGTCAGATACCGCAGGACATACACCCAAAGCACCGTTGCCGAGCCATAGATGGCAAAGGCTGTCAGAAGGAACGGATCGAATAGCGTTTGGATGAGCCCCGCAAATCCGGTGACTTCGCGCCCATCAATCCGGTTTCCTGCAAGTTTGAACAAGATTTGCCCGGCTGAGATCATAACTGGTGTGCACAGCAAACCAGCCCAGACCAGTGTCGTAGGGGTGGGCGGGGTCATCCTTGTTGCTCGGGTTCTGGTTTTTCCTCGGAGCGGTCTTCACAGTAATAGATGTCGCGCCCCAGATCCTCGCAGATATGGATGTCCGGGCTGGGATACACGGCACGCAGAAAGCTGTGTGTGTAGGGGAAAAAGTTGAAATGTGGATTGAAGGTGAACCTGCTTTCGCGTTCACGCGGGACGACGATAATGACGCGTTTTCGCGCGACACGACGCAGTTCAGCGATCGCTTGCCGGTAGTCCAGAAGATGCTCAATCACATGGGTGCAGATGACGGTGTCAAAGCTGTTGTCTTCAAACGGCAGCTCTTCGATCCGGGCAGCGACATAGTCGATATTGTCGATGGCATCCGCATCATCGACCACGAAATCCACTCCTGTCAGCTGCGTGATATCCGGTCTGGCGGCTTTTATGCGTTGCAAAAGAACTCCGGTGCCGCAGCCAATATCGCAGATGCTTTGCCCAACGATGTCCTGGGCTATCCGTTTGATACAGGCTTCGGAATTGTCGGTGCCTTGATGCACACGCGGATGATCGCGGTAGAGTTTTTCGTACTCGTCATCCGTCAGGTATGTTGCGCGTTCGCGGAATTCTGCAAGACGCGTGATGTGTTCGCCCCAGACCCTGCAGGCTAGCCAATGAAAGGTGGCGCTGTCACGCAGGATAGGCGGCAGGATATCTTCGAGTACAAAGCGTATACGGTTGGTGGTTTCGCGTCGCATCCCGTTTCCTCTGGTTCGGGGAAACCCCCGTGTCGCCTTTGTTTAACATTGCCGGGTAAGCGTGCGAAATAAGCAGGTCAAGTTGGCGCGCCGCCCGTGTCTTTTTTGTTTCGCGGGAACAATCGTCCCACCATTGTGGCTTGAGTAAGGCTGGTCAGTGAAAAAGCGGCGCAGATATCACGTACAGAGTGTCTGCGGGCCAAAAAACAGTTTTGCAGCAGGCCCGATGGCGGCTGTTTTTTAACTGGGTGTGCCGCGAATTGCGCCACTGCTTTATTGACTCATGCTGCACTGGCACAATAGGAGGGGTCGGTCCGGTTGCATGGGGTGGCCGTGACACTTTCCCCGATGGAGCAAATTGAAATGTCTGAACTGCGTGAAACCGCGATGTCGTCCAAGGCCTGGCCTTTTGAAGAGGCGCGCCGGTTGCTCAAACGCTATCAGAAAGGTGCTCCGGAAAAGGGGTATGTGCTGTTCGAAACCGGTTACGGCCCGTCGGGCCTGCCCCACATCGGCACGTTTGGTGAGGTCGCGCGGACCACGATGGTCAAGCGCGCGTTCGAGGCGCTTTCGGATATCCCGACCAAGCTGATCTGTTTTTCGGACGATCTGGACGGGATGCGCAAAGTGCCCAGCAATGTGCCAAATCCCGAGGCGCTTGAGGAGCATTTGCAGCGCCCGCTGACTTCGGTTCCCGATCCGTTTGGCGAATACCCCAGCTTTGGCGAGTACAACAACGCCATGCTGCGTCGGTTCCTTGATACGTTCGGGTTCGACTATGAGTTCTATTCGGCACGCGATTTTTATCGTTCAGGCCAGTTCGATGAGATCCTGAAGCGCGCGGTCGACAAGTACGATGACGTCATGGCCATAATGCTCAAAAGCTTGCGGGAAGAACGCCAGCAGACTTATTCAATCTTCCTGCCGATTCATCCCGAAACCGGTCGGGTTTTGTATGTGCCGATGAAGAAGGTCTGCGCTGAGACCTATACCGTCACCTTCGATGACGAAGATGGCAGAGAATGGACCCTGCCCGTCACTGGAGGCAACGTGAAACTGCAATGGAAGCCAGATTTCGGGGCGCGCTGGGCGGCGCTGGGCGTTGATTTCGAGATGTACGGCAAGGAACACGCGACTAACGAAAAGATCTATGATGCGATCTGCCGTGCTCTGGGTGGCCGGGCGCCCGAGCATTTCTCGTACGAGCTGTTTCTGGACGAGAATGGCCAGAAGATTTCCAAGTCGTCCGGCAATGGCGTGTCGATTGACGAATGGCTGACCTATGCTCCGACCGAAAGCCTGGCGTATTTCATGTACCAAAAGCCCAAAACGGCCAAGCGGATGCATTTTGATGTTATTCCGAAGGCTTATGATGAATATCATCAACAGTTGCGCGCCTATCCGGGGCAGGACCTGAAAGCTCAGTTGAACAATCCGGTTTGGCATATTCACGGTGGCGACGTTCCTGAATCGACCCTTATCGTACCGTTTGCGATGCTGCTGAACCTGGCGTCGGTCTCTGGCGCGGAAGACAAGGAGGCGCTGTGGGGCTTTATCCGCCGCTATGCGCCGGAAGCAACAGCATTGAGCCATCCCGATCTGGACCAGGCCGCGGGCTTTGCGGTTCGCTACTTCAACGATTTCGTTAAACCAACGCGTAAACATCGTGCACCGACCGACCAGGAGCGTGAGGCGCTCGAAGCGCTGAAAGCCGCGCTTGAGGCTTATGATGGCCCGGCCGAGGATGAGGCGCTGCAATCGGTGGTCTACTCCATCGGGCGTGAGCGGTTCGACCCCATGCGCGGTTGGTTCACGGCGTTGTACGAAGTGCTTCTGGGTGCATCGCAGGGTCCGCGCTTTGGCGGCTTCATCGCTCTGTACGGTGTGCCAGAGACAATCGCCCTGATCGAAAAGGCGCTGGCCGGAGAGCTGGCCTGATTTGACCTGATCCAGTAAGGGGCTACACTTTTTGCAGGAGGTGGCCCCATGCGTCGATTTTTGCTTGCTGTATCCCTGAGTGCCGGGTTGGGGTCAGGCGCATTTGCGCAAAACGCAGAGATCGAAGCAAACATTTCGGCGCAGATACAAGCCTTCAAGGCGGATGATTTTGCCACGGCCTTTACCTTTGCCAGTCCCAGCATTCAGCGCCTTTTTCAAAATCCCGACAATTTCGGAGCAATGGTACGCAATGGGTATCCAATGGTCTGGCGTCCTTCTGACGTGCGCTTTCTGGAATTGCGTGAGGTGGCGGGGGCTTTGTGGCAGAAAGTGTTGATCACTGACGGAAATGGGCGCGTGCATATATTGGACTATCAGATGATCCCTCTGGAGGGCGGTTGGAAAATCAACGGGGTCCAATTGTTGGGTAACGCGGATCCTGCGGCCTGAGGCAACACCACCGTCACGGTGAGATGAACCGCGGTTAACTCCCTTTCGGTATCCAGACTGACGCGTTCGGGGCGGACCTGGACACGGGGTTTGGACGCGTCGCCAGATTTGCGCGGCGCGATTGAGAAAGGGTTTTCAATGAACAAGGCAATCACTGACGGCATCGTTTTCATGCCGCCTCAATTCGCGAATGGCCTGACCGTATGGTCTGCGGGGGACGGAACGCCGGGCTCACCCACATATGGTGGATCCGGCACCGGGGTTTTCGTGCCTGCGGATGCCAATTTTGGTGGCTGCCTGGAGATTCTGAAAATCCAAACCACCCAACAGCTTCGATACATGGGCCAGACACCGATTTTGCCCGGGTGCTATTTGCAGATCAAGGCGCGGGTCAAGGCGATCAGCGGACCATTGCCGTCGGTGCGTATTGCGGCCTGGGCCGGGGGTGCGGGCGACGCGCATGTGGCGGGTGTCGTGGAGCAGGGGCCTGCAACACAGTTGTCGGGCTATGGGGCCGTGCATGAAGTAACGGCGATTGTCGGAACCGGCCAGCGCCCGGGCGTGGACATGCCTTGGGGGCTTGCCGCCCTGTATGGCCATTTTGGTCTGGATATTGAGGGCTCGAACGGAGCGCTGGTGCGCATCGACGACCTGGAGATCACGGATGTCACCGGTGTCTTCCTGCGCGAAATGATCAGTGTTGTGGATGTACGGGATTATGGTGCCATCGGCGACGGTGTGACGGACGACTCGGCTGCGTTTGAAGCGGCCGATCAGGCGGCGGGTGGCCGACGGGTTTACGTTCCGCAAGGGACCTATCATCTGGCTGAAAACACCAGTATGACGTCCGAGATGGACTTTGAAGGCACAGTCACCATGCCGGATGACAAGATGTTGTTGCTGACAAAGGATTTCCATCTGCCTGCTTACATTTCGGCCTTCGGAGACGAAGAATTGGCGTTCAAAAAAGCGTTTCAGGCTCTTTTGAACAATTCGGATCATGACTCACTCGATTTGGGCGGGCGCAAGATTTCCGTCACCGCTCCGATCGACATGGCGGCAGCGGTTCCCAACAAGCAGAGCGGGTTTTCGACCCGTCGTGTGATCCGGAACGGTCAGTTTGACGTCAAAAGCAGTTCAGCGTGGGATACTGAAACGTTCACATCAACTGCGACTTACGATCCTTCGGACAATACGCGTCTGACCAATGTTGCAAATGTCGCCAACATTCCTGTTGGGTCCTACGTTGCGGGCAGCGGCGTCGGGCGTGAGATCTATGTGCGGTCAAAGAATGTCGGGGCTGGTGAAATCACACTGAGCGCGCCTCTTGTGGGGGCGTCGGGGACCCAGTCTTTCACATTCTACTCATTCAAGTACCTGCTGGATTTCAGCGGCTTCAGCAAACTTCGGAAGTTCGGAATGGAGCAGATCGAGTTTCAGTGCAACAGCCGATGTAGCGGAATTCGTCTGGCGGCCGCTGGCAGCACCTTTTCGTTGAAAGACTGTCATGTCAGTCGCCCGAAAGACCGGGGGATGACGTCGACCGGAACGGGGTGCAAGGGCATGCTGATCGACAATTGTCAGTTCCTTTCGGCAGAAGAATCTTTTGTTGTAACGGATCGATATTCCATCGGATTGAACACCAATTCAAACGATGTGAAGCTGCGCCACAACCGCGCGGTGCGTTTCAGGCATTTCGCTGTTCTGGGCGGCGACAACAATATGGTTCTGGGCAACCATGTCTTTCAGGGCGATAGCATCCCGCAAGGTGTGCGTACTGCCGGGCTGATCATGATCGGCACCTACAATAGTTCCACCATCGCGGAGAATTATGTCGACAACTGTTTCATCGAATGGACGAATGAACGAGACCCGTCGCCGACATACACCAGTGGCTTTTCTTTCAGTGCAATGAGCATTACGGACAATATATTTTATTCCAGTCAAGCGCCGTCCTGGTTCAGTTTCATCGTTATTCGCCCTTATGGGCCCGGACATTTTCTCAATGGCCTTGCGGTGACCGGTAACAAGTTTCGTGCCACGAGCGGTAACATTTTTCGAGCGGAACAGGTGGATACATCCTTCGCCGACTTGAACAAAGACAGGCATACGAACGTGACTTTCCAGAATAATACTTACCATGGCGTAACCAGGAAAACCGCAAACCCATTGAGGGTTCGCCATACGCAAAGCTCGGTGTCCAATCTTTGGCCTGTCTCGGCCAACGGACAGTTGCCTTTCGACGGTAAGGCACGAAGCTGCGATGGGGTTGCGACAATCGGTGTGCTCTCAGGGGTGTTCAACAACCACGTCTTCAGCGCTCCTCATGTTGAGGTCGAACAGGGGGCGACAGGCGACAGTTTTCTGTTGCGTTGGCCAGAGCATGTGAAGGGTACGGCCTCTGTTCTGATGCGCATGGAACGTTAAGAGACCGGATGGCCACCCCGAGCCGGGTGGCCATTTCACTCTGATTTGACCGGTAATGACAGACCCGGTTTGCGAAGCTTGCAGGAAATAGGCGACGTTTGATTTTGATGTGTTAGGCTTGGGTCAGGAAGTGGAGAATCCCGATGCTGAAAATTGCCAAAAACACCAGTGTTCAAACAGTTATCACGACCTTTGAGATGACACCTGGCACGTGTCAGGACCTTTTGGAGGCCTTGACGGACGCCTATTCCGAGTTCATTTCAAAGCAGCCAGGTTTCGTTTCCGCCGGGCTGCACGTCAATGATGCACAAACCCGGATCGCAAACTATTCGCAATGGGAACGCCGCGAAGATTTCCTTGCTATGCTGCGCACACCTGAAATGCGTGATCGTAACCGCAAGATCAACGAGCTATGCAAAAGCTTTGAGCCGGTCATGTACGATGTCGCTGAAACATTTGGCAGTTCCTGACCTGAATCAAAGCCTGTGCTTCATATCTGTTTCAAAGTGAGCCTGCAAAAATGGAGGCTCACACTATGTATCACAACATTCTGGTCCCCATCTCATTCGATGCTGAAAGAGATACGTCCGGGCCCTTGAAGCTTGCCCAGATTCTGGCCACGCCAGACGCTAAAGTGACATTGTTGCATGTGGTCGAGCATATTCCCAACTATGCGATCTCTTACATGCCGTCCGAATACCTGACAGAAGCACGGAAAGCGATTCAGGCAGAACTGGATGAACTGGCATCTCAACTGCCGAATGCCAAGGGTTTGGTGATTGAAGGACATTCCGGCCGAACCATTCTGGATTGGGCCGAGACGAACAAACCCGATCTGATCATAATGGCGTCGCACCGGCCGGGGATGCAGGATCTGCTGCTGGGCTCAACCGCATCGCATGTCGTGCGTCATGCGGGTTGTGCCGTGCATGTGGTTCGCTGATGGCTAGAAATCCTGAGCGGTAAGGCGAAAAGCCTTGCCAAATCCGGCGTTTAAAAGGCCGTCCTGAATGGTAAACCGCACCAATCCGAAATCAGCGAAATCTATGTAGAGTTTCGCCTTGGGTCGCTTGGCCAGATACCGGTCTCGCAAGGCGCTATAGCCTGCCATGCCCCGGTGAACAGGCTGAGCGATCACGTGCAGTGTCAGGCGCGGATGGGTCAGCGGGTCGCCCTTGTCTGCGGGCTCTCCGATCAGAAGGGCGCAATTGGGACAGGCGCTCAACGCACGCGTATTCTCCGCAAGGGTGGAGATCAGCGAGACAGGGCAACCTGCTTCATCCGTGGTCAACGCGATCCGGGAGAGTGACGGCAAGCCCGTGTCAGGGCGCAGAAAGGCCAGCGCGGCAAATGGAGCTTGAAAGAGAAGATCCTGCGCTTGCATGCGCACCGCTTTGTCGGGCGTCTGATAAGGATTGGATTCAGTCACGATGTCGGTCCGGCAGTACAGAATGAACGGGCAGTTGGCAGTTTTTTTATCTTAGGGGCCTGACCTGAACTGCGCCATTTGTTTCGCCTCGTTCAAATTCGGATTGCCTCGGCTTTGCCACATATCGGCGTTAGGGTTCAGGGAATGCTGTTTAAGAAACCCTCGCAGGATATGCCTGATCTGAAGCCACGGTCGTCCAAACGACACCGACGCGCAGAGGCAACGCGCAGGCAGGCGCTGTCTCCGGTCCGCATTCTGGTCATGGTTCTGTTGTTGCCGCTGACCACCGTGGTGATCGCCACCGGTGTTTTTCTGCGCCTGTCCGAATTTGAGCGGGACGAGGCGGTGATCCACCTGATCGCATTGGCGGGTTGTGATGCAACGCAGTCTCTGGGGGTAGGGCCATTTTACGAGGGGCAGGCGGGTTATCACAAGCGCAATGACCCGGATGGCGACGGGGTCGCCTGTGGTGCTGCCAGCGTGCCGCGGGCAAGTGCGCCGCCAGCTCACAACAGTCCTGAACCGCAACAACGGTCTCTTGGAACTGCCAAGTTTGTGCGACCCTGACGGCGGCAATTGCGAAGTTCAGAAGATCTGCTCGGGCCAGGACCAGTTGCCCGTGTCATCCGACTTCGGCCCAGGCGAACGGGCGTCATGTCACAGAGGGATGGCAATGCAGCGGATCAACCCCATCTCATACTGATAGCAAGATGGGAGATCGTATGATGCAATGCCCGATTGACGGCACTCAACTGGTCATTACGGACCGAAACGGGGTCGAAATCGACTATTGCCCGCAGTGCAGAGGCGTTTGGCTGGATCGGGGTGAACTGGACAAGATCATCGAGCGGTCAACAGCGTATTCTCCGCCACAATCCGGCTATGATGACCGGGCGGATCACGGCTATCGCAAGAAAAAGAAACGAGGCGGTTTTCTGGAAGATCTGTTCGATTTCTGACCCGGTCAGGACAGCTGGGCCCCGGCACATTCGCGAAAAATGCGAACCTGGGGCGCCGCACCGTTCAAGGGAAACTCAGTCACCCTGTCCTGCGTGAACGCATAGGCGGTCAGGTTGTATTCCAGCCCGTCCAGCACGTTTCCAAATCCGGTATCAGTGACTGTCAGAGACGACGAACCGTCGGAAAGGACATGATGCGGAGTGGCGATTTCGATGGGGTTTGGCCCCTCGAACCGCATCGCGAACCATGGGGTGTTGGTCCAGCCTTCGGTTTTGCGGGTAACGGACAGGGTATAGAGCGGTTGTGCCGGGTCGTAGGTCAGGAATATCTCTGCCGTGTCCGTCACATGTGACAGGGTGCAGATCTGGCCAACCATTGCTTCCCACGCGGCGGCTGGTGTGCCGAGGATCAGTGATAACAAGACAACGCGCATGGTGCGGAGTCTAGTGGCCGAAAGGTCCAAGGCAAGGGTTGCCTCAGCCTTTCATCGCATTCAGCAGTTCCAGCAACCCCTTGCGGTCGTCATCATCGGCATAATCGCCGGCGGCCAACCGTTCAGCGATGCGCAGGCGCAGACGCTCGTGCTGGGTGCGCACCTCTTCGCCTGCGGTTTCCGCCAGCGTCTTCATGATCACGGCCACGGCCTGCTGGCGCTTGGTCGTGGGGTTGGCGATATAGTCGACAAGGCTCTGCTGCCCGGAATCGAGGATGTTTTCGGCCAGCGTACGCAACTGATCGCCGTTGGGCAGCAGCGGGGCGGGGGCGTCCTCGGGTGGCAGGATTTCCGGCGCGTTGCGCGGGGTTTCGGCCAGAGCATTTGCGCCGTCGACAAAGGCTTCGGTAATCATTCGGGTGATCTTGATGGCGCGCGGGTCTTTGAACAGGGCCGAGGCGATGGCGACGCCGTAATCGGTATAGACCCATGGATTGACCCGCCGCCCGCCGCGACCTTTCGGTTTTGAAATCACATTCTGTGATTGCAAATCGGCGACTTCGGCGTCCGTAAGCTGAAAGCGGTAGCCCTCGAACAGGTCTTTGTTGCGCGACACGGCCTGATTGAACGCGCTGACCGACTTTCCGTAAAACTGCGCCAGATCCTCGGCCAGCACCACGCGGGCGCCGCGCACCCGGTGAATGGCGCGTTGGACCTCATGGGTGCTGGGCAGGGTGTTCGGGTTCGTCATGTCAACCGTTTGGAATCACAATTTGTGATTTCAAACGTGGCGGAGTGCGCGCTGGGCTGCAAGGGTGGAGTTTTGCGAGCCAAACGTCAGAGAGCGTGCGAGAAGTATATGAGGGCGCCGACCCTAGGCGCACTTTAGAAACTCGATCCAATTAACAGTAGAGAACCACTTTGCAATCGACCTGCTCTGCGTTTTTCCTCGGACCGGCGACCAATGAAACGGCATGCATCTCTCTGGGCACTCCAAAATCCAAATCGACTATTCCCGCAAAAATACAATTTTTGGGAGCTTCGATTAGCGATAAATCCAAATGCCACAACGCCTTCTTTTGTGCGTGAACAATTTCTGAACCGAGTAGATCAAACTCTTCGACTACGGCTTCTTGGGAGTATGTTTCCGAATCCTGTTGCAAGTACTCACAAAATCCAATGCTCTCACGCCACTCACGAAAAATCTCCACAGATCCTTGAGCAGAAATTTTGATTGGCTTTAGTGAAAAAACGCCCACGACCAAAGGTTTTTCAAACTGGATGCCTGAAAGCTGAAAGTCTTGTGGGCCATTTAATGTGTCCGATTTTTGATACTCATTCACAACACCTCGCATAATTCCGCCAAGATAGTCGTTCTTATCCAATGCGTTTGCCAAAACTTCCGCTTCAAAGCGCCTTTGATCAGCTTCAGAGATTTTAACACCCACGCTGAAGTTCCTGAAACGGGCAAACCAGACACCTACCTTGGCGTTTACTCCCCAAGTGAGGATTTCCTCATCAGTAACATCGAACAAACTACGTAAAATAATACCATGCCTCTTTGCTTTCTTCTTAGCAGTTTCGGAAAAACCATTTGAAGATACAGCAATGACCATATTGGCTCCCAAACTCGCACGGCGACCAATCAGTTCTTCAATCCAATTTACATCCTGTTTTCGGCCTCTATAACGGCACTCAACGTGTATCGTGCAATTTGGCCTTCGTATTTCGACGTCGATTTGCCTTTTTTGCGAAGGGTTGTCTGGGTCCGTAATCCTCTTGTCCCAAGTTACTTCCGTCCCCTTTTCTTCTAATAGTCTGTAGATTCTCGAAATACGCTGCTCAAATTGCTTTGGGCCATTCATTAATGACTTCCTTGGTCTGGGTTGCTGATTTTTCGACCACAAACAAAATAGCAGGTCGATAGGGTTGTATCACCGCTTCCTTCTCTTAACATTCCCACCCCGCTGCCCCGGCCGTCCAGCCGTTGATCGTCCGCGCGATTTCACCGCATCCTCTGACGCTTTCTCGACCGCCCATTGGCGCGCCGTGGGGTCGTCGGCGATGGCGAGGTCGACCGCTTCCAGACGTTTGATCTCATCCCGGATGTTGGCGGCCTCTTCGAATTCCAGGTTCTCGGCGGCTTTGCGCATCTTGTCGCGCAGACCGTCCAGATGGGCCTCAAGGTTGGCGCCGTGCATCGGTTTGTCGATGGTGGCGGTGACGCGGTTCATGTCGACGTCGCCCTGATAGAGCCCGGCCAGAACGTCCTCGACATTCTTTTTCACCGTCGCGGGGGTAATCCCGTGTTCCTCGTTATAGGCAAGCTGTTTGGCGCGGCGACGGTTGGTTTCCCCCAGCGCGCGCTCCATCGAGCCGGTGATCTTGTCGGCATACATGATCACCCGTCCGTCCGCGTTCCGCGCGGCGCGGCCGATGGTCTGGATCAGCGAGGTTTCCGATCGCAGGAAGCCTTCCTTATCCGCATCCAGAATGGCGACCAGCCCGCATTCGGGAATGTCGAGTCCCTCGCGCAGCAGGTTGATGCCGATCAGTACGTCGAAGGCGCCCAACCGCAGGTCGCGCAGGATTTCGATGCGCTCCAGCGTGTCGATATCCGAGTGCATGTAACGGACCTTGATGCCCTGTTCGTGCAAGTACTCGGTCAGATCCTCGGCCATGCGTTTGGTCAGCGTGGTGACCAGCGTGCGGTAACCATCGGCGGCAACCTTGCGCACCTCGTCCAGCAGGTCGTCGACCTGCATCGAAACGGGGCGGATTTCGACTTCGGGGTCCAGGAGGCCGGTGGGGCGGATCACCTGTTCGGTGAAAACGCCGCCGGTCTGTTCGATCTCCCATTTGGCGGGGGTGGCCGAGACAAAGACGGATTGCGGGCGCATGGCGTCCCATTCCTCGAATTTGAGGGGACGGTTGTCCATGCAGGACGGCAGGCGGAACCCGTGTTCGGCCAGCGTGAATTTGCGCCGATAGTCGCCCCGGTACATGCCGCCGATCTGCGGGACAGAGACGTGGGATTCGTCAGCAAAGACGATGGCGTTGTCGGGGATGAATTCGAACAGGGTCGGGGGCGGCTCGCCCGGTGCGCGGCCCGTCAGATAACGCGAGTAGTTTTCGATGCCGTTGCAGACGCCGGTGGCCTCGAGCATTTCCAGATCGAAATTGGTGCGCTGTTCCAGCCGTTGGGCTTCCAGCAGTTTGCCCTCGCCCACCAGTTGGTCGAGGCGCGTGCGCAGTTCCTTTTTGATGCCGATGATCGCCTGCTGCATCGTGGGTTTCGGCGTCACGTAGTGGGAATTGGCGTAGACGCGCACCTGCTCCATCGTTGCGGCGCGTTCGCCGGTCAGCGGGTCGAACTCGGTGATACTTTCAAGCTCCTCTCCGAAGAACGAGAATTTCCAGGCGCGGTCCTCAAGGTGGGCGGGCCAGATTTCCAGTGAGTCGCCGCGCACCCGGAACGACCCGCGTTGAAACGCCTGATCGTTGCGGCGGTATTGCTGGGCCACCAGATCGGCCATCACCTGCCGCTGGTCGTATTCGTTTCCGACCTTCAGATCCTGCGTCATCGCCCCGTAGGTCTCGACCGAGCCGATACCGTAGATGCACGAGACCGAGGCCACGATGATCACGTCGTCGCGTTCCAGCAGCGCCCGCGTAGCCGAGTGGCGCATCCGGTCGATCTGTTCGTTGATCTGGGATTCTTTCTCGATATACGTATCCGACCGCGCGACATAGGCCTCGGGCTGGTAGTAGTCGTAGTAGGAGACGAAGTATTCGACCGAGTTTTCCGGGAAAAACCCCTTGAA
Source organism: Ruegeria sp. CDSC085 (assembly GCF_059610465.1). NCBI lineage: Bacteria > Pseudomonadati > Pseudomonadota > Alphaproteobacteria > Rhodobacterales > Roseobacteraceae > Ruegeria > Ruegeria sp. CDSC085. The sequence goes on along the minus strand of NZ_JBXWNR010000022.1, from coordinate 21,017 downwards.
CTCACCATAAAGCTGCGCCGCCAGTGTCTTGTTGGGTGCGAGGATGATCGCCGGGCGTTGGGTTTCCTCGATCACCTTGGCCATGGTGAAGGTTTTGCCCGTACCGGTCGCCCCCAACAGAACCTGATCACGCTCCCCATCCAGAAGACCGCCTGCGAGCTCCTTGATCGCGGTTGGCTGGTCTCCAGCGGGGGCGAACTCCGTATGCATGACAAACTGTTTGCCGCCTTCCAGTTTCAGGCGGGCCCGAACATCTTCGGTTGTCATTTGGGTCTTGTCGGAATGGGCGTATGGCATGGGCAGGCTCCGGATCAGGCTCCTACATTTGTTCTTATTTTGTCCAACTGCAAGGGCTGATCCGGTACAAATCTCCCAGTTTTGATACTAGGCAGATACGCATCCGGATCGTGATCCGAACCAATCTTACCGGCCAACGCGGCAAGCTCGCCGTCGAGAGCCTTCGTCATCATCGGTTTGACGGCGATCACGGCATGGGCTTCGGTCGAGGGCATCGCCAAGATGTTCCCGGGGTTTGCGTCGACGTCCATAGTGCGTTCGCGATGGATCATCTGTTTTATCCTTCGGCTGATTTTTCGAAAATCATAGTTGGTCCTGATGACAGTTTCTGGCATTGGCGGGCTTCGGTGATCCGCGACAATTGTTGTCTTGTCCCGGGCTGCGCTCTGACGCATAAACAGGTTCAGCCAAGTGAGTACGGAGAGGCGACATGCGCGCACGGATTTACCAGCCTGCAAGGAATGCGATGACCTCGGGGATGGCCAAAACCCGCAAATGGGTTCTGGAATATGCCCCTGCTTCGGCACGTGAGGTTGATCCGCTGATGGGCTGGACGTCATCCAATGACACGCAAACCCAGATACGTCTGAAATTCGACACCAAGAAAGAGGCGATTGATTACGCTCGTGACAATGGTATCGACGCGCAGGTCAGCGAGCCGCACAAGCGCAAACCCAACCTGCGCGCACGGGGCTACGGGGAAAACTTCGCCACCGACCGGCGTGCACCCTGGACACACTGAATGATCGACATTCGCGAGGCCGACCCGACTTCGGACGTGTTGCGCCCGGTTGTCGAAGCGCATTTCGCCCACAGCGAATCAGCGGGCCCTGCGGAAAGCAACCACACGATGAGCGCCGAGTCACTGGCCGGACCGGGGATTCGATTCTGTGCGATCTACGACGGCAAGCAGGCTTTGGGCTGCGGCGCTTTGAAAGCGCTGCCCGATGGTACGGCCGAGGTGAAATCGGTACATATCCTTGCGCAGGCGCGTGGGCGCGGACTGGCGCGCGTCATGATGATCCATTTGGCAGAACTGGCGCGTGCTGAAGGTGTCGAAGCCCTGGTTTTGGAAACCGGGGCAGAGCATCTTCCGGAGTATGATGCCGCTCGTAAACTCTATGAAGCGTTGGGCTATTCCTACTGCGGACCGATCTTTGGGTACAGCGACGATCCGAACAGCGCATTCATGCGCTTGGCTCTTGAACCCCGCGCGTAAAAACCGCAAGAAGGTTGCAGCGGTCCCTTAGCTCAACTGGATAGAGCAGCTGACTTCTAATCAGCAGGTTGAGGGTTCGAGTCCTTCAGGGATCGCCATTCTCGAACGCCAATTTCAATGAAAGCACCGGGCCGTTGGGGCCGCCGCTTTCTTGTGGCTGCTGGGTGGGGGGGAAGGGCTGGACGAGGGGGTCATGCCAGCCCTTCTTAGGGGTCACAGAGTGGTAGTGTGTTCCTTAACTAAACATTAACCTGATTCACCGTGTTCCGAAATTGGGGGATTCCCGTAGGGCGGCCAATGCGCGGATTTCAGCGTGTGGAGTGTTGCTGAAAGTTCGGGATCTGGGATCATGTCGCTGCTTTTTCGAGGGGATTTTGGGCTTTGGGAGCAAAAGCTCTGAGGTAGTGAAAAAAAATATTGCAACCGGTTGCAAAGAGAATCATTGTTGCGCGCAATAACAAGATTCGGGAGAGTTGCATGTTGAAGGTCGGATTGTTGGGCGCCGGGCGCATCGGGCGTGTTCATGCACAGGCGATTGTATCTCATCCGGGCAGCACGCTCAGTGCCGTTTCCGACGCCTTGCCCGAAGCTGCGGCGAGCCTGGCCAACGATCATGGGGTCGAAGCGCGCCGCTCTGAAGAGATCCTTGCGGATCCGGAGATTGGCGCGGTTCTGATCGCAACTCCAACCAACACGCATTCTGATCTGATCGAAGCTGCGACCGGCGCAGGCAAGGCTGTTCTGTGCGAAAAGCCTGTTGATCTGAACCTTCAGCGTGCCACGGATTGCCTGAACACTGTCTCGGGACGAGGCAAGCCGGTAATGATTGGATTTAATCGGCGATTCGATCCCAATTTCGCGTCCTTGAAGGCGGGGTTGGACGCGGGTGAAATTGGTAAGGCGGAATTGCTTTCAATCACCTCGTTTGACCCAGCACCACCGCCGGTAAGCTACGTAAAAGTGTCTGGTGGGTTGTTTCGAGACATGATGATTCATGATTTTGACATGGCAAACTACCTGATGGGGGAGGTTCCCGATACCATCTCGGCGGTTGGATCTTCGCTTGTGGACGCCGAGATTGGCGCTGCAGGAGATGTGGACACAGCCGTAGTTACAATGTCCTACGCGGATGGCCGGATTGCAGTCATCAAGAATTCACGGCGCGCGGCCTATGGCTATGACCAGCGGGTCGAGTTGTTGGGTTCTGAGGGGTTGCTGCAGGCTCGGAATGTACTGGAAAACACAGTCGTAAAATCAACGGCAGACGGTGTTGTGGGCGCCAAACCAACCTATTTCTTCCTGGAGCGCTACATGCCTGCGTACCGCGTGGAATGGGCCGCATTCGTCGAAGCTGTTGAAGGCGGATCCGACGTTCCGGTGACATTGAAAGATGGTGTTGCGGCACTGGCGATGGCCGAGGCTGCAACCGTGTCAGCGCAGACAGGAAAACCGGTTCGAATGGAAGAAATTTTGAAACCGGTTGCAAAATGATCGAAATTCTTCAAACTTACGCCAGCTCGGCCCAGCGCCGCAGCCACGGAGATTCGGCACAGCCGGATGATTGGGGCCGGTACCCCAACAGAAGATCAGACTGAACCAATGGGAGGAAACTGAAATGAAGAAATTCGTTAAAGGCGCGCTTGCTGCGGGGGCATTGGCCTTGGCCACGCCCGCGTTTGCACAAGAAATCGTGGTCGTGTCGCATGGCCAGGCAAACGACGCATTCTGGAACGTCGTGAAAAACGGTGTCGAGCAGGCCGGTAAAGATATCGGTGTGAACGTGGAATATCGTGCGCCTGAAACCTTTGACATGGTGGCCATGTCGCAGCTGATCGACGCCGCCGTGAACCAGGAACCCGACGGGCTGATCGTTTCGATCCCGGATGCGGACGCGCTTGGCCCCTCAATCGAGCGCGCGGTTGCCGCCGGTATCCCGGTGATCTCGATCAACTCGGGCGCGGAAGTGGCCAAGGAACTGGGTGCTCTGCTGCACGTAGGTCAGGACGAATACGATGCAGGGAAAGCAGCTGGTGAAGAACTGGCGTCGATGGGTGGCTCCAATGCGATCTGTGTCAACCACGAGGTTGGCAACGTGTCACTTGACCTGCGCTGCGAAGGTTTCACCGAAGGGTTTGGCGGTAAGGTAACCGTTCTGCCGACCTCGAACGATCCGTCCGAGATCGAGTCCAAGGTTGCTGCCGCGCTGGCTTCTGACGAAAGCGTCGATACCGTTATGGCTCTGGGCGCAAGCTCGGCCGGCGAGCCATCTGTCGCTGCTGCCAAAGCGTCGGGGCGGGATGTGAATGTTGCCTCGTTCGACCTGTCGGCCAACTTCCTGCAGTCAATCGTTGATGGCGATGCGGCCTTTGCCATCGACCAGCAGCAGTACCTTCAGGGTTATCTGTCCGTGAACTTCATGGGTCTGCACGCCAAGTACGGCCTGATGCCGGGCGGCGACGTGCCTTCGGGTCCGAACCTGATCACTCAGGAAAAGGCCGCTCAGGTCATCGAACTGTCCGCACAGGGCATCCGCTGATTTCGGCGCGATCCGGCAAACAACAGGATCGGCGCCAGCGCGCCGGTCTCACCGAATTGGGAGGAAACCATGAGTGAAACAGCGCCCGTCCTGTCGGACGAAAGGGTCAAGAAAGAACCATTCCTAGCCAAACTAATGAAACGACCCGAGTTGGGTGCCATTGCCGGTGCTGTTCTGGTTTTCCTATTCTTTGCGATCACCGCAGATGAATCGATGTTCACCCTTGCTGGTGTTATGAACTTCATGACCCCTGCGGCGCAGTTGGGCATCCTGGCTATCGGCGCCGCACTACTGATGATTGGCGGAGAGTTCGACTTGTCAATCGGATCGATGGTTGCGTTCTCGGGGCTGTTTTTCGGCGTCTGTGTCGTGACCTGGCAATTGCCACTGATCTTCGCCATCCCAATGACATTCGTATTCGCGGCCTGTGTTGGTGCGATCAACGGCAATATCGTGATCCGTTCGGGCCTGCCATCGTTCATTGTAACGCTGGCGTTTTTGTTCATCCTTCGTGGCCTGTCACTGGTCGGCCTGAAAATGGCAACAGGCGGTTCGACCCAGTTGCGCGGTGTACGCGATGCGGTCGAAAACGACTGGCTGGCTCCTTTCTTTTCGGGCGAAGCATTCGGCAGCCTGTTCGCATGGCTGGCCGCCAACGGCATGATAGATACATTCAAAAGCGGCGCGCCCAAGGTCCCGGGAATTCCCGTCGAAATCCTGTGGTTCATTTTCATTACACTGGCGGCAACCTACGTTCTGTTGCGCACCCCGGTCGGGAACTGGATTTTCGCCTCGGGTGGTGACAGCACCGCTGCATCCAACTCAGGTGTTCCGGTGAGCCGCGTCAAGGTTTCACTGTTCATGCTGACGGCCTGCTGCGCCGCTCTGGTGGCCATCATAACCGTCATGGACGCAGGCTCGACCGATGCGCGGCGGGGGTTCCAGAAAGAATTTGAGGCGATTATCGCCGCGGTGATCGGCGGCTGCCTGCTGACTGGGGGATATGGCTCGGCCATCGGTGCCTTCTTCGGCTCGATCATCTTTGGCATGGTCGTCATCGGCCTGACCTATACCGACTTTGATCAGGATTGGTTCCAGGTTTTCCTGGGCGCCATGCTGTTGATTGCCGTTCTATTCAACAACGCGATCCGTAAGCGCGTAACCGGGGAGCGCTGATATGACCGAAGACACCAAGTTCCACCATGGCGATGCCGTCGGCGATCAGGCGCCCATCGTACAGATGAAAGACATCGAAAAACACTTTGGCAATATCATCGCGCTAGCTGGTGTCAGCTTTGACGTCAAACCCGGTGAATGCCATTGCCTGCTGGGCGATAACGGTGCGGGAAAGTCCACCTTCATCAAGACCATGTCCGGGGTACACAAGCCCACCAAGGGCGAGATCATGTTCGAAGGCAAGCCGCTTCACTTCGACACGCCGCGCGATGCCATGGAAGCGGGCATTGCAACCGTGTTCCAGGATCTTGCGATGATCCCGCTGATGAGCGTGACGCGCAATTTCTTCATGGGGCGTGAACCTACCAAGGGTAAAGGGCTGCTCAAGCGGTTCGATGTGGATCATGCAAACGACGTCTGCATGGAAGAGATGCGCAAGATGGGCATCAATCTGCGCGGACCGGATCAGGCTGTCGGTACATTGTCAGGTGGCGAACGTCAGACTGTCGCCATCGCGCGGGCGGTGTATTTCGGCGCCAAGATCCTGATCCTGGACGAACCGACCTCGGCGCTTGGTGTGCGTCAGACGTCTAATGTTCTTGCCACAATCGACCGGGTGCGCAGCCAGGGTGTCGGCGTGGTTTTCATCAGCCACAACGTGCGCCATGCGCTGGCGGTGGGCGATCGTTTTACCGTACTGAACCGTGGCAAAACACTGGGTACGGCCACGCGCGGCGAAATCACACCGGAACAGCTGCAGGATCTGATGGCCGGCGGTCAGGAAATGGCCGAGCTTGAGGGATCGCTGGGCGGTACTGTTTAAAACAAAATATCCGGATGTCCCCACGGGGGCATCCATCGGGCGGTGGCACCTGACGTCACTCTGTTTTCAGGCTCTGGTAAAAGGCCTGACACCTTCGCAAATGAGACAACCCGCGGACCGCCAACAGCGGCTCCGAGTTGAAAGGGATCATGATGAGCAAAACAGTCCGATTGACCGCGGCGCAGGCTCTGGTGCGCTATCTCGGGGCGCAGATGAACGAGGCCGGAGAGCCTTTTATCGCAGGTGTGTGGGCGATTTTTGGCCATGGCAACGTGGCTGGTTTGGGTGAGGCACTGCATGGCGTGAGAGACAGTCTTCCGACCTATCGCGGTCACAACGAACAGACCATGGCACATAGCGCGATTGCTTATGCCAAGCAGTTGGGTCGGCGCCGCGCGATGGCGGTCACGTCGTCAATCGGACCAGGAGCCACCAACATGGTCACTGCGGCTGCTCTGGCCCATGTAAACCGCCTGCCTGTTTTATTGCTGCCTGGCGATGTGTTTGCGACGCGTGGCCCCGATCCGGTTTTGCAGCAGCCCGAAGTGTTCTCGGATGGAACCATCAGTGCGAATGACTGTTTCAGACCGGTCAGCCGGTATTTCGACCGCATCACCCGCCCGGAACATCTGCTGACGGCTCTGCCACGCGCCTTCCGCACGATGACGGACCCGGCGGATTGCGGCCCGGCGACGCTGGCCTTTTGTCAGGATGTGCAGGCCGAAGCTTATGACTATCCCGAAAGCTTCTTTGAGCCACGCGTCTGGTATCAGCGCCGCATTCGCCCGGATGAGGGTGAACTGGCCCGTGCCGTTGCCGCGATCAAGGCCGCCAAGCGTCCCGTTATCGTTGCAGGCGGAGGTGTGCATTATTCGGACGCAACGGCCGCGTTGCAGCGCTTTGCCGAAGCACATAACGTCCCGGTGGCAGAGACACAGGCCGGCAAGTCCGCATTGGCCTGGGATCATCCGCTCAACCTTGGTCCTGTTGGTGTGACCGGGGGCGAACCCGCCAATGACATCTGTGCAAAGGCGGATCTTGTGCTGGGCGTTGGCACCCGGTTTCAGGATTTCACCACTGGGTCATGGGGTTTGTTCGCGAACCCTCAGCGTGAGTTGATCAGCCTGAACACCGCCGCCTATGACGCCGAAAAGCACGGAGCGATGCCGTTGCAGGCCGACGCTCGGGTTGGTCTGGGTGAACTCAGCGAAGCGTTGGCAGACCATCGTGCGCCTGATCTGCCCGCGATATTGAAATCTGATTGGTTCGGTAAAGTTGATGCGCTGACGGATGCACCCACCGACAGCAATGCACTGCCCACGGATATGCAGGTGATCGGCGCAGTGCAGCGGGCTGCCAATGAAAACACTGTTGCGATGTGCGCCGCCGGCACGATGCCGGGTGAGTTGCACAAGCTGTGGAAAGCGCCGCGCCCCGGTGCCTATCACATGGAATATGGTTTCAGCTGTATGGGGTATGAGATCGCCGGTGCCATGGGCATCAAGATGGCCCAGCCGGACCGCGACGTGATCTGCTTTACCGGTGACGGTACTTATATGATGGCCAACTCGGAAATGGCGACGGCGGCGATGATGGGGATCTCGTTCACCGTTGTCGTCACGGACAACCGGGGGTTTGGTTGCATCAACCGTCTGCAAATGGGGACAGGCGGGGCCGAGTTTAACAACCTTCTCGACCACACCGTACACGAAACGGCATCGGCCATCGATTTTGCCGCCCATGCGGCAGCGATGGGGGCTACCTCGGTCAAGGTCAGTTCAATTGCCGAGCTTGAAGACGCGCTGGCCAAACGCGGTGAGGTCAAAGGCCCCTATGTCGTAGTGATCGACACCGATCCCTACCCATCGACCGAATATGGCGGAACGTGGTGGGAAGTGGCGGTGCCCGAGGTCAGCGTCCGCCCTGAAGTGAATGAAAAACGTGCGGCCTATGAAACCGCCATCAAGGAAAGAAACACGAAATGAGCGTGAAGATCGGTATCTCTCCGATTGCCTGGCAGAATGACGACCTGCCGGACCTGACCGCAGCCTACACGATGGAGCAGGCGCTGAAAGAAGCGCGCGAGATCGGTTTCACAGGTGTCGAACGCGGCCAGAGGATGCCCGCCGACACCGAAGGGCTGCGCGCGTATCTGGATGCCAACAACATAGCGTTGTGTGGTGGTTGGTGCTCGGGCAGCACTCTGGTCAATGACCTTGACGCCGAGATCGGCGTCGTGCGCGAACAGGTCGAACAATTCGTCGCGCTGAACAGCCCATGTATCGTTTACGCCGAGTGTTCCAATACCGTTCAGGGGCAGATCGGAACACCTGTCAATGATCGCCCCAAACTTTCGGAGGATGAGGTACTGGCCTATGCGGGCAAGCTGACCGAACTTGCCAAGTGGATGACAGATCAGGGCATGCCGATGGCCTATCACCATCATATGGGCACGATCATCGAAAGCGAAGATGAAGTGAACTGGCTGATGGAGGGTTCCGGCCCCGAATTGAAGCTGTGCTTCGATACGGGCCATCTGCTGTTTGGCGGCGGCGATGTGATGGCCACACTGAACCGTTGGGGCGACCGGGTTCATCACGTACATTTCAAGGATATCCGACCCGAAATCGTACAGGACACACGCGAGAACAATCGAAGTTTCCTGGATGCGGTGATCGCAGGTGCGTTTACAGTGCCGGGTGATGGATGCATCGACTTTCAGGCCGTGGCCAATGCGTTGAAAGCAATGGATTACAACGGCTGGATTGTGGTCGAGGCAGAGCAGGACCCCGCCAAGGCGCCGCCATGTGAGTACTCCAAAATTGGCTTTGACCACATTGTCGAGGTTTGTGGCAACGCAGGGTTGGAAATCACCGCTTAAATCACCGCCTCACGGGGCAACACCGAAGCCATGAGAGAGGAGCACGTCATGGTACATCAGGACCTTGGATATGTCGGCTATTTCGACCGGGAATCCTGTGATCTGGACGAATTCAAGGTGTTGACCTCTCAGAGCCTTTCGACCGAGACGGTGCCTTTTGCCGTCTCCGTCGAAAAGAACGTGCCCGTCTATGATATGCAGGCACTGCGTTCCGGTTTGGAACAGCCTGATACGCGTAGGGCCTTGCTGGCGGAATGGGGCCGGGTGCTGGGCAAATCCGCCGGTGTGATCGCCCTGAAAGGGGCGTATCCGGACACGTCGATCATTGACCGGGCGACGGAAGTATTTCGTGAAATCATCGAAGAAGAACGCCAGGGTAGCGCGGGTGAGGGCGATCACTTTGCCGCCTCGGGCGCGAATGACCGGGTGTGGAACGCGCTGCAAAAGCAATGCCTGCGCGACCCCGAGGGCTTTGCGCTCTATTTCGGGAACACGGCGATTGCGGCGGCATGTGAAGCATGGCTTGGGCCGAACTATCAGGTGACCGCTCAGATCAATCAGGTGCGCCCCGGTGGCAAGGCGCAACAGGCGCATCGGGACTACCACCTTGGGTTCCAAAGCGCCGAAAGCGCGGCCCGGTATCCGGCCCATGCACATCTGGTGACGGCCTCGCTGACCTTGCAAGGGGCGGTTGCGCATTGTGACATGCCGGTGAAAAGCGGCCCGACCAAGTTGTTGCCGTTCTCGCAGCTCTACCCATCGGGCTATCTGGCGTTCCACGATGAAGCGCACCGTGCGTATTTCGAAGACAGCTGTATCCAGGTGCCTCTGGAAAAGGGTGACGCGGTGTTCTTCAATCCGGCCCTGTTCCATGCAGCGGGCGAGAACAGCAGCACCGACATCAATCGCATGGCAAACCTGCTGCAAATCTCATCCCCCTTCGGTTGTGCGATGGAGATGGTTGATCGGCATTCCATGTCGCAGGCTGTGTTCCTGTCGCTTGTCGCCCTGAAACAACGTGGGGCTTTGACTGCGAGGGAACTGGATGCAGCGATTGCTGCAACAGCTGAAGGTTATCCGTTCCCGACCAATCTGGATACTGATCCACCGATTGGAGGCAACGCGCCCGACAGCCAGGCTGACATCCTGAGACGGGCCGTTTTCGAAGGATGGAAGAAGGAACAGCTATCCGAGGCTCTTTCTGCCCTGCGGGCAAGGCAAGCTGCTTGAATACAATTCAGGCGGACCCTGTGGGCCCGCCCAATAAGGAGAACAAGAATGGCAGACCTGCTGAAGAAACCGTTTGGAACCCGTGGCAAGGTACATGACATCACTCCGGCCAGCGCGGGATGGCGATATGTGGGCTTTGGCCTTTATCATCTAAAGGCAGGCGACAGGGCGGCCGAGGCAACCGGGGATCGTGAGGTCATTCTGGTGATGGTCGAAGGCAAGGCAAAGATCACCGGGGCAGGCCAGGACTGGGGCATTTTGGGCGACCGGATGAACGTGTTCGAAAAGACGCCGCCGCATTGCCTGTATCTGCCCAACGGAACCGAGTGGGAGGCCGTGGCGGAAACCGACTGCGTTGTGGCCATCTGTTCGGCGCCGGGTAAGGGCGGTCATACGGCGCGTCGGATTGGACCTGATGGCATAACCCTGACCGAACGCGGCAAAGGGGTAAATACGCGATACATCAACAATATCGCCATGGAGAATGAGGACTACGCAGACAGCCTGCTGGTGACCGAGGTGTTCACTCCAAATGGCCATTGGTCGTCCTATCCCAGTCACCGTCACGACGAGGATGATTATCCTCGCATCACATATCTGGAGGAGACCTACTACCACCGGCTCAACCCTTCCAATGGGTTCGGAATTCAGCGGGTCTATACAGATGATGGTCACCTGGATGAGACAATGGCCCTTTCCGATGGCGATGTTGTTACTGTTCCGCGCGGCCATCACCCTTGTGGCGCGCCCTATGGATTTGAGATGTACTATCTTAACGTCATGGCCGGGTCGCTGCGAAAATGGCGGTTTGTACCAGCCCCAGAGGTTGAATGGATCATGGAGCGTGACGGATGAACAGAGATTTTGCCAATTACCCAAGCCTTGCGGGAAAAACGGTTTTTGTCACGGGCGGGGCTGGAGGAATTGGCGCTGAAACCGTTCGGGCCTTTGCCGACCAAGGGGCAAAGGTCGGTATTCTGGATCTGAATGCCGACGCCGGACTCGCGCTACTGTCTGGCCTGGACGGTGAACACGCTTTTGTGCAGTGCGACTTGCGCGATATCGAAGCTATGCAAGAGGCGTTGGGGCAACTGGTCGAGGAGCTGGGCGCCGCGGACGTGCTGGTCAACAACGCCGCCCGGGATGATCGTCATGACTGGCGCGAAGTGACGCCGGACTACTGGGATGAGCGCATGGCGACCAATATCCGTCACATGTTCTTTGCCATTCAGGCAGTGGCGCCCGGCATGATAGCCAGGGGTGCGGGTTCGATCGTCAATATCGGCTCGAATTCGTGGTGGGAGGCAGGTGCGGGTTTTCCGGCCTATGCCACCGCCAAATCCGCAGTCCATGGATTGACCCGCACCATGGCGCGTGAACTGGGCGATCATCGTATTCGCGTGAACACGGTGGTGCCGGGCTGGATCATGACCGACCGCCAGAAAGACCTGTGGGTCACGCCTGAGGCGCTGGCCAAGCAGGTGGATCGTCAATGTCTGCCGGACCCGATTGAGCCGGTCTATGTGGCGCGCATGGTCCTGTTTCTGGCCTCGGATGACGCGGCCATGTGCAGTGCGGGGAATTTCATGGTCGAAGGTGGCTCGATCTGAACCAATCTGGACAATTGGAGAGCTGACATGCCTCAACCTTTTCAACTTGCGGCATGTGCTGAAATGCTTTGGCTCGACAAACCCATGGAGTGGCGTGCCGCGTGGCTGACCGAGATGGGGTTTGGAGTTGGCCTATGGAACTGGCCGGCTTGGGATATGGTGAATCTTGAATGCGTTGGCGCGAACTACACGATCATGAATGGTTATCTTCAGGGCCGTCTTGCGGATGATTTAGGGGCTGACATGCTCCTGACATCCGCGCGTGAGACGGTGCAGATTGGCAACCGTCTTGGTGTGGATCGTCTGAACCTGCACGGTACCGGTTTGGGCGATGGTGGAATACCGCTCTGGCAGCACGACGTTGTGACCGGCGATATGTGGCTGAAAGCGCGGGACACGTAGCGCCGCATTTGTGATCTGGTGGAAGAACAGGATGTCGTTTTCACGCTGGAGAACCTGAATCTGCTGGATCATCCCGGTTGTCCTTTTGGTTCGACCAAGGATGTTCTGGCGTTGGTTTCGTCTGTGAACCACCCGAGCCTGCGCATAAATCTGGACCTCTATCACACGCAGATCGGGGAAGGCGATCTGATCCGTTGGTGCGAGAATTGCCTGCCTTGGATCGGAGAGATACAAGTGGCCGACAATCCCGGGCGGTGCCAGCCGGGAACCGGTGAGATCAACTATGCCGCCGTGGCGCGGGCGCTCAATGACAGGGGGTACCGTGGACCTGTCAGCCTTGAGGCATTTGCTGCGGGCGACCCGGAAACGGCGCTTGAGGCGTTCCGCGCAGCCTTTACGATTTAAGAAAGATTGGGCATCTTACCTTTGCGGCGGGGCGCCAAAGGTCCGGATCACGGTGCGGGCAGCGGCCTCAACCGGGTCGTGCGTTTCCTTCAGGATCGTGACGCGGTCAAAACGTTCAGGATCACGATTGACGGCTTCACGCATGGCATTTCCGAATGCCATACGCAGCTCGGTTCCTATGTTGAACTTGCAGATCGAGGTCTCGCGCGCCAGCTTCTTACGCTGCTCTACCGGCACACCGGACCCGCCATGAATGACCAAAGGCACTTCGGTTACGGCATCGATTTCGGCGACACGCGCCTCATCCAGGCCACCTTCTTTGTTTTGCTGCAAGTGAACATTGCCAACCGAAATCGCCATCGCGTCGACACCGCTTTCGCGTGCAAACTTCGCGGCTTCTTCGGGGTCGGTGCCGTTTGATCCTTCACCACCGGAATACCCCACAAAGCCGATCTCTCCTTCGCATGAAATCCCGGCTGAGTGGGCCATCTCAGCAATCGCGGCGGTTTCATCTATGTTCTGCTGCAAGGGCTTGCGTGATCCGTCAAACATCAGCGACGTAAAACCACTGTCGAGGGCGACCTTACAGTCCTCGAACGTGTAGCCGTGATCCAGATGGGCAACGACCGGAACCGAGGCGTTTTCGGCGAGATACCGGAACATCTTGCCCAGAACGGGCAGCGGCGTGTGCTCACGGCAACTGGGACCGGCTTGCAAAATAACCGGTGCATTTTCCGCCTCGGCCGCGGCCACATAGGCGCGCATGTCTTCCCAGCCCAGCGTCACGAGCCCGCCCACGGCATAGCCTTGTTCATAAGCGGGTTGCAGGATGTCTTTCAGTGTGACGAGGGTCATTTGAACTTCGCGATCATGTCTTTGATGCCCGGAATGGTCTCGATCTGATAGGCATGGGTGGGTTGGAAATACTGCACCAGAGACCGCTGGGTCAGCCCGCCAAGGATGGTGAAGTAATACATCTCGTATCCCGGCAGCACGCAGCAGGGGTGATAGCCCTTGTCGATGCAGATCGTGGAGCCATCGACGATATGGTAGGCATCGCCGGGTTCGTTGTCCTCGCGCTGCAACATCTGCAGGCCCGAGCCCCAGTTGGGCTTGAAACGGAAATTGTAGGTTTCGTCATGCCGGGTCTCGTCCGGCAGGCGGTTGGTGTCGTGCTTGTGACTGGGAAAGCCCGACCAGCCGCCCTGACCCACGGTAAACAGCTCGCTGACCAGCAGGCGGCCGACCATGTCATGCTGTTTCTGGCCGAGGATGTGCTTGATCTTGCGATGCGTCTTGGTGTCATCGCTGCCATATTGCACCAGGTCGTGTTCGCGCACATCGAACGGGTCCAGCACCTTGTCGTATTTGGCGCCGGCCACGAACACCTCGGCCGTCTCCGAGACGCAGACCATCTGCGCCCTGGCCCCCGACGGCACATAGGCGCCTTCGGGCTCGCCATCCCATACGTCCTCGCCTCGGTTGCCCAGATGGGCAAAGCGCACGCCCTCGACATCCACGTCGACGCTGCCGGTGGCAGGCACGATGCAGGTCTCATAGCCCGGGGCCTGGTATTCGAAGGCCTCGCCCTTTTTCAGTTTTACGATGTTGAAATAGTTCAGTGGGACAGTTGGATCATTTGCGTCGACGATCGGTTTGTTCTGGTTATCGTAGGGCGCGATATGCATGGAGTTCTCCTATGTGGCCGGGCCGGGATGAGAAGCGAGGAACGCGTCCAGTTCCGGGGTCGTCGGCATGGCGGGCGCGCAACCGGGATGCGACACCACGATCGACGCGCAGGCCGAACCGCGCATGACGGCGTCTTTTAGATCGTGCCCTGCGGCGATCGAAGCCAACAGACCCGCCATGAAACTGTCGCCAGCCCCGTTGGGTTTGACAGCAGTGACCGGGTAAATACCGGTTCGAAGTTCTTGCCCGTCCACCAAGGTGACAGCGCCTTTTTCACCCATCTTGTAGATGATGATCCGACCGGGTTTTTCAGCAAGTTCCCGGGCCTTGGCAAAACCCTTTTCGATGCCGCCGGCCATGAACCCGAACTCTTCGTCGTTGCCGACGATCAGGTCGCTGGCGTCACCAGCCCGCGACAGAACTTCGGCAGCCACCTCGGGTGAGGGCCAGCTGTAGGGGCGGTAATCGATATCGAAGATGATCGGCAGGCCTGCGTTCCGGGCGTTCTCAAAGGCCCGGAATGTAGCGCTGCGCGACGGTTCGGACGCAAAGACCGTCCCAGCCGAGATGATTGCCGAGAATGATGAATAATCGACCCTGTCCATATCCTCTTCGGTGACTTGGAAATCAACGGCCCCATTACGATAGATCACATTCTGAAAGTTCTCGATCCGGCTTTCGTACACGGCCAGAGACATGCGGTATTCGCCGCCCAGAACGCGGATATAGGATGTGTCCACACCGTAATGCCGCAACCGGTTCAGACAGAACCGTCCGATCGCATCATCCGAGACGGACGTGATCAGCGACGCCTCACTGCCCAACTTGACCAACCCGGCACAAATATTCGCGGAAGACCCCCCAAGGTCGGCATGAAACGTGTCGGCATCCTCGCTTCTGACGCCGATCGGTTCGGCGTACAGGTCCATACCTGCACGACCCAGAACGGCGAAGCGGTTTCCTTTGATACCATCCATCAAAGCGCTCAAGTTTTGTCCTCCGGCAGAGTGGGGTCGGCAAAGTTTGGACCTTGCGTTGAATCGATTCACACGATACTGATTTTGCAACCGGTTGCAAATGATATGTTCGGAGCCGTTGCAGATGCCTGAAATCGGAATTGGAATCGTCGGCGGCGGCTATATGGGCAAGGCCCATTCCGTAGCCATGTCTGCGGTCGGTGCAGTGTTCAACACGGCATTGAGACCCCGACTGGAGGTCATTTGTTCGTCCCGCCCCGATAGCGCTGAACGATACAGCACAGCCTACGGGTACAAACGCGCGACCCACGATTGGCGTGTATTGGTTGAGGACCCACAGGTCGAGGCAATCGTCATCGCCTCGCCTCAATCCACGCATCGTCAGATTGCCGAAGCGGCTTTTGCACTGGGCAAACCGGTTCTGTGTGAAAAGCCATTGGGCGCGTCGCTTGCGGACAGCCAGGCTATGGTTGCTGCTGCCGAGGCTTCGGGTGCGGTCAACATGGTGGGGTTCAACTATATTCGCACGCCCGCAAGCCAATTCGCCCGCCAGCTGATCGCCGACGGAGAGATTGGGGATGTCACTTGGTTCCGGGGGGAGCACACCGAAGATTTCTATGCCGACCCGCGAGCTCCGGCGACCTGGCGCACGACAGGCATGGCCAATGGCACAATCGGAGATCTGGCACCGCACATGGTCAACGGTGCGTTGGCACTGGTTGGACCCATCGCACAGGTGATGGCGGATGTTGAAACGGTTCACAAAACCCGACCTGGTGGTGAGGTGACAAACGACGACCACGCCCAGATGATGTGCCGGTTCGAAAACGGGGTTATGGGCAACCTGTATTTCAGCCGCGTCGCGACGGGGCGAAAAATGGGCTATGCTTATGAAATATCTGGAACAAAGGGCGCTATCCGGTTCGATCAGGAAGACCAGAACGCGCTGTGGCTGTATAAGCGGGAAGGGCCCGAAGCCACGCGCGGGTTTGCCAAGATCCTGACCGGCCCGGCGCATCCGGATTACGAGCCTTTCTGCCAGGGTCCGGGCCACGGAACGGGCTATCAGGACCAGATCATTATCGAGGCCAAAGATTTTCTGCAGGCCATCCATACCGGAAAAGCCACTTGGCCCTCTTTTCGCGACGGGCATGAGGTCAACCGCGTGCTTGCTGCCGCGTTGGCGTCGTCAGATCAGCGGCAGTGGAAAGACATCTGCGATTTCTGATCGCTCAACCTAAAAGCTTTAATGAGAGACAATGACCATGTTTAAGTTGAGATGGGGCATGATCGGTGGTGGTGAAGGCAGCCAGATTGGTCCTGCGCACCGCTTGGGGGCACAGGCTGACGGGCTGTTTGAATTTGCCGCTGGCGCGCTGGATCACCGGCCCGAAACCGGCCGGGAATACGCGCAGCGATTGGGTGTTGCCACCGATCGCGCCTATGGAGACTGGCAAGAGATGCTGGCAGGCGAGAAAGACCGTGAAGACCGGGTTGACCTGGTGACCATCGCCACACCCAACTCGACCCATTTCGAGATTGCCAAGGCGTATCTTGAAGCAGGCTTCAATGTCCTGTGTGAAAAGCCGATGACCATGACCGTGGAAGAGGGTGAGGAAATAGTCCGCGTTGCCGAAGCATCGGGAAAGATCTGCGCGGTGAACTACTGCTATTCCGCCTATCCCATGGTACGTCAGGCCCGCGCGATGGTGCGCGCGGGCGAAATCGGACAGGTGCGTCTTGTGGTGACCAATTTCAGCCATGGCCACCACGGGGATGCCACCGATGCCGACAATCCGCGTGTGCGGTGGCGCTATGACCCTGCGATGGCAGGCGTTTCCGGGCAGTTTGCCGATTGCGGTATTCACGCACTGCATATGGCCAGTTTTATCTGCGATGATGAGGTGAAGACGCTTTCGGCCGATATAGCCTCAACGATCGCAAGCCGGGAGCTGGAAGACGATGCAATGATCAACTTTCGTATGGAAGGCGGCACAGTCGGGCGTCTTTGGACATCCTCTGTGGCGATCGGGCGCCAGCATGGCTTTGACATACAGGTCTTTGGCGAAACCGGCGGGCTGCGCTGGGCGTCTGAGCAGCCCAACCAATTAATCTATACACCCGTTGGTGGGCGTACACAGATCATAGAAAAGGGCGAGGGCAGTCTGCATGGCGAAGCTCAGCGCCTGTCACGTGTCGCCATCGCGCACCCCGAGGGGTTCCCACTGGCCGTCGCCAATATCTATTGCGATCTGGCGGATGCAATCCGCGGTGAAAGCCGGGATGGGCTGCCCGATGCTGCTGATGGTGTGCGATCGATCGCCGCCGTTCACGCGGCTGTTGCTTCGGGCAAAGCAGATGGCGCTTGGCATGATGCCCGCCCGCCAATGTTTCGTTGATCAGACGCGGGGCCGTAGAGTGCCCCGCTCAATCACCCGGCAGGGGAAAATTCGGGCTTCGGGATAACGCTGAGGCTCTTTCAACATCTCGACGACCAGATCCACGGACGAAGTGATGATCTGCTTGATCGGCTGATGGATGGTGGTCAGGTTGATATATTCCCAGCGCGACATCTCCATGTCGTTCAGGCCGATGATTCCGATATCGGTGCCCGGTTTCAGCCCGTGATCGGCCAGCGCTGACAGCGCCCCGATCGACAGGATGTCATCGCCGCAGAAATAGGCCTGCGCCGGATCACCGGCCAGCAGGCGCAGCATCTCGGCCCGCCCCGCTTCGAAGGAATAGGCCCCGGCGAAGGAGTGGCTGACCGGAATCTGCGGATGGCCGGCCATTTCTTCAATGAAGCCCCGTTGCCGGTCCAGGGACGAGGTCGCATCCTGCGGCCCGCCCAGATAGCCCACACTGGCATAGCCCCGCGCGACCAGCTCGCGCGCAGCCATGCGTCCGCATTCCACGTTGTCGATCCCGACCACATGGACTTCGGGCGAGGTGGCAGACCGGCCGAACGTGTGCACCACTGGTACACCCGCATCATGAAAGGCCTTTGCAAAACTGGGCGGTAACGTCGAGGATGCCACGATAGCTGCGTCAACCGAGTATTGGCGGAGCATTCGGACAGAGTTGGCAGGTTCGGTTTCGTCCGTCAGGTTCACGATCAGCGGGCGCAGGCCGCGTTCCTGCAGGGCGCGTGTAAACTGATCGAAGACTTCCAGGAAAATCGGGTTGTGAAAGTTGTTCGAAATCAATCCGATCAGTTTGGTGCGCCCGGTCGTCAGAGACGACGCCAGGGCATTGGGACTATAGCCCAGCTCACGGGCCGCCTTTTCAACCTTGCTGCGCGTTTTTGCAGAAACCGAGGCACCTTCAGTAAAGGTGCGCGACACGGCGGATCGTGAAACGCCGGCCAAAGCGGCCACGTCTTTCAGAGTTACACTCACGCCGGGGAACTCCGATAGTAGTGGGGCAGGGAAACAGATAAGTGTGGCATTGCTGGTGCATTATGCATCATCGATCTCGACTTGCAATCGGTTGCAACTGCGCCTCGGCATTTCGATATTGTTTGAATGCTGATGCTTTGACGGGAGAATGGTGGGTGATGAGAGACTCGAACTCCCGACATCTTCGGTGTAAACGAAGCGCTCTATCCTAATCCGCACGTGCAACAAGGTGCTGTTTTCCACTGCCGCAACCAGCACTATCTTGAAGAGATGTCTAGTGTTGTCAGTGGCTTGAAGGTTGCACAATCTTCTGGACGTATCAAGATTATTTGACAGCTTTCTGAGATCAGGTCTGTCGTTGATCGAACTGAAACAAAGAGTTGGTGCAGCGGTGGCGCAGCGCTGCATGCACCGCCGAAGGGGCTATGGGGGCATTTGTCCCTCTGTGATCCTTAGATAGGGGCTCCAAAAAGTGTGTCGCAAATTCTTGTCGGCCCGCACTTGCTATGTAGTGGAAAAACAGCCCAAGTATTCGCAACGTAACTATACACCGAGGCGGAACTTGGTCGGTGTCATCCCGGTTTGGCCTCGGAAAAAGCGAGTGAAGTGGGACTTGTCAGAATAGCCGAGCATCAGACCAATCTCCGCAATCGTCATCTGGTCTTCTTTGAGGTGCTCCTTGGCGACATCAACACGGAGCCGTTTGATTTCGCGGGATAGCGTTGTGCCTTGCCGCTGAAGCGCTTTCAGAAACCTTTCCGGCTGTATTCCCAGAAATCCAGCCACCACCTCTGGTCCCAAATCGGTTTCATCCAGTTTTTCGCGTAAGACAGATCGCAAAGCTGCCACCACGGTTACTTCTCCCTCTTGTCGAGGCGAGGCTATGGGCCTGGCAGAGACCTCTGAGACATGGTGCAAAAATAACCATTGCACAGGAAAACTAATTTGCATGCCGGGATCGGACCCAAGGCCAATCTCGATCCCCTTGTAGTCGATAGGCAGACCATTGATGTATCTGCTTTCCCATCGCACACGGGAAGAATCCCAAGAATCTCCAACGACGGTCTGCAATAGACGTACATAGATTGCGGCACCAAAACCGGTAACCTGAATGGGTGGGACAGTTGGTTCCTGTTGCCTATCGATACGATACGTCGCTTTGTCTGCTTCAATGACAAGGTTGTGCCGCACAGAATTGGACTCTTGCGGTACAAGCCCAATAAAGCGGGTAAAAAACTCGAACAGCGTTTTTGTCGATTGCAGGGCTTGAGCGAACGGAGGCCACTCTTGCAGGTCAAATGTCTCCCCTACGTTCAATCCAAGGTATCGATCCCCGGACACGTCTGAGAAGGCATTCACCAAACCGTAGACCAGCTCTGAGTGAACGAACACGGATGGGTCAGACAACAGTTCGGCTTTCAATCCGACCTGGTCCAATGCTGGTTGCGGATTGATCTTGCGTTCGGTGAGATATTGCAAAAACGGAGCAGCTAAGGAGAGGCGAATAAAGCCTTCGCTATGCTCTTGAGAGGTGGAGTTGAAAGGCAAGCTCGTCACCCTTGTGAGGATTAGTATTTTTTGTCGGTGGCCATTTTTACAATCACATTCGAACATTCTAATTCAAAAATGGCAACCGACCCAAGATATTTCGGACTACAGTTTGCAAAACACGAATATGAAGGGAGAACTTATGTCCGGTCTACGAATGTCGCTTTGCTCGACGGTAATTGTCGCTGCAGGTTTTGCTTTTTCAGCGTCCGCGCAGGCTCAGGATCAGGAAGAACCCCAAACGTTGTTTACCAACGTGCACATCTTCGATGGAGTGAGTGAACAGCGCATCGAGAATGCCAGCGTATTGGTCGAGGGCAACCTGATTAAGGCCGTATCAACTGAAGTGATTGATGCCCCCAATGCTACGGTTATTGACGGAGAAGGGAGGACACTGACTCCCGGCTTCATCGAAAATCACGCACACCTGATGCTGCCAGGACCCACGTTGCCCGCAATGGAAGCCAACAGCACTTGGGAAGACCTCGCGATTCACGGCACTCAAATGGCTGAGATGTACTTAATGCAAGGCTTTACCACCGTAAGAGATGCAGGTGGCGCTAATGGAGGTCTTCGCCGCGCAATCGACACCGGGACCATTGCCGGGCCGCGTTTCTACCCTGCGGCTGCTTTTCTAAGTACGCGTGGTGGCCATGCTGATTTCGCCAACTTTACGGCGCCTGTTGGCCAGTCTTCGAACTTCAGCCGTCTGAATATGGCCCAAGAAGTCGACAGCGTCTCTGACATGTACTGTCTGACGTCAGCACCAATGGGACAGTTTAGGTTGATTTGATAAGAGAGGGTTTCTGGCTCATCGTAACCGCCA
>NZ_JBXWNR010000021.1:0-56147 GCF_059610465.1 Ruegeria sp. CDSC085 | reverse complement strand
GCAGGGTTCTTGCCTGGAGACGGTGATCAGGCTGTCCCCAGACCACAGGACGGCGCCATGGAGTACCTTTTGGAAGCTTCCTTTGGCAATATGGCACGCTCCGATATCAGGGCGCTCCTAATGGATCATACCGGTCAGTCTGAAACGGCCGGCATTCACTATCCGTTCCACTTCGTCAACGAGCCGCATAAGCGGGTGATTTTCCGCACTGACCCAACACGATTAGATTTTGCCCAGATGGCCCAGTTCGCAGTTCGGGCGGGAACACATCCGGTGGACATGTATCACGCTCGGGCACGGACCAAGGTCATGGGATTTGAGCGTGGCTTGTCAACCTCGGGCCGCAAAAGCCTGTGGTACTACAAGCAGTACTACAATCCTGTCATGGTCATGAAGCTGGTGGATATCCTGAGGTTTGCCCATAACTACACCGACCTCATGGTAAAAGAACACAAGAGCCCAGCTATGAAGCTCGGTATTGCGAAAGGCTTTGTGTATGATCGGGATCTCTTCAGTTTTTGAACTCGGTAAGCAAAAAACCCGCCGTTCTTTTTTGCGTTACGCTAAGGCTGCTCTGCGGTACAAAGCTGCCTTTGACCCCGCATTTGACGAAAGCGCCTAAATCGCGTTTCTGAATGTTTCTGTCAATCGCTCGTTAAGCATGTGATGCGGTTTAGCACTTTTGCCATAGTGAAGCTCAGCCAATGCCGCGATGTCATTAAACAGAATGACGGACCCATCGTTGCCATCCGAGATAACAAGCAATTTTTGACAGAAGGCATCTAACCCGATGGCCGGAAAATCTGCCATCGCTACGCCTCCAGGTGCGGGGCCACCAAACAAAAGCAGCACGGCTTCTTCGATTTCGACACCAAGCTCTGCGGCTTCCAAAGCGAAATTGATTTCGCCGAACCAAACTGTGTCACTCTGTGATTTTATGGTCTTGGTCAAACTCGCAACCGCATCTGCTACGTTCAGCTTCGACTGAAACTCAATAATTCCAAAGTTCAAACTTAGGTCGGCGGCAGGAGCAGATTGAGCGGGTAATTCATCCAAAATTCTTGCTTGAAGATCCGCAAAGGCCCCCAAAGCGTTTGTATCTTCTAACCCATGTCGCGCCTTCAGAAATTCAGCATCGGTAAAGGAGACTTGTGCTTCCCCGCCTGCATCGTACGAGAGTACTCGGAAAGGTAAGTCCAAACCTGCCCGAACATTTTCTGAGAGTATCGCAGAGTTTACCGCCGGGTCCGAGTAAATCAGCACTCGGGAGGCGGGCATCTCCACGCCTTCAGCCAGTGCGAGACGAGAATGATCAATTGAGGCTATTGCAGGCAAACCGGCTGCTTCGACCGTCTCCGCCACAAGCGCAAAATTTGAATCGACCTCTTGCTGCACGGTTTGAGTCAGAGCAGCTTCAGCATTCACCACAAAAATGAATAGGGCAGAGAAAACTGTTGAGATTGATCGTCTAAGCATGGCCTCACCTCATTCTGCGTCCGATTTTCCAAAAAGCAAGAGAGCTGCCATGACACCAAATGCAAGTTCGGCCAAAAGGTAGAGCACCAGAACAGTATTGGGCATGCCGTCTACAAGAATGCTCAAAATGCGGCCCGCCGCTAACCCAACCATGAACAGGAACAGAACCCACAGCGCCGCATATTGCAGTTCTGGTTTATTGGCTGCGATGAGCCAAAACGCTGCATTTGCAAGGTAAAGGCCCATTATCGCGCGAAAAACGTGTGTTTGATTAGTACCTTCGACAGGAAAGCCAAGCAGGTATGAAATAGACGCGCTGGGTACGACGCCGTAGGACAAAGCAATTGGAACAAGCCCAAAAGCAGCAAGCAGAAGCAGTAGTCTGGCGGTCATCTTAATTCCTCACAAAAGAAATGGCTTCACCAATCGGCCCGAGTGCATTGAAACTTGGCAAATGGACCACCCGACCCTCAAGGTCGGATGTCCATTGGCATATTGAAGTGAGCGAAACTGGTTGCACAGGTGCCTTTACTGGGAGAGGCCGCCCTCGGTCGAAGTCTGTTCTTCGACATGTTCTTGATTTGAGACAGAAGCGCCACGCGATGGATAGGCCTCAAACGTCGCAAGATGTTCTCGTACCAAGTTGAACGCCGGGCCGAAGGCCCACATTTTTTGCCCCATCCAGCGAACATACATGCCGCTTTCATGAGCCGCCTTCTCATAAGGATCGCGACGCAGGTTGATCAGCAGTGGGGCAGTACGCTCTTCCTTAGCGCCAGCCCATCCGTGGTTTTGCACAACGAAATGCGCTTTCCAGTCCCTATACCGAACTGCTTGCAGATCTGTGCCCTCATAGTAGATGATTTCGTCACGGTTACTCTCATCCGTTTCGCCACTAAGGTAAGGAAGTTGGTTGTAACCATCCAAGTGCACATTGAAGCCTTGGTAACCTTCCAGCAACTCGGCCGGAAGATCATCTGGCCCACCAGCTGCTGCAACAATCGTAGGCATCCAATCCATGCCACTGAAAATTCCGTTCAAAACTTGGCCCTCAGGAATTTTTCCAGGCCAACGAATGATTGCCGGAACTCTGAAACCGCCTTCCCAGGTGGTTCCTTTTTCTCCATAAAAAGGCGTCGTTCCACCATCCGGCCAAGTTATGGTTTCAGGCCCGTTATCAGCGGTGAAGACTACGATGGTGTTGTCTGATACGCCAAGCTCATCAAGATGGTTGAGTACCTTGCCGACATTGTTATCTAACTCTTTCATAACGACATCTTGCAAACCGCGCCCGTCGCCTAACATCGCCTCATATTCTGGGCTGAGATGGGTCCACACATGAGCTCTGGCTGGGGCCATCCACACAAAGAACGGTGTATCCGCTTCGACTGCTCTTGAGATGAAGTCCTTGGTGTGAGCTGTTACTTCGTCATCAAGCGTTTTCTGACGTTCAGGCGGAGCCGGACCATCATCGACAATGCGCTGTTTGCCAACTTTACCAAACCGTGGGTCCACGGTTTCGTCGTCTACGTCTGTCGCAAACGAATGTATGATGTTGCGCGGCCCGTATTGCGCGTCGAATTCCGGGTCATCTGGCCAATCTGGGTCATCGCGGTACTCCATCGCGTTTAGGTGATACAGCCACCCCCAATACTCATCAAAGCCTTTGACGGTTGGGAGGAACTTGTTCAGGTCGCCCAGATGGTTTTTTCCAAACTGGCCCGTGGTATAACCCAGTTCTTTCAAGAACATTGGCAAGGTTGGGTCTTCAGGGTGCAGACCGATGGGACCGCCAGGAAGCCCGACCGTATGCATCCCGGTTCGGATCGGCATTTGGCCGGTAATGAATGCCGATCTACCGGCCGTACAACTCGGCTCGGCGTAATAGTCGGTCAATCTTGCACCGTCGGCTGCCAACTGATCCAAGTTTGGGGTCTCGATGCTCTTTACTCCACCGTGATACGCACCAAGGCTGGCCCAGCCAACATCGTCCGCCATGATGACGAGAATGTTGGGGCGTTCATTGGTATCGGCGAAAGTTGCACTGGCCGTTAGGCCAATTGCAGCAATAAAGGTATACGCAAATTTCATATGGCAGTCCGTTCAGAAAAGTAGTCTATCTCCGGAAATGACCGTAGGCCTTCTGAAATCTGAGTGTCAAATTTTTTTGTCCACCTATGCTAACGCGTTCAAAATACCCGAAAGTATAGGTGCAATGCGCTAGATAAAGCGCAACTAAAAAAGTCTATCTTTGGTTGGTTGCGGTCTTTTGCTGCACCAAAATCGAACATCCGGAAATTGGCGCCAGTTTTCGAACGTCTCAACCTGAGTACATATGGAAGGAGGCTGAACTCTCAGCCTCCTTCAACATTTACCTATAGGGCCTTGGCCAGAGGCGCCCTTTTTCGATTTGCTTCGATAGGTCGGTCAGTGAACCGTCTCAACCTTGTGGAAGTCCAGATCACGATCTTCAGGCATTGAATCGATACTCATCACCTCCTGGCGTTTGGTGATCAGGATATAGACGACGCAGGCCAGATACAGGCCAACCACGACGGCTCCGATCCATTGAATCTGCAGCCACTGGCTCTGGAACAGCAGGGTCAGGGCAAACAACAGCGCGACGTTGCCAGCCACATAGATCGCCTTGCCAAACCGTTCCACGGTCAGGTTCAGGTTGTCGGTGTACAGTCGGATCAGCGAGTCCAGCGAGTTGATCACGAACGTCACACCCACGATCACCATCGCAATGTTGGTGATGCCTGCGGTACTGATGCCGTTCAGATGGTAATAGTAGAGAACGGTGAACCAGATCCCCAGCGGTATGGACGGAAAGATCAGCAGCGCGGCAAGCAACTGCCACGTGGTCAGACCACCCACGAAGCGCGACGTAAACTGGCCGATCATGATCGACCATGCAAACCACCAGAACAGGTAGAATGCGTGATAGTCGGTCAGCGGCAGGACAAATTTGTGCAGGTTGGCGAAATAGGCCCCGATATCGCTGCCGGTTTCCACGAAACCGGTCACGCCCATGCCTGCAGCTGCCCACATGCCCAGAATCAGTGCAAGGAACAGAAAAGTAGAACCGACCGACAGGATACGAACATACTTCAGATCGGTCGAAGAATAAGCCGCCGCCAGAATGACGACAAACACGATGATGTAGAAGGTAGTAACGACGGATTCGCCGTCTCCGACCTCGGGCAGATAGCCGGGCAGGTAGATCAGGAAAAGGCTGGCTGTGAAAGCACAGGTGCCGATGATGACCGCGTTGTTAATCAGCTTGACCAGCGGGATCTCAAAGAACCTCACACGGGGTTCGATCACGCAGAAGTAGAAGGCCGTCAGAAAATAAAAGGCCCAGATCAGAAAGCCCCAGAATCCGAACTCGATCGCCAACGGGTTTGCGAAGGCGTAAGCAGGCTCGTCGGCATATCCACCGAATTCGGTCAGCGGGAACATGATCAGGCCGACATCTAGACCGGATGTGAACAGGATCGCGATGAACGTGAACAGATGTACCGGTGTCACGCCAACGCAGCGCAGGTTCCACCATTTCACGACGAAGAAAGCGACCAGGCCCAATGCCAGCAGGACGCCGAAAGATAGAATGTACTCCAGAAGCACCGACAAACCTCCCTTGATATGTCAGGTCCTGCCGCCGATATCTTTAATTGGCCAGTCAATCAATATAAACATGTGCAAGACTTTTCTTGCATCACGCATGTGTCTTTTTTGACGCGCACTGCTTGCGACCGATCCCAAAATCAGGGACAGTCCGCGCGACGTGACAGGGGGTCTCCATGGATCTGCGCGCCATAGCCATGGGGCTGACATTTGCCCTGATCTGGTCATCTGCCTTTACCTCGGCGCGGATCATCGTGGCGGATGCCTCACCTCTGTTTTCGCTGGCACTGCGGTTTCTGATCTCCGGTGTTCTGGGGGTCATGATTGCCCGCGCGATGGGGCAAAGTTGGAACCTGACCCGAAATCAATGGCGTGCCACGATCCTGTTCGGAATCTGCCAAAATGCCCTGTATTTGGGCCTGAACTTCTACGCGATGCAAACGGTCGAGGCTTCGGTCGCGGCCATTATCGCTTCCACTATGCCCTTGTTGGTGGCACTGGCAGGTTGGCTGATGTTCGGGGATAAGCTGCGCCCGCTTGGTGTATTGGGTCTGTTCGCCGGTTTCGCCGGAGTCGCCCTTATCATGAGCAGCCGGATCAGCGCGGGCGTCGATATGTTCGGGGTCGCACTATGCGGTGCGGGGGCGCTTGCTTTGACTTTTGCCACGCTTGCGGTTCGCGGTGCGACGTCTGGCGGTAACTTCATGATGGTCGTCGGATTGCAGATGCTGGTAGGCTCAGCCGCGCTGTTCCTGGCCGCTCCGATCTTTGAGACCATCTACATTCACCCGACACTTCCGCTGGCTCTGGCGTTCATCTACACAACCCTTTTCCCCGGATTGCTGGCCACATTGATCTGGTTCCTGCTATTGGATCGGATCGGAGCCATTCGGGCCGCCACTTTCCACTTTTTGAATCCTGTATTCGGGGTCACGATCGCAGCGATCCTGCTGGGCGAAAAGTTGGGCGGGATGGACGCGGTCGGCGTTGCCGTCACGACCCTTGGCATTCTTGCGGTTCAGATTTCACGACAGGGCGCTCAGGGCAGCAAGGCTTCGATCTGAGACAACAATTTACGGGAATCGGGTTTAACGTTCGACCCATAGGTCGCAACCACTTCTCCTTCAGAATCGATCAGGATCTTGTTGAAATTCCATTTGGGCGTGAAACCGGTCCGGGCGGCAACGGCTTTGTAGAACGGATGGGCGTCTGCGCCTTTGACCGGAGTGATGTCCGTCATCGGCAGGGTCAGCCCATAGTTCATCTCACAAAACTGTTTAACCTCATCTGCCGATTCCAGCTCCTGATTGAATGAATCCGACGACACCGCAAGAACGACCAGCCCTTCGCCGGAATAGGTCTCATGCACCTTTTGCAGAGCCGCGTATTGTCCCGTGAATCCACAATGCGACGCGGTGTTGACCACTAGCACAGGTTGGCCGCGCCAGTCTTCGATGGCCAATGTGCCTCCGTCGATCGAGTCGAACTCACCGGTCAGAGGCGCCGCCTGAACGGCGCGGCCCAGTAAGATCAGGGCAGTCAAAAGCAGCAATCTCATCATGTCTTGTCCTCCCTTTTAGATTGATACGCATGTCTTTGTTGTTCAGATCACTTGCACGACTGCGAGAGCGGTTTGTAATATCGCTTTGCTTTCCACTCCGCAGCCCCCAGATAATGGCGCAAACAATATAATTCAGCCGGAGGATCCATGACTCGCTATACCAAAGACCCCACGGCCATTGCTGCGCTTTCACCCGAAGAGTTTCACGTCACTCAACGCAGTGGTACAGAACGTCCGGGCACCGGGAAATACCTGAACAACAAAGAACCGGGTATCTATGTGGATATCGTATCAGGTGAACCGCTGTTTGCCTCGACCCATAAATACGAATCCGGGTGCGGTTGGCCCAGTTTCACCAAGCCGATCATCCACGAACACGTCGAAGAGTTCCGCGATGCCACGCATGGCATGATCCGGACCGAGGTTCGTTCGAAACACGGCGACAGCCATCTGGGGCATGTCTTCCCGGATGGTCCGCGTGAACATGGCGGGCTACGTTACTGCATAAACTCCGCCTCGCTAAGGTTCATTCATCGGGACGAGATGGAAGCCGAAGGTTATGGCGAATACCTGAATCAAGTGGAGGATATCTGATGACCCAACAACGCGCTGTACTGGCCGGGGGCTGCTTCTGGGGTATGCAGGATCTGATCCGCAAACTGCCGGGCGTGTCGCGTACCCGTGTCGGTTACACTGGGGGCGACGTGCCCAACGCGACCTATCGCAACCATGGCACCCACGCCGAGGGGATCGAGATCTGGTTCGATCCGTCTCAGATCAGCTATCGCGACCTGCTGGAGTTCTTCTTCCAGATCCATGACCCGACTACGGTCAACCGTCAGGGCAACGATATCGGCATGAGCTATCGATCTGCGATCTACTACGTGGATGACACGCAGAAACAGGCGGCCTTGGACACTATCGCCGACGTGAATGCCAGCGGCTTGTGGCCCGGAAAAGTAGTGACCGAAGTCGAGCCTGTCGGAGACTTCTGGGAAGCCGAGCCAGAGCATCAGGATTATCTGGAGCGGATCCCGAACGGCTATACCTGCCACTTCCCACGACAAGATTGGGTTCTGCCCAAGCGCGCAAGCGCAGCAGAATAAAGCACCACCTGCCCGGCCCCTCTGAATCTTTCAGGGGGGCTAGTCTGCGGCCACCCGCGGACGTCCGCTTGCCTCGACCGTGATCATGGCTTCGACAAAGACATCCTTTGCCTCGACCCGTGCAGTTTTGATGTCACGATCCACGATCACGCGAATGTCTTCTGCGCCGGCTTCTCGCACTGCGCCCTCCGCTTCGGACATCAAAACCTTTTCCAACAAGGCCAAAGCGTCCTCTGACGCAGTAAAATCCTGCGGACCATCCTGCAGATGCACGCGATACCGCCCTTCCGCCGGGGATGTGACCGTGCCCGAGCGGCGCAATGTCAGCCGCCCCACGACAGCACCAATCGCATTTGCCACGCCTGCATGTTCCGGCAGGATCATCCGGCAATGCAACCGCTCACCCACGGCAGGGTAGTAACTGGGGGCCGACGCCCCAAGGCCCACCACATCCACATTCAAAGCAGCGCTCAACGACAGCAACCCACGGTGTTGTGCCAACCCACGCTGTGTCAGAACATGACGCGCCAAATCATGCGGCAGCACACCAAATCCATCTTTTTCTTCATCAAAAGCAGTCTCTAACAAAGCCAGACTGGTCTGTTTGGTCAATTGATCGACAATCATCTGCGCAAGGGCCTCGGGCGAGTGTGCAAGCATATCCCCTGACCCAACCCGTTTACGTGCCATAAGCTGCAGTGCCTTACGGGCCGCCTCGACGTCCCAGGCGCTGACCCGCCCCAGCAAATGACTGGCATCCGACGGTGTCACGCCCGAGACCTGAACGATCCCGCGATCCACCAGCCGCGTCAGCGCTCCGTTCTCCATCCGGGACCGAAGTAGCGCACTTAAGGGCAGAACCTGATCGCCCAGCCTCTCCAACAAGATCTCTTCCCGTGCACCGACTCCGTCGGTGTCGATGCCGGTCACGCGGCGGGCAAAGCGTGTATCATGCTCGCCCACGGTCGTGGCCCGCAATTGTTCATCCAGCACAGAATTCACAACGTCTGGTGCTTCTGATGCGATCAGTGATACGGGCAACACCCGACGCGGGCCGAGGAACACACCGCCCCGTAGCCCTTCGGCCACAACATGCACCTGGCTGTCACCGCCCAGACCATGGGTACGCATCGCCACGGCTTCAACCATGGTGCGAAACCCACCCACCTGCGCCCCGGCCGGATCAATCGCGGGCTTTCCATCCCGGATAAGTGCAACATCGGTCGTGGTTCCCCCAATATCCGAGACCAGCGCATTGTCCGCTCCGGTAAGCCATCGCGCCCCGACAATAGAAGCCGCCGGACCGCTGAGGATTGTCTCTATCGGCCGTTCCCGCGCCTGTTCCGCGCTCATTAATGCACCATCGCCGCGCACCACCATCATCGGCGCAGAAATCCCCAAAGCACGCAGCTGATCCTGTGCACGCCCGATCAGGCGGTCGATCATCCCGATCAGCCGCGCATTCAGAACGGCCGTCACGGCGCGTTTCGGACCATTGAGCTTGGCGGACAAATGATGCGAACAGGTCACCGGCGCCCCGGTTCTTTCCGAGATTATGCGCGCCGCTTCCAACTCATGCGCCGGGTTGCGGGTGGCGAACTGAGCAGCAACCGCAAAGCCGGAAACCCCCTTATGAGAGTCTAAAAAGGCCTCAAGCGCTGCGGTATCCAAGGCCGCAGCCTGCCCCCCGGAATGGGTATGCCCACCCGCAATCACCAGGACCGGATCACCCTTCAGCGCCTCTTTCAGCCCGTGTTTTTCAAGATCGCTGTCCTTGAACCCGATATAGATCAACGCGACACGACCGCCCTGCCCCTCGACCAGAGCATTCGTGGCCAGCGTCGTCGATAATGACGCCATCGAGATCTGATCCGGCGTGACCTGCGCCTCTGCCAGTACAGACGAGATCGCCCTGCCCACACCAATCGCCAGATCCGCCCGGGTGGTCAGAGACTTGGCCGAGGCAATGACCTCTTGCTCATCTCTGATCAACACCGCGTCGGTATAGGTCCCGCCCGTATCTACCCCCAAAGACAACGTCATCGGGTCCTCCTCACTGTTCGCTGGGGATGGGTGTAGCGGTTATGCACGACACGTCCAGCCTGTTTGCGGCAATTATGACAGTTGTTCCACCGCCCAGCGCGCCGCGTCGGCCACCGTCTCGTCGGGGTCTTCGACCAGATTCTGGGCCACTGTTTTCAATTTCGGCTGTCCCGAGTTTCCTATGGCATACAGAACGTTGCGCACGAACCGGTCCCGCCCGATGCGCTTGATCGGTGAGCCAGAAAACTGCGCACGAAAGGCTGCGTCGTCAAGCGCCGCCAGTTCTTGCAAGCCGGGCGCTTTCAGATCGTCCCGGGCGGCATAGCGCATATCGCTCGCGGCGACGGCAAATTTGTTCCAGGGACAGGCGGCCAAGCAATCGTCGCAGCCGTAAATCCGATTGCCCAACTTATTGCGCAGCTCTTGGTCCACCGGACCTTTGTGTTCAATTGTCAGGTATGAAATGCACCGCCGTGCATCCAACTGATACGGCGCCGGAAACGCATCGGTCGGGCAACTGTCCAGACAGGCGCGGCACGACCCGCAGTGGTCTATCTCTGATTTGTCCGCCGCCAGGTCCAGTGTGGAGAAAACAGACCCTATAAAAGCCCAATTTCCCCATTCGCGGCTTACAAGATTGGTATGTTTGCCCTGCCACCCCAATCCGGCTGCGTGCCCCAAAGCCTTCTCGGGAACCGGTGCGGTATCGACAAACACTTTTACTTCCCCCCCGGCTTCGGCAATCAGCCATCGCGCCAACCGTTTCAGCCGTTTCTTGACCAGATCATGATAGTCCTTGTTCTGCGCATAGACCGAAATTGCACCGCGATCCGGATGATTCAGGATCTCTGTCGGGTCATGTTCCGGCGTATAGCTTTCGGCCAACATGACAACTGACTGCGCCTCGGGCCAAAGGGCGGCA
This sequence comes from Ruegeria sp. CDSC085, assembly GCF_059610465.1. NCBI lineage: Bacteria > Pseudomonadati > Pseudomonadota > Alphaproteobacteria > Rhodobacterales > Roseobacteraceae > Ruegeria > Ruegeria sp. CDSC085. The sequence continues at coordinate 45,409 of NZ_JBXWNR010000021.1, read as the reverse complement.
GGATCGCCACGCCATTGTGTGCGCTCGGCCATCCATCCCATTTGCCCGTGGTAACCGGCATCCAAATATGCCCGCAAGCGTTTCGGCACCAGTGGAACATCCCATGGCCGGCACACACGACAGGCAACAAACCCCTCTGCCAAGGCTTGTTGCACCAGCTTTTCCTTAAGATCCGATCCGCTCTTCATCTGGCCAAAAATATCCTCGGGGGGAATCGCGCCCACGGCGCGATGGGGGGCAGACAGCCCCCCTTGCGCACCCTATCAGAAATCCAGATCAGCGTAATGGGGCGGCGGTCGGAACCCAGGCACCTGATCCGCCAGAATTGACCGAAACGCAGGACGAGACTTGATCTTTGCGTACCAGTCCTTGACCACCTGGCTGCGATTCCAGTCCACGTCCGAGATGTAGTCCAGCGAAGACAGATGCGCCGCGGCCGCGAAATCAGCCAGTGTCATCTGATCCCCCGCAAGCCAGCGGCGATGATCCAGCAGCCATGCCATGTAATCCAGATGGTATTTGATCGCCCTGGCGCCCTGTTTGATATGCTTGCTGTCCGGATACCCCTGTCCCGTCACCTTTTTGTTCACCCGCTCATACAACAGTTTCGATGTCACCTCGTGGTGAAACTTGTCGTCGAACCACCCGACAAGGCGCCGCACTTCAAATCTGGCTTCGGGGTTTTTCGGCATCAAAGCTGGCTCAGGGCGGGTTTCTTCGATGTATTCGCAGATCGCCGCGCTTTCCGACATGATGTGCCCGTCCAGACGCAACACGGGTACTTTTCCCGCCGGATTGCGGCGCAGGAAATCAGGATCCTGCTCCCAGTATCGCTCTTCTACCAGCTCAACCTCGATCTTCTTCTCCGCCAGCGACAGACGGACCTTGCGACAATACGGAGAGAGGGGAACGTGAAACAGACGCGCCATGGACTTCCAATCGAACCAGTGAATACCCGACAGATTTACCCTTGGCAGATAGCGGGTTTCAATCCTCGAAACAATCTGCGCGACCATCTGCGCGGATGGTGGCCGCCCCATCGAGAATTGAAGCCGCTCTTCTGCGGGTTCTGGCAGTTGGATCCGTGACAGACCTGTTGCGTGGTGACGGCAGGATTGCAGCAATCCGTGCCGCCTGAACCGAGGTCAGCTTTGACGCGCTGGTGTTGAAATAGCGTTGCGCAGCAGCTTCGACCCCAAACACGCCGTTCCCGGTTTCGGCCACATTCAGATACACTTCAAGAATACGCTGCTTGCTCCAGAATATTTCAACCACCGGCGTGATCGAGGTTTCCAAAGCCTTGCGCACCCAACTGCGGCCCTGCCAGAGGAACACATTCTTCACAACTTGTTGCGTGATGGTCGACGCACCGCGACTTCCGCCATCCTCAAGTGCATCGCGAATGGCTTCAACGTCAAAGCCCCAATGCAGACAGAAATTTGCGTCCTCAGCCGCTACAACTGATCTTGCCATGATCGGAGCCATGTCCTCGATCGGCACCCATTCGCGTTCAACCTTTCCCAGCCGGCGCCATTCCGACCAGATGGTATGCGTCACGGGCGGGTTCACGACCGAATAAATCAGGACCAGAGCAACCACGAGACACACAACTGCCATGGTCACGCGCGCTACCCAGCGGCGAACCTGCCGCGCCACCGGTACTTTCTTTCTGGATGCCTTACTTTTTTTCCCGCCAGATTTGCGGGCTGCTTTCTTAGCCATGCCTCAGCTATACGACGCAGGGTTCCGGTTTGAAACGGCCTAAATCGCGAAAGCACGCGCCTCACGCGGATGAATGATCGGGCGAGCGGTTTTCAGCGACATCGGATCAAGACCTGCCAACTCGGGAAACAAGTGCAGCACCTCGCTTTGAGTCTCGCGATCCGAGGCTGACAGCGCGTGCCCGGGATAATAGCTTTCGCTTTTCGCTCCGTTGGCGATGACGATCTCATGTTGCTTGAACAAGAGGTGGAAATATTCGACCTCACCGCCTTCAACACGTGTCACCGTGTCATCGTTGACCAGTGTATGTGCCGGAACCAGCGCTTCGGAAAGACCGAACAAATAAGACGCCTGCCAGTCTTCGACCAGCATCCGATGCTGCGGTGAAACCAGCAAGGGGTGATCCAGACCGAAAACACCGGCTTCGAACCGGATTGGGGCCAGTTTGCCTTCGGCTGCGACGGTTGTAGACCCGACCCAGATCAATGGTTGAGGTCCGTGATCCACCGTAAGGACCAGATCACCAGCCTTCAAATCCTCAACCGCCCGCTTACCTTCCGGCGTGGCGATCATGGTCCCGGCCGTAAAACAAGGAGGACCCAGATTTCCGACATTCAGAGGACCTTGCGTGTTGACAAAAGTGGTCGAAACCAGCGTTCCAGGCTGAAGCACCTGATTGTCTGTAGGGGTGAAAACCCGCGATCCATCGGCCAGGTAAAAAGTGATTCCTGTATAGGTCACGTTCCCAACGCCTGACACGTTGATCGTAACAGTATCCCCCGGCCAGGAATTTGTTACGTCTTGTCCATTGACCGTATCGCCACTGGGCACGTCAATAAGATTGTCATCATTCGCATCAGTCAGGTTGAAACTGCTGACAGTGACAGCTGTTCCTCCTGGTGGCGGGCTTGCGGGATCAAAGGTGAAAAACTGATCGCGATATGTCGTTGGCATCCTGTCGCCCCTACTCTGTCACCATTTGAAACCGAAACAGGTCATGGCTATCACTACAAGGTGAAAAAAGCATGGCGAAATTCGGGAGAGCGGGCAAGAATCGTGTCGAAACCGCGCAGACAACCAAGGCCCCACGTGGTGCAAATGGCACGCGAGGCCTGTTAGTGATGGGATTCCGGCTTACTCCGCCGGAACTGCCGCAGCTTCTTCGCTCAGCGGGTGGCTCAGCTTGTTCAGCATCTCTTTGGGGCAAACCTGCAGGAAGTTACCTTTTTCCACGTCCCAATGCTGTAGGATATCTGCGGCCTTCCGGCTGTTGGTCTCCTCGGCGTGGCGCATGATCATGGATTTCAATTGCTCCACCCAATGGTCGACGGCAACCGGACAGGTCACAAGCGTTTCCTTGTTCATCAACGCTTCGGCTTTGCCTTCGGGATCATACAGATAAGCCATGCCACCGGTCATGCCGGCACCGAAGTTGGCACCGATATCACCCAGGATCACGGCCACACCGCCGGTCATGTACTCACACCCGTTCGATCCGCACCCTTCGACCACGACTTTGGCGCCCGAGTTGCGCACAGCAAATCGCTCGCCCGCGCGGCCAGCTGCGAACAGATGGCCATCAGTTGCGCCGTACAGCACCGTGTTGCCGATGATCGTGTTTGCATCCGCCTTCAGCGGACTGACCTGCGGCGGGCGCACGACGATCGTACCGCCAGACAGACCCTTGCCAACATAATCGTTGGCATCTCCCGACACTTCCAGCTTCAGGCCCGGGGCCGCAAAGGCACCCAGAGACTGACCGGCCGAGCCTTGCAGTTTCACGTGCAGGTGGTCATCCTGGAACGTGTTCCGCATGCCAAAATTCTGCACAATATGGCTGGAAACGCGGGTCCCAACGGTCCGGTGCGTGTTCTGCACCGCATAGGACAGCTGCATTTTCTCGCCGTCCTTCAGGAATCGGGCCGCATCGCGCACGATCTCGGCGTCCAGCGTATCAGGCACGGCATTCCGGTCCCTGTCACGATTGTACACGATATTATGGGCACCATCGACTGTGATCAGCAAAGGGTTGAGGTCCAGATCGTCCAAATGTGCCGAACCCCTGCTGACCTGCGCCAGCAGATCGGCCCGACCGATGATTTCATCCACGGAACGCGCGCCAAGGCTGGCCAGCAGCTCACGCACTTCCTGAGCGTAGAAGGTGATCAGGTTGACGACCTTGTCCGCATTGCCGGTGAACTTCGCGCGCAAGGATTCGTCTTGCGTGCAGACCCCAACCGGGCAGGTGTTCGACTGACACTGGCGCACCATGATGCAGCCCATGGCGATCAGGGCGGCGGTGCCGATACCGTATTCCTCGGCCCCCATCATCGCGGCCATGACGATGTCTCGACCGGTGCGCAAACCGCCATCGGTCCGCAGGGTCACCCGGTCGCGCAGGTTGTTCATCGCCAGAACCTGATGCGCCTCGGTCAGGCCCATCTCCCACGGCAGACCGGCATATTTGATGCTGGTCGCGGGCGATGCCCCGGTGCCGCCATTGTGGCCCGAGATCAGGATGATGTCGGCCTTGGCCTTGGCCACGCCGGCGGCGATCGTGCCGACGCCTGACGACGCCACCAGCTTCACCGTCACCTTGGCGCGCGGGTTGATCTGCTTGAGGTCATAGATCAGCTGCGCCAGATCCTCGATCGAGTAAATGTCGTGATGCGGCGGCGGCGAAATCAGCGTCACGCCCTTGGTCGAATGCCGCAGACGCGCGATCAGGTCGGTAACTTTCATGCCGGGCAGCTGGCCGCCCTCGCCGGGCTTGGCGCCCTGAGCCACTTTGATTTCCAGCTCTTCGCATTGGTTGAGGTACTCGGCGGTCACGCCGAACCGACCCGAGGCCACCTGCTTGATCTTGGCCGATGGGTTGTCGCCATTGGGTTCAGGCACGAAGTGTGCGGGATCTTCCCCACCTTCACCCGAGTCAGATTTTGCGCCGATCCGGTTCATCGCCACGTTCAGCGTCTTGTGCGCCTCGGGCGACAGCGCGCCCAGCGACATGCCCGGCGTGACGAACCGCTTGCGGATCGAGGTGATCGATTCGACCTCTTCAATCGGTACCGGCTTGCCCAACGGTTTGAAGTCCATCAGGTCGCGCAGATGGATCGGCGGGTTTGATTGCATCTTGGCCGAATACTGCTTCCACAGCTCATAGGACGCCTTGTTGCAGGCCATCTGCAGCATGTGCATCGAGGTCGCTTGCCAGGCGTGGGTCTCGCCCGTCACGCGGGCCTTGTAAAACCCACCGATGGGCAGCACGTCCAGACCACTGTTCCAGCCTTTGGTATGGATTTCTTCGGCCTTGGCCTGAATGCCGGTGACGCCGATTCCGGAAATCCGGCTGGTCATGCCCGGGAAATACTCGGCCACCATGGCGCGGCTCAGGCCCACCGCCTCGAAGTTCAGGCCACCGCGATAAGACGAGATCACCGAAATTCCCATCTTGGCCATGATTTTCAGCAGGCCCTGGTCGATGGCCTCGCGATAGCGCGCAACGTTTTCTGTCAGCGTGCCATCCAGCAGCCCGCGGTCAATGCGATCTGCCAGTGAATCCTCTGCCAGATAAGCGTTCACAACAGTCGCACCGCAACCGATGAGTACGGCGAAGTAATGCGGATCCACACATTCCGCCGACCGCACGTTCAATGAACAGAAAGTACGCAATCCCTGACGGGTCAGATGCGAGTGCACGGCGCTTGTTGCCAGGATCATCGGCATCGCGACCCGACCTTCGCCCGAGCGCATGTCGGTCAACACAAGATGCCCTCCACCAGACCGCACTGCTTCTTCCGCTTCGGCTCTAACACGGGCCAAAGCGTTGCTCAAAGCGCCTCGACCGGGTTCAAAACTACAATCAATCTCAGCCAGAGGAGCATCAAAGTTCTCGACCAGCTTGTCCCATTGCGCGTTGCCGACAAAGGGGCTTTCCAAAACTACGATCTCGGTTTGGCTGCTGTCTTCATCCAGAACGTTCTTGAGGTTGGCAAACCGCGTTTTCAGCGACATCACACGGTATTCACGCAGGCTGTCGATCGGCGGGTTCGTGACCTGGCTGAAGTTTTGCCGGAAGAAATGGCTTAGCGGGCGGTATTGCTTGGACAAAACCGCCGATGGCGTGTCATCACCCATGGATGCCAGCGCCTCTTTGCCATCTTCAGCCATGGGCGCGAGAATCTGCTCCAGTTCCTCGACCGAATAGCCTGCCGCGATCTGACGCTTGCGCAGTTCTTCGCCCGAGAATATCGGCTTTTCGGTCACACCTGCCAACGCTTCGTCCAGATCGTTGATCTTGCCGACCCACTCGCCAAAGGGCAGTGCGCGAGCCAGCTTGTTCTTGATCTGGGTGTCACGGTAGAGCTTGCCCTTTTTCATGTCGACAGCCAGCATCTGACCGGGGCCAAGCGCGCCTTTTTCGGTCACTGTGGCCTCGTCAATCGGCACCATGCCTGCTTCCGAACCCGCAATGACCAGACCATCGCCAGTCACAACGTAACGCATCGGGCGCAGACCGTTCCGGTCCAGACCGGCACAGACCCAGCGGCCATCGGTCATGGCCAGTGCAGCCGGGCCATCCCAGGGCTCCATCACCGAGTTGCAATAGGAATACATATCGCGCCACGCCTGCGGCAACTCAACCGCCTGCTTGGACCAGCTTTCCGGAACCAGCATGGTTTTCGCCATCGGGGCCGAGCGGCCCGCGCGCACCAGAACCTCAAAAACCGAGTCTAATGCTGCCGAATCCGACGATCCTCCGGCGATGATTGGCTTGATATCCTCGGCATAGTCGCCAAAGGTGCCACTGGCCATGCGGATTTCATGACTCTTCATCCAGTTGATGTTGCCCCTGAGCGTGTTGATCTCACCATTATGAGCCAACATGCGGAAAGGCTGGGCCAACCACCATTGCGGGAAGGTGTTGGTGGAGTAGCGCTGGTGATAAATGGCGAAGGCGGATTCAAAGCGTTCGTCCATCAGATCCGGATAAAAGACGGCAACCTGCTCGGCCAGCATCATGCCCTTGTAGATGATCGAACGGCAGGACAACGACGCCAGATACAGCCCGGAAATACCGGCGGCCGATGCGGCCTTTTCAATGCGACGACGAATGACATAGAGTTCGCGCTCGAAGGTTTCTTCATCCACACCTTTGGAGTTCGAGATCAGGATCTGCTCGATCTCGGGCCGGGTGGCGTTGGCTTTTTCACCCAGACAGGTGACATCGACCGGCACATGGCGCCAGCCGTAGATGTAATAGCCCATGCGCAGAACTTCGGTTTCCACGATGGTCCGGCACCGTTCCTGTGCGCCAAAGTCGGTGCGCGGCAGGAAAACCTGACCAACCGCGATCAGCTCATCCAACCTGGGCTCGTGGCCTGTGCGGCGAATCTGATCATAGAAGAAAGACACCGGGATCTGAACGTGAATGCCTGCGCCATCACCGGTTTTACCGTCGGCATCAACTGCGCCGCGATGCCAGATCGCCTTTAGCGCGTTGATACCGGCGTCCACAACCTTGCGCGAGGCTTTCCCATCCACGGACACAACAAGACCCACGCCACAGGAAGAATGCTCTTCTTCGTCGGAATAGAGACCATTTTCGGCCATCCATTTGCGCTTGGCTTCTTCGGCCCGCACCCAATCGGCATCATATTTGGTCATTGGCTGTCTCCTTCGTCAGAGGGGGCGTACATAGCTTCGACCTCGGCTTTGGTCATCTGCCGGCGTTCGCCTGCGAACGCGTAGCCCTCGGGCTTTTTGTCGATGTAAAGTTCAAGTTTCAGCGGGTTGCCTGCGGCGTTATCAAACAGACCTGCCGCTATTTGCGTCTGGCCGTGCATCTCGCCCGGAAGAGTGATCCGATACCAAAGCGCCGAACCACAATCGGCGCAAAAGGCGCGTTCGGCCCAGTCGGACGAGGTAAAGGTTTTGACGGGTCCAAGCGCGGCGTAGCCTTCTTCGGCCTGAAACGTCACCAGCATGGAACTGGTCCAGCGGCGGCACTGGTCGCAATGGCACGCCCCAAGCGCATCCCGCGCTGGAGTTGCCGTCACCGTGACCGCGCCACACATGCATTGGCCTTGCAATTCAGGCATTTCAAACCCTCCTGATCGCTGGGATTATTCAGCTGCAACGGCAGATTTTGCATTGAAGCGGTCGATGATCGCATCAGCGCAGTCACGGCCGTCCCGGATCGCCCAGACCACCAGCGAGGCACCACGCACGATGTCACCGATTGCATAGACTCCATCCATCTCGGTCTCACCGGTTTGGAACGCAGCCCTGATCGTCCCCCAGCGGGTGACCGGCAGGTCGGGTTGTCCGAACAGCGTGGGCAGGTCTTCAGGCTCGAAGCCGAGCGCCTTGATAACAAGATCAGCGTCTTCGACATAGTCCGCGCCTTCGATGACTTCGGGGGCCTGACGACCTGACGCGTCTGGCTGTCCCAGGCGCATCTTTTGCACGATCACACCCGAAACAGTGTCTTCACCCGTGAACCCTTTGGGTGCGCTGAGCCATTCGAAGATCACGCCTTCTTCTTCAGCGTTCTGCGTTTCACGCTGTGAACCCGGCATGTTGGCCCGGTTCCGGCGATACAGGCATTTGACAGAAGTCGCGCCCTGACGGATCGAAGTGCGAACACAATCCATCGCGGTGTCTCCACCGCCAATCACGACAACCTTCTTGCCGTCCGCATTCAAGCGACCGTTGTCAAAATCTTCAACCTCGTCGCCAAAGCTTTTTCGGTTCGAGGCCGTCAGGAAGTCGATTGCCTTCTCAATCCCGGCCAGTCCGTTGCCCGGCATGGCCAAGTCTCGCGACTTGTAGACGCCAGTCGCAATGATAACGGCATCATGCTTGGCCCGGATTTCTTGGAACTTTGCCACGTCCACGTTGCAGTTCAGAACAAACTCAACCCCACCATCAGCAAGCAGGTCATTGCGGCGCTGAACAACATCCTTTTCCAGTTTGAAACCCGGAATGCCATACATCAGCAGACCACCGGCACGGTCATAACGATCGTATACCGTGACTTGGATTCCCGCCTGGCGCAGCATGTCCGCGGCGGCCAACCCTCCGGGGCCTCCACCAATGATACCCACGCTTTCAGTACGTTCAGTCGATGGAGCGACCGGTTTGACCCAGCCTTTTTCCCACGCGGTATCCGTGATGTATTTCTCGATCGTACCAATCGTAACTGTTCCATGGCCCGACTGTTCAATCACGCAGTTGCCCTCACAAAGACGATCCTGCGGGCAGATGCGGCCGCAGATCTCGGGGAAGGTATTGGTGGCCTGACTGGTATGGTAGGCTTCTTCCAGACGTCCGGTCGCAGTCAGGCGCAACCAGTCGGGGATATTGTTGTGCAACGGACAATGCGACTGGCAGTACGGAACACCGCATTGGCTGCACCGACTCGCCTGCTCGGCCGCTTTTTCAGCGGCGAACTCGGTATAGATCTCGTCAAAGTCGTCCTTGCGGTCATTGGCACCACGCTTTTCCGGCATGACGCGGTCGATCTGTACAAATTTCAGCATCGGTTGCTTGGCCACGGGTCAGACTCCATGAATTGGCTTGGTCCCGCTTCTTTAAGGGAAGAGCATCTGGATGAAAAGTCATATAAGCTGACCTATTTTAAGAAAATACCGTCCGCCTCTTAAAAAAACAAAAGATAATCAGAAAATTTAGATCCGAATCGGACCTATATGCGTGCTTTCTTTTTCTGTACCGCCCTTATACCCATAAACCGCATAAAACACGTGGCAGCAGCACGGCAGGGCAGATGAGTTTGTTTCACCTGATTCTCGTAGCAATCATTCAGGGAATCACTGAGTTTTTGCCCATATCCTCATCTGGTCACCTGATCCTGCTGCCCAACCTGTCGGGGTTGCAGGACCAGGGTCAAGCCATTGATGTCGCGGTGCATGTGGGAACCCTGGGTGCCGTGGTGCTGTATTTCTGGTCGGATGTGAAACAGGCCGTTGCCGGATTTCCGCGCGCCCTGACCGGACGGACTGATACACCTCAGTCCCGCCTTGCTCTGGGCCTGATCATTGCAACTGTTCCCACCGTGATCGCGGGCCTCATTCTGCACGTGACGGGGATGAGCGCGGCCATGCGCTCGATCACAGTAATCGGATGGACAATGCTGGGTTTCGGTCTGTTGCTGTATTGGGTGGACCAGAAAGCCCCCGAAACCAAAGAAACCGCCGAATGGGGAATACGTGACGCGTTCATCATGGGCCTGTGGCAGGTTCTTGCGCTGATCCCCGGCACGTCGCGATCCGGGATTACCATCACAGGTGCGCGTCAATTGGGATACACCCGTGAAGACGGTGCGCGTATTGCCATGCTGATGTCGATCCCGACGATTCTGGCGTCAGGCACTCTGCTGGCATTGGATGTTGTGCGCGAGGCCGATATGCAACTGGCCCGGGATGGGGCAATTGCGGCGCTGTTTGCATTTCTTTCGGCCCTTCTGGCACTCAGCCTGATGATGCGGCTTTTGCGCAGTGTCAGCTTCACACCCTACGTTATCTACCGCGTCATTCTTGGCGTAATACTTTTGATCATGGCCTACAGCTGATCAGATACGCAGGTTTTTAGCCGAGTTCTGAATGTCGTCATACTGACCCGAGGGGCGAAATTTCCACAGATATTCCGGCAGAACCGATTCCAGCGTGGTCGGTTCAATCCCAATATCTGCAAATGACTTGGCACAGTCGGATACCACATTGTCATGGCGCAGGTTCTTGAGCTGATCGCGGGTCAAGATGTTGTTGGGGAACAGCTGGAAACTGACAAACTTAACCATATCCAGTACATTCGCCATAATCCGGGCAGCAAAGAACGGCAGACCAATTATGACGCGGCGACGGTGAATCACTTCAAGCATTTGCTGCATCAGGGCGCGGAAGGTTTTCACCTCGGGGCCGCCAAGTTCGTAAATACCCGGCTCTGCCTGTCCCAGAACACCTTTGACGGCAGCCTGCGCCACATCGTCTACAAAAACCGGCTGGAACTTGGTTTCGGCCCCGACCAAAGGCAGGAACGGTCCCATGCGGGTCATCCCGGCGAAGCGGTTGAAGAACTGGTCTTCCGTGCCAAAAATCACCGAAGGGCGCAGGATCACGGCGTCTGGCATATGCTTCAAAACGCCCGCTTCACCATGTGCTTTGGTCCGAGAATACGCGCTGGCTGAATTCACATCTGCACCGATGGCCGAGATATGAACCATCCGCTTGATGCCCTGCTCGGCCGCCAAACGCGCGATGCGTTCAGCTCCTTCGGCCTGTACGGTATCAAAACCGTTCTTGCCATGTTCGTTCAGTACGCCCACGCAGTTCACAACCGCATCGGCGCTCTGCATCGCCAGCGCCACCGAGGCATCATCCCGGATATTGCACAGCACCGGCTCGACCTGACCCACGGCACCGTAGGGTTTCACGAACATGGCCTCGTTCGGACGTCGCACCGCCACCCGGACACGCCAACCCTCACTCGCCATGCGCCGCGCGATGTAGCGACCGACAAATCCCGATCCGCCATAAATCGTCACCAGTTTTGACATGAGAGGGCTCCTGCTGAGAAATTGCGCCCTAGAACTAACGCCTGCAGGCCAGTCAAACAAGGCGCTAATTCGCCGCGACGGCCGTGAAAATCATGGGCCGAAAACACCGGCCGGGAACCGAATTCAAAAAACTTCAAAAAATCTCACCGAATCTGGTTGACGCCTCCCACCACTAGGCTTAAACGCCCCTCCACGACACCTGCCCAGGTGGCGGAATTGGTAGACGCGCTAGCTTCAGGTGCTAGTGTCCGTATGGACGTGGAGGTTCGAGTCCTCTCCTGGGCACCAAATCCCCCGTTAATATGCTGTAAACACGATGCTTATTTGCAGGCGGTTCGTGTATCCCCTGATTTATCCCCTGTTTTTTCTCTGATAGAATGCGGTCTGATTGTCAGGTTCTCGGCACCCGCCCTCGGGCTGAGGGTGAACGCCCTTTCTCTCACCGACAACCGGCAAAAAGTGGCAGAAAGTCCGTTTTATTTCCTGCCTGTAGGAAAGAACTGCTCATGCCGGAATCGACATTACCAGTTACCAGTGAGTGCGGCCAAAGCAACGCAAACTACCGCGACAGCCACCACAATGAAGATTGCCGCGCTCCTGTCTTCTTCATGAACATACACATGGCTAACTGCCTTTCGGAAGGTTCAAGCCAAAGAAAACCGTAATGCTCGTCTCAACCATGGTGATTGCGAACTGCGCCTGGACGAAGAAAGGGGTGGCTCCAGACTGAAGAAAGAAGCGATACGGTCTCTGTTTCACAATGAGTTTGTAGAGAAGGACAGAGACCTGCCGAAGCCTCCTTTGTAACTTGCCAAGGCAAAAGCCCTCTCTGGTGATGCAGCTTGGCTACAGGTCAAGTTCCAAGTGTCCTCGGGAAACACAGGGTAAGATGTTAGGCGCTTTACTTGAGCGGGTTCGTGCTCCTGGCACAGCGATTTTCTGCGCCCAAATCTGCACTCGATTTGCGAGCGACCTAAATTGCTCTATGTCGAGCCAAACTGGGAGTAGCAAACAAAATGAAACTCAGCGGATTGGAAATCTTTTGCATACTGCTTGCCAGCTCAGTAGCAGCGGCGGGGTTTGTAGGAGCGGCAAGCGTATTGATTTCGGTCATTTGAGTTACCCTTTTCCAGCGTCGCGGAAAGGGATTATCTATTTCGCTCTACTTTAGATGTAACCTAAATTAGCCTATTTTGCGCTCACGCCGTTTCCGAGCTGCCATCTTGCGACAGCCTTCCTTGCAATACTTGGCATCGATCCGCTTCCATTCGGGCATGAGATTGCCACAGTAGGCGCAATGCCAGCCTCGGGAGTAGTTTCGCGCCAGCGCCTTTGCCCGCTGAGAGATCCGATGTGCGTTCTGCCAGGGATAAGAGGTTGACACTATGCGCACAAAGGGCGGGTCGAGTTCCTCAATCCAGATTGTTGAGTAATCCCGATCCGTCATTTTTCTCTGTACCTTTTCTTTCTCTGTACCTTTTCCGGGAACAAGCATTGATATCATTGGGCTTTCGGGTTTAACTCCCTCGCGCGCGTATTGGTCGCGAAACTCTGTTTCATTGCCCCTCAGGCGGTCGCGCATTCGACTTCCCGCGCGATAGCCAATAGGCGCTTGCGCTCAGCCCAAAGAGCCTTGGCACGCTCTGATTGACGTTTGCGCCCCTCTGCTGTCTTTGCGCCCGTAGATAGCCCACCATGCAGGCGGCAGCGGGTCTTGCCGGGGACGGGCGTCTCCATGCATACACCGCCCTTGGTCTTGGCTCCGCAAATCTTGGTTTCACTGGTCATGTTGTGCCTCCTGTCTGGACTGACAAACAGCCTGCCCCTATCTTGTCTCTATGCGTAGATTGTTTGTGAATATTGCCGTTATCCTCATTTTGCTTTGTAGTCCGATTACCGTCCTCGCAGTTGGTTGGGGGTACATGCAGATTTACCATCAGTTCGGCATGGTCCCCTTTGTTATCGCCTGTCTCAGCGGGACGGTGTGCGTGCTAGGGGCTGCTTGGCGCTCTGATACAATCCAAGAGCGGTCGCTCCGGCCACCACACGGCCAATAAGCTCTGATTGTACATCTTTGAGCGGTTGCCCTTTCAATGCCCCTCTGACGGCCTTGAGCGCGGCCTGTGCATCTTTTCCCTTGATCCCGGTCAGTGCCTTTGCGATTTCGACAAACTTGCCCCGTTCTCGGGCAGACATGCTGGCAGTGTCTATCGCGGCAATGGACTGTGACACCTCGCGCGCCGCATCAAGAGGATTGCCGAGGTTACCAGCCGTTCGGCGCAACAGGCCGGGAGAGGTTTCTTCTGCAACCTGTTCTTGAATGGACTGTCTTATTGCCGTTTTGGAGTTCTGAGCAACTGCCGCCCGTAATTCCAGCGCCGTCGCTGACCGATCCAGTTCATTCAGCAGCCGGTCCGCACGAGGCCCACCGAGAACTAGGCGTAGTTTCTGGATATTGGCGCGGCTAAACACGACGGGCAGAACGGCTTCTCTGAGGACTCCCTGGAAGGCCTAGCAGACCTGGACGCACGAATTCCACCACCTGACGCAATTGTGGAACCAGCATCTCCACCGTCCTACGTCTACCGGGATCGGCTATCGCCAAAGAACGCAGCGGGGGGCGGCTTGGTCAAAGGCGATGACGGTGCAAAGCGTCAACACTATTGGGGTCACCGCGAACGCCTGCGGCAGCGCTTCCTAAAAGGCGGTCATGAGCCAATGCCCGAATACGAGTTGCTTGAACTTCTGTTGTTCAACGCAATTCCAAGGATCGACGTCAAACCACTGGCCAAACGTCTATTGGCGGAATTCGGTGACCTGAACGGTGTGATTGCGGCTTCGAAGCATCGCGTCCTACAGGTCGAGGGGGCTAACGATTGGGTCTACTATCATCTTCGTGTTGTTGAAGCCTTCGGGCACAGAATGGCGCAAGCGCAAGTTATGAAGCGGGACGTTATGTCATCGTGGGAGGACCTGGTGACCTACTGTCGCACTGCAATGGCACATCGTGAAATCGAGCAGTTCCGCGTTCTGTATCTCGACCGAAAGAATGTTCTGATTGCCGATGAAGAACAGGCGCGGGGCACAGTTGACCACGTGCCGGTTTACCCGCGCGAGGTGGTCAAACGTGCTCTGGAATTGAATGCCAGTTCGATCATCCTTGTTCAAAATCATCCGTCCGGTGATCCGACGCCGAGCAAATCAGACATCACAATGACTGAACGTGTCCAAGACGCCTGTAGCACCTTGGGCATTCTCGTACATGACCATGTTATTATAGGTAAAAAGGAAGAGTTTTCTTTCGGTTCAAGTGGTTTGCTACTCAAGTTTTAGTCTGTAAATAGAGTTTGCGAAACGCGATTGATACGGAACCAATGTCAGAATGAATACCATTTTGCCCGCTGTAGCATTTTTCCTCGCAACTTCCGCAAGCGCGGCCAGCCTGCACGTGCGAGACGCTGATACAATCGTCGTTGATGGAACGCCTGTGCGATTGAACGGTGTAGACGCTCCAGAACTAGGCACACAGTCTGGTCGGAACGCAAAGCGCTGGATGGTGAACTATCTGCGCGGTAAGTCGATATCCTGCGATTTGAACGGTGAGCGCACTTATGACCGCTGGGTAGGTGTCTGCTATGCGGATGGCCAAGATATCGGGGCCGCTGTAATCGCCGCAGGCCATGCTTTAGACTGCCGGAGGTACTCGGGTGGCCGATACAGGCACTTAGAGACAGCAGCGGCCAAATCACGGCTGAGAAGGGCCGGTTATTGCAGGTGATACCTGTTAGGCAAATTTCGCCCTGCGGATCTGCCTCGCAACGTCGATTTTTTTTGGATTCTGTGCTAGAGTTAGAATTTAACCAAGTTTTTCTTAAAACTCCTATCTACAGGTTGCTGTATGTCTGCGCATTGTCAAAGTATCCGCGACGAAATTGAGACGTTAGTGCAGAGCATCGAAGTGCTCGACATCCAGATTCAAAGCACTGTTGACCCAATCCAAAAGTCAGCGTTTATTCGATTTCGAAAGCAGTCGCTTTCGCTGCTTCAACGGAGACGGCAGGCACTGAAAGCTTGTGAAGAGAACGGGCCTCCATTGCCGCAAGTTCCATCGGACATGTCAGATTTCGGTTCTGAAGTCTCTCAGGGTATTCCTGGCTACCAGCTTGTCGCAGGTAAAGATACTCTGGTTCGATTGTTTGTTGGTCGCCGCCCACCTGTAGTAACTATGGCATCGGAACTGCTGGGTGAAGAAGACTCTGAGTATTCTTCGAAAGCCCTCGGATTTGATCCGGATTTACTTCCAATCCATTCACTGCCATTCAATCCGGCCCGAGTCGATTATGCCGAAGTCGAGATTTCAGGCCCTTCGGGGACCACAGTTGTTCCCGGCGATATTGGTGATGGTGTTTTTTCAAACGACACTAAAAGTTTCGCTGAAGATGACAATATAAACTTTTATGTCCGAGGCCAGGACATCTCGAAGCCCGGACGGCATAATTTCATTGCACGGTTGTACCGTGGTGGCACTCTCGTCGGCGAAAAGCACCTTGGGCAACAGCAGTTTCATCCAACGAAGGACCTGCGAATTCTTATTGTGGTTGAGATATTTCCCTTTCCCGCAGAGAAATGGGAAACCCTTTTTAAGGCATTGGCAGACTTGTCTCGTGTTTTCCCTATCCGCTCGGGTGTGGCTCCTCTCGATGGGGATCAGGAAGCAGGGTTACGCTTCCGGATTGAGCCAATACCGCTTAACTTCGCGTGGCCTGACCGCACTCCTGTAGCGCAGCGACTCGCAGCATTTAATCAAGAGCAATCCGATGCTGGCAGGCCTGATCGAGCTGAGCACGTCCTGACAATACGTACCCAGCAACCCGGCGAAATGCCACTCGGGGGAAGTGCCCAGTCTGGACCGAACGGGAGCATCGCTGGCGTTACACTGAATGTGAGTCCTCCTATGGACGACTCTTTCGGCACGTTGGTTTCCCACGAAATCGCGCACAACTTCTTGACTGTTCCTCATGTTGGTGACGAAGGTGTGTCGCTAAATGAACCAGCTGCATTCGATATTGTCGCTCGAAAATCTGTGACGAATCCCAGAGCTCTGATGTATCGGATCTATAATTTAACCCCCAACGGAACAGCGTTTCTTGTCCCAGACTCGTGGCGGGCTATCCGAGAACGCCTGCTGACCAGATCCAGCACAGGAAATGATGAGTAGTTTGAATTCAGTTAGTTTGACGGCGATTTCACATTGTAAGTTTGGGCTCAAATCCGACGAATACAAAACTCAAAAGGTAAAACGATCAGGTCAATGGATCTGACTTCTCACTCTTTCCGCTGCGAACAATTTGCATGTCGTCTGCATTGTAGGGTTGAAGTAGTTCAAATGCCTCTGCAGGATTTCCCGTCATCCATTGCTCGTAGTCGTCTGGCTTCAGGATCACCGGCATTCTTTGCGGGTGTACCGGTTTCACAATTTCATTCGCTGTCGTCGTGATGACGGTGTAAGTTGCGACTTCCTCCTGCCCCTCTTTGCCCTGGTAGCACGATGTTTGCCACAATCCGGCAAACGCGAAAGGCGGGCGGCCTTCATCGCCTTTGAGAGCAAACCAATAGTAGGTTGCGGGATTGCGGCCCTTGGCCTCGCAGAACGAACTGGCAGGCACGAGGCAACGCCGATGCTCGAAGCTTCCTTTCCACAGCCCGCTTGAGCGTACCTTGTCATCTCGCGCGTTGTTCCACGCTGCAGGCTGGATAATCGCCCCTGTCTTTGTCGACTTCTTGGTTGTGCGAAACCCCCAACTAAGCGGTACGAATTCCCGCTTTCCATCCTCCGTCATCCTTACGACCGGCCCCATATGTTTCGGAAAAATTGCGGACAATGGCTCAGCATTCCCAAGCTTGTCGCGTTCCGCAGCTACATCGAATAGTTGACGCATCGCTTCGGCAGGGATCGTGTTAGAGTACAGGTTGCACATGAGACGACGGTAAGCTTCAAAACCCGATTGGACAAGCTCCAAAGGTTCGCTATCTGTTCTCCATGTCGGATTGGCCTAATCGAATCCCCTTTGACCTCCACAAAGAACTTGAATCCCGGCGAGTTGATGACTGGCAGGCGGCATTGCGCACCTGGGCCAAATCCCATCGCCTAAGGATCAAGTTGCACTGGTGGCCTTCTCTTGAACGGCAGATAGCCGACTTACATTCACGGCGCTATACAGCTGGACCACAGGACCACTGGGCAGCAATGCGTGATTGGTTAGTTCAGAATGACGTCCCTGCTCCAAGAAATCTGCCTGGATGGCCGGAACATTTATAGAGGCTGGCTGAGGGGGTCGAGGCCAGCCTCTATCTTCGTCACGAGGGGGTAAGTGGTTATTCTGATCCCAAACTACTCAATATGAGCGAAGCCCGAAATTGGGGGATTCCCGTAACGGCGCTGTTTCTGTCAAAAAGGTTCGTTTCCGGAGGGTAAACAGTCAGTTGCCGAACGAGCTATGGACACAACTTTGCCACAATGCGATCCTCTTGACGTGGGTGGCATGCTTTTATTTTAGCACTTTCTGGTTTTTCTGACTGGATTTGAGGGGGTTACCTAGTACGGTGTGCCACCCCACGAGTTTTTCGTAAAACAGACCGAAGCAAGAACCGCGTTTTTCAAATGTCATTGCGCTTTCGTAATCTTCATCGAACGGTCGCAATCAGAACACTTCGCTCCCATATCACTTATATGCGGCGCGTCATGATGGGGTTTAGCGATTTCAATGAGGGGGTACGAGTTCGGCGCGTCGCAACCCCGACATGTTTTTCTGGCAAAAAACACCGGCTGTCTTGATATCAGAGTGACTGAATAAGAACGCGGGTACAGAGCACCAATGAATATCGATGAACCTAAATTAGTAATGTCAGACAAGTGCAAGTCCGTGCTTGTTGATGGGTATCGGTTTGAAATCGAAATCTATCGTCTGGACAACCAAAACCAGTGGACGTTGGAAGCGGTGGACTGCGAAGATGCCAGCTATGTCTGGGACGACAAGTTTGTTTCGGATCAGGAAGCCTTGGATACTGTGATTGAGATTCTGAACAATGAAGGCGCTTTGGGCTTCATGGGTAAGGACACGAAGCCTTAGGGAAAAGGTCACAGACGAATTTGCGCTATGAGAGTACGCTCTTCAGATATTGATTTGAAAGGACGGTTTCATGGCAGTTTACAAAATCCCAAAGCAAGAACTCGGCGTCGCTCCTGGATTTAAAGTCACGTTTCATGGCAAAGTTAATGTAGAATTTCCCAAGGCTAGCATTGAAATACCCACGAAAGTGACCGGCTGTAAGCCGTATACGTATCGCGTTAGTCTTGATCCCGCCAAGGGACGTTGGACAAGTGAAGACAGCCACAAATGGACGCTTCTTAATCACGAAGTTGTGGTTCGGATAAGTATCGATCCGGCAAGGCCAAGATACGTCGCCGCAGAAGTGTATCACCCGGTAAAAAACAAACGCCAGAGGCTGTGGCATGATGAGTTCGATATTTTTGGACCCTACAAAAAACGCAAGGTCGAGATGTTTGCGCAAGGCGCATTCATTGATCCCATAAAATCAAATGCCGACCATACTTATGCTGCGGGATACAATGACGCCGGAAAGCGAAACTACCTTTGGCCATGCGGGGGCGACCACGATGAAAACCAGCGCTCTATTGGTCATGGGATGGCTTTTCAACCCGAATGCGATTGTCTTTCGCAAATGCGAACTGATCCAGTGACAAAGGGCCTAGCGGGAATTCGATACGGCCTTGACGGCGTCTGTCATCAAGCAACCAACAGAATTATGTGTACAGCTGGGCTCGAGGTAAACGACGCAAAGGGCTACAAATCTAAAGGCTGGGCCTACTTGACTCACACTCTTTATGGCAGGTTGGGCTTACTGGCTAAAGATGGGAAAGGGGCTGAGAAATGGCGCAGCATATGCAATGGATGCCTCACGAAAAAATATCCTAGATGCTCTGAAGAAACTGAATTTTTGGTATCGAAGAACGAGCATCCAGACCTCATGCAGATGCATATCGACTCCAATCAAGAGCTTGTTTTGCAAGTGCGCCGTGACCTTTTGGATGCATATAATGAGCTTGAGGCCGGCAATCTCGGCCCCAAAGAATACGCCGATGTTTTGAATGCCGCCATCAACGGTTACAAGGCAAAGATGCAGAATGTTTTGGGTTCAACCCTGCACACAGAGATGTTTGACGAGGTCGCCAATGTCGACGTTGTGGTTGTCGACCCCAATATAGCCGAAGCTGTTTTTGCACAGCCTGCTCCGTGACCCATCTCTGTTGTTACCGTTGACCACTGCTATCTAACAGTTGTTCCAGTTCGCGAGCCAGACGCACATGCTCGTTGATCTCTTTCCTCATCTCCTGAGCCTCTCTGGTGCGCATACCGTGCTTGTAGGCGGGGTTGGCCTTGCCAGGACCGTGACCACCGCCAGCGCCATGCATCCGGCAAACCGTCCAGCCTTTTACCGCTGGGCTTTTGCAAGGAAGACCACTGCGTTTTGACGTTGCATTGCAACGAGGCGCTGCGTGAGCCTTGTGCATGGGGTTGGAGGCATGTTTCATTTTTTGCCTCCCCCCGTCTCAACGTTACCAACGATTGCTTGTCCGCCGTCTTCGACGTTCACGTGCTGAACAGTTACCGTCTGTTTCCCGCCGTTTCGGTGCTTCCGAAGCGTCTCAACCTGGGCGGCGAATGTACGCGAGAGTTTGTTGAATCCCGTGTAGTGGAGTTGGGCTTGAGGGATTGTCGCCGTGGCACCAAGCCACCGGGCCGACCGAATTGTTGCAACATGCGTGGCTGCCATCTGGACAGCCAGCATTCTCTCAACGGCATCTCGTGGCGCAATGTCGTGGATGATGGAAATCATGAATGCCCGCTCATCGTTTACTTCACCTGCGCTACCAGATTCCGCGTTGTTCAGTGCTTTTAGGCAGTGAGCCATCAAGGCACTGGCCAGTTCATCGCAGTCTGTTCCGAACACTTCCCTTAGCCCGTCGTGCTTGGTTAGCTCGACAATGTTACCTTCTTTGTTGCTGCCTTCGAATTTGACCCCAGTTTTGCTTGGCTCGCTTTTCTTGGGGGTGATGTCGCCTTTGGTGTTGTCAGTCATTGCTCTGTCCTCTTTGTTGCGGCTGTCATCACTGTTCATGTGCCATTTCCCATTGTCTTGTTTCCCCATTCCACAGCCTGCCATTCGGCCCATGGCGTTTCCAATCCGTCAGACGCCGCCATTCATCCAGACTGACTACCTTGCCGGTCCAAGTAACTGGCCTGCCGCCAAGGCCGACATTGTTGGGCGTTGGGCTGCGTTCTGGGGGCTGCTGTTGAGGGGGTTCATTGTCCTTTCCGTTATCTTCCTGCCGACACATGGCAGAAACCGGCAGAAAGGTCTGAACTGCCTTATTTGCAGGGGTTTCGTCTTCTGCGTTCGTTGCGGCAGAAAGTGGCAGAAAGTCCACCGTTTGGTTTATCCGCAGGCTTTCTGCCGGTTCTTGCCGGTTCGGCTCCGGCGCGCCAAAGCCATTGTTTTCAGCACTGTGAACCCTTTCTGCCGGTTTTGGCCGGTTGTCGGTAGGGGTAACAGGTTCAGTGTCGTACTTACGTGCCAGCTCAGACCAACGCCCCATAATTCAACCTCCCAACTTCGGATTGACGGCATAGACCACGGACGGACGGCCCCCGGTTTCGATTTTGATTTCCTGAAGCCAGTCCGCATCGACCAGAACCGAAAGTGCGGCTTGTACCTGCTTGGCAGTGCCCAAGCCGGAGCGGTTGCGGTGCTGAATGTCTCGAACCTTTAAGCCAGTCGGTTGTTCATCTTGGATGATGCGAGCAATCACGCGCGCTCCTTCGACCTCAGGTGCAGGCTTAACTGCTCCATAGGCCCGGAAGGCATGGAGCCTAAGATAATCCCCGACAAGGTCACACGCGCGGCCTACGTGGAACGCCTCAATCAACGACGGGCAATCTGTCCCGTTGGTCGCTGCCCAGTCGAGGTGGGCCAAGACGTTGGCGACACGCACTACAAGCCCCGGCATTTTTCCGATATGGCTTTTGAACAATCCTGAAGCATCCGCTTCCCATGACCGACACTGAACGCGGAACTTGTCCAGGATATCTGCTGCACCATCGCTGAAATGGACATAGAAGGGGCGCTTACCTCCATCTTCGCAAACAGAGTGCTGCAAACCCCGAAGACGATTGATTGCGTCAATCATGCTCTGGTCACTCATGCACCGTGAAGGTCGGGAAAGTGGAACCGGGTCAGGGAACACGACCATGAACCTGGCAAGCAGCCCGTCATCGTCAGCCTTGACGAGAAGATCCAACAGACGGTCGGGCTGTGTGCCACCAACTATCGAAACACTCAGGTGTTCAACAATGATGGGCTCGGGGCTGTTTTTGCGGTCAATTGTGTAACTGCGACCGCCATATGCTTCTAGCCAGAACGGACGGTCACCACCGCCGTTGTAGCGGTCCATACTGGACAGCCAACCGGACAGTTCATCACGCGCCAGCAATAACCCACGCCACGTCGACGACAGAAGGTCGGCAACCTTTTCCGTGGTGATGTCGGTGATACTGATGCGTTCGCGAACGGGAGGCTTACCCGCATCTGCCTCTGCTGGCTTTGCAGGAGGCTCGGCACCATCAGCTACCGCGGTTTTGGCATCCGCCTTCCATTGTGCCAGAGCGAATGACGCGAGTTCGTTGTCACTCTCCCATTCATCGCGCGCGCGCCTGTAGTCTTCGGATAAGCTGCGTTCAATTTCTTTGACCGGGTCCAGCACACTATCCAGCGCAGGGCTTTTGCCTGCGGATGGGTCACCAACCAACATCGACCAAAGAACCGGGGGCTCTTTCCAACCTTCCCACGGCACTGCCCAACGTGAGTTGCCAATGGCCGCGCTGGCGGCGCTCAAGAGCGTCAGGGCAACGTAGTCCTTTGGTGTGCCCTTCACTTCGGCGGCTGTGGTAATCCAGTCTGCCCAAGGTCCATAGACGTGACTGAAATCATCCGACGACATAACCGGCGCGGCAGGCCGACTTGGTTGCCCGATGTTCATATCCGGGTCCGGCCATTGGGTTGCGGGTTCAAATGGTACTGCCTGTGCTCCGTTCATTTCACTGCTCCGTCTTTCAGGACGTCATTCCAATCCTGCCCATCTGGTGCGGGCATGGTCGATACATCCCAGCCAAAGGCAATGCGCCCGAGACGCAAGCGCGTTCCCGGCTTCTACTCCGGCTGTGTCTCCATCTGTTGCGACAATCAGTGACCCTGGTTCACTTGGCAGGCGCAAAGCTTTCATCCCAGAGGTGCTAAGCGTAGCCCAGACAGTCGCAGGCCCGCTGAGCATGCCTGAAAGCAGGGATAAACCTGTCTCAATTCCCTCGCAGACGACCAACGCTCCTACGGCCTCTGACAACACCACGGCGCCGCCAGAGCATGGCCCTAGCATCATCTTGGCGTTCTTCGTCAGCCGGTTGCCTTTCTTGTCGAAGAATGTCCGGTGAATGCCGCCCGTTGAGACATTGGCAACCATGGCCATGCACCAGGACGTTGACGGACCATGAAAGATATCCGGCGCGAAACGCAGAGAAGGGGGTAGGGGGCAGGTAATGCCCCGGTCCCTCAAATAGGACTCAGCCTTGGTGCGCTGGATAGGGCGAGAAGCGTCCCAGATTCCATACGCCTGATTGAGTTTCTGAGCCTCGTATTCCTTGCGCTTCCGGTCAGCTTCACGCTGTGCTTCGGGGTCAACTTGCGCCGAACAAGCCGGAACGTTGGCCGCGTCGGCAATGCTCCTGAAGCTGCAACCGCTCTTAAAGCAGTACAGCAACAGTTTGCCCCCGGATTCCGAGATTGAAAGCGCGCTCTGGTCTTTCCGGCGTTCCTGCTGACAAACAGGACAGGGGGCAGACCCCCGCCCATTGCGCCAGACACCACCTAGTTTGTATGTCATGTCCGCTGCGTTCATGACGCGCCCCCTTTCAGGTCAACGCCGAACCAGTGCGCCGCCAGGATAGGAAACTCCCGCAGGACCGTGTGCGGTGGAACGTTGCGGTTGTCAGGTGCGCGTTGCGCCCCAGAGACGCGTATCGGATCAAAGTTCGGGATGGGGTAGATAAGGGGCTTCATGACTGGCCCCCTTTCTGGTCGATCCAGGTCACCTTGTCTTTCAAAACATAAATGCCGTAGCGCTCACGCCCGGTTCGGGGGTCGCTTCTGAACCATTCGGTTTCAATATTGAGCCCCTGTTCCTCGCGCAGCAACATGATGTAATGCGATAGCCTGACGGGCGATGCACAGTACATCGGAGCGTTAATCAGTGCGTCCAGAATGCGCCTCTTGTTCTTGCCAACAGAAATCTTGCGTGGGTCAACGCCGTCACTCTCGACAAGGAATTCAGTGATTGCGGTTTCGGATTTCAGGCAATGCCAGCCCGTAACCCAGAGAGTGCCCGATCCCGGACGGATTCTCTTAAATTCGCTGCCTCTTACTGCAGTCATGTGTTCTACTCCGCTTGCGCGAAGGGGTCGAACATTGTACACTGGGCGCATACCAAGCCGTTACGAAATATAACGAATTCGCCCGTGTCCAATGTTTGCCCCATTGGCGCGGGTTTTCGTTATACGCTCTGGCTTTCACCCATGATCCAAGCATCAATCTGATGCGTGTCCACAAACGCTGCGCGGCCTACAGTGTGCTTTGTAATGGCACCCTTTTTGACTGCGCGGTCGAATGTGGACCGACTCAACGAGTAACGCTTTATAGCGTCTGTAAGTCGGATCAGATTTGCAGGTCTAGCGCTCGATTCTGCCATGTGAGATACCCCATGGTTGGCAGAAGGTTGGAATAGAACTTATTGCTAGCTTTATAGTCAGCCTCTGCGCAAACAGCATTCAGCGCTTTCGCCATGTGCCAAATATTACTATTGCGTTTGTCGCGACTGACCATCATATAATGCGTAATGTGACGAATGACATTCGTTGCTAGCACTTGGGAGAAGAACACAGCTAACCCTTTTTGAAGCTGGGCGTTTGCCTTGTTCTTTTCCGTATGCATTCTAATCCGTGCCTTCTGCTAGTTGGTTACGGTTTCAGCAGAGGCGCGCCTGGTCCTTCCAAAAACTAAGGCGCGTCCTCTGCCCCTAAAGGCTCATAAGTCATCATGACCCGTGCTGAGCACGACACCCATGGTAGAGTCGCCACCCACTCAGCACAATACCTAGGAGCTCGGTTATCCACAGGGAACTTTGCGGAGTGTGGATTTTCCCCTGTAGCCTGTCATTTCACACCCCAAATCGGAATCACATCAGCCTCTTTTCCAGTGACGTGTGCAGCCCAGCGTTCGGCCAGTAAAAGGCGCTCATCGAAGTAATCGGACCGTAGATAAGCTCGTGAAACGGTAGAACCGACCTTATGGCCTATCGCAGTCTCCTTGATTTCATAATCCGTGCTGGTTGCTTCGTCGGCCCAAGTTCTGAAGCTGGCACGAAACCCATGAGGGCGAGCGCTTAGTCCTAACCGCTCCATATAGCGCGACATGCTGGCGTCGCTGATGACACCCTTGCGAGCGCCAGGGAACAGAAACCCATCGCGGGCAAATTCCTCAGCTCTATCCAAGATCCGTAGTGCCTCTTTCGAAAGGGGAGCCCGGAATTCATCTGTCTTACCGCGCGGACCCTTCACCAGCTCTGCGGGCACGGTCCAGATGTTGCCCCTTATCTGATCCACATGTGCAAATCGGATCGGCCTAGACCGCAGCCCAGTCAGGATCAGTAGTTGCAATGCGAGCTGAACAGCGCCACCACCCTCCAGACTTTGATAGAAGGCTGGGACGTCTTGCCAATTCATCGACGGGATATTCTCAGCCTTGTGAACCTGCTTACCCAACAGCTCACGAGCGTCCTCAATCGCATGGCGGTCAATCTCATACTTCTGAGCGCTGGCATAACTAAGGCAGGCTTTGAGCCGGGTTATTGCTTTCCTAGCAACGTCTGTTTTGGTGTGCCAAATTGGACGCAAAGCATCGGCTATGACGGTGCCGGTTATATCCTCAACCGGCTTTTCACCCAGCGCGGGGAGTATGTGCGTCTTAATCGGGCTGTACCAGCGCCCTGCCTCACCGTCACTTTTCAACTGTGCCTTGCGGGCCTCAAAGGCTTCTGGCGCGATGTTCTTAAGCAATCGCTTTTCGCGGGCTTTGGGATCGTTGGCTACCTGGTCCGCCACCGCCTGTGCCTTCTCAGCGTTGCGCACCTCAATTGGATTACCGCCGCGCTTGACGATACCACGATAGGCGTCTGCCATTTCTCGGGCCTGCGCCAGAGACACGCCGGGAAACCCGCCTAAGCCCATTTCCTTGCGCTTGCCCGAGATGGTGAAGCGAAACACCCACTGGTCACCCGAGGCCAGCCGATACAGATACAAGCCACCGCCGTCACTATGCTTTCCGGGTCCGGCAGTGCGGACCTTTGCGGCACTTAGCTTATAGAGGGGTCCTGCCATGTGTTCCTCGGGGATAGTGCTTCGTGTATCCCCTGTTTTATCCCCCGTTTTCTCTGCGGTATCAAGACGCATTTTGAGACATGTAGACGGCTAAAGTGGCTAACTTGCTTGTTTCTAAATATAAAATTACTCACCCTGACGCATTGTGAGGCGCAAAGACTACTGTGTTCAGTGCCTCTCCTGGGCACCAAATCATCCGAAAAATATATTAAAAACCAATTTGTTGAGAGCAGAAGTGATGTTTCTGTCCACCTCATGGACCACCTATGCGACCATGGTTCTCGCAATTCTTAATTCCGTTTCGCAGTCCATTCCTTGCTGAGGGAGCAGGCAGGAAACCGTTTCGAGAGTTCGAATCCCTTCGTCTCCACCACTTTTCTCATAAAATCAATGAGTTAGTGCACCTCAATACTCTCAGCCCCCTTCTCTGCCCCCTTATGGGATTTCGCATTGCTCAGCATCCGCTGAAAGACCCTGCCAAGCATCTGCCGAGTCGGAATGTCGCACCCCCTCGGCCTCACTCGGACGCGGCGCAATTTTGTTTATACCCCACGCACACCAATCGAACGAGATCGCAGCCTCGCAGCTTGCTATCGATCGCAAGATTGAAGAGTGCCAAGTCCCTGAGATTTTCCGAGAGTTCAAGCCGGGCGCGGATGGCCCAGACCTGCTTCGCGAGAAGCGGGCGTTTTTGGCCTATAAGGCGACCTTTATTCCACGGCGGGCGTTTCGGTGTGATGGCAGGAAGTTGAAAAATGGACATCAATTGTCCTCCATCCTTCCCTCCCTCTCCAGGCACCGACACCGTGTCGACCAACTGAATCTATCAAGGAGCCGAATGGCTGGTTTCATCAGAATACCCGACGTTCGTGAGCAGCGCAGCGTATGACCGCATCGAGCCCAGAGCTGACTTCGGCGAAGTCCGCAGCATCGGTCGTCAATCGCGGATCAAAGGCACTCTCTGCGGCTGCAAAGCCAACTGATCAATTGAGCGAAAGCTGACACTTAATTTGCCGGAGATCCATGTTGGGCTCTGTGTCGCAGAATGACAGAAACCATGCTTTCAATCCTCCACGGTGGGTGTCCAAAAACTCCGAATAAGAAATTGGCCCTCAACAAAAAAAACTGAGCGCTCGTGCCGATCTCCACGCAGGGCAAGGGCTCAAGTTGAAGGTCAAAAATCAAAACCGAATAAATTCTTCCTGTGGAACTCCACGGCCGAACTTCTTGATTAGAGACCAGTACGCTCTGACATCAGTCGGAACTTCACCTTCAAGAACTCGCTCCGATCCCGCCAATTGTGAAGTATAGCGCTCACTCAAACCACGACCTGCGGACAATAAGCTCTCGATTTCTTCAATAGGAGGCAGCATTACCCCCGCAAAACCTGGCGTCTCAAGCGCAATGCGTAAACCTGCTGGGTCAACATCGGGAAATACAAAAACGGGATTGCTCAGCACCCGTAGAAACGTTCGCGCAGCGTCAATTGTATAGCCGCCAGGTTGCCCGCGGTAGACGACTAAAGCATGACGAAGATCTGCTGGAACTTCGAAAGAGAGTTGATGGATATTCTCGAAGGCTTCCCAGTTCTCCACCAAAACTGCAAAAACGTGATCAGAGAAATCCGCGGCGGCGTTGACAGGAACATCTAGATTTACACCGTCAGGCAAGATGACATTCTTTTCCCCCATTCGAACCGAACCGCCACTGAATGACTTTAGCGCCACGCGACTTCTCCGAACAGAAATCGACGACGCTTTTTCGTTTGAGCCTAGCGAAAGAGCTTCTGCGCGGCTTTTGCCTTTCCAAGCGTCCACCTTAGTTCCCGGAGGAACCTGGAAATCTCGCTCCAGAGCCCGCACCAACTCTTCCCGTGCTTGCGTCCCCATAAGAATGTTTGATCCACTGTGCGTTACGAAAATGTTGTTGTCTCGCAAATAGGACAGTAGCTCTTTCGAAGCGCGGATTGATCCTGGCTCGGATATGGCGCGCAATCCCGCTTTGATCAAGTTTTGCGACATAGACGAATATCCTCTAAGCGTTGGTTCGCCATGTGAGCGGATACACTTGCGTCCAGATCATAGCTTGCTTCATACGGCAGGTTTTCGTCCTCGGTCGTTAGCCAGCTCACTACGTGCTCTAGGAAAACCTTTTCCTCAATGTCCTCTCTCTGCGCGCACCAGCTCGAAACGGATACCCAACCTCCTGCGCAATCGACATTGTTCAAAAGATATGTGAGCGCCAGTTCCTCAACGGCATCTTCTTCCTCCGTTTCGGCTTCCTGCTCTAGTATCATTCGTTGACCAGCTTCTCTTTCTGGCGCGCGCTTTTCCTCAATTGGTTTCAGATCTGCGCATAAATGCGCAAGGCTTCGTTGACCTCTATCTGAGTAAATGTCCAACCATTCCTTATCTCCGCTGGACGGCTTGCGCATCAGGAAGTCACAAAGTGGCGTTTCCTGTTCGATACGCTCTAGGTCCACTTCACCACCCTCTGACAAGAACTTAGCAAAAGCTCTAACCTTCCTGGTGTGATGTTCGATTTTGCGAAACGAAAACATGTAGCTGTTAAAGACCTCAGAGATCTCAAGCAGACTTTGTGACCAATTCCCCATCCTCCCTGAAATGGAGCTTTGGTACACATTCCCAGCCCGCGAGATATCCTTACGATTAAATCGATCATGCATATCGGTGCGGTTGAGGCGGTTGAGGGCTTTGCGTAAGCGGTCCGCGCGTTCGAGATAGTGCGCGTTGTGGCGCATTTTCTCATCGTTAGAAGACACGTCTGAGAACTTACTCGCCATCACTTGGTGAAACTGAAGAATGTCTGCATCCACCAGTTCGCGTACATCGTAGAGGCTTTGGACAAGATCCTCTGTGTTGCGGTCTACATCTTCATGTCGACCTTCCACTGCAGCGGCCTCAAGCTCGGTTAGAAGTTTTTCAAGTCGATCGATTTCCTCTCCGATATTGCCTTTAATCGCAAATCGCTTCTGTCGTTGGGTCAAGTCATCCAGAACGTCGCGAAGAGAACGTGTCAGGCCATATCTGCCTTCTTCGCGAGGTGTTAACACCCGTTCTTTGTGAAGAGCGTCAACAGCATTACCATTCTCTTCGGTTCTTAGAACCTCTCCTGCGTGGTAGACATCTTCAATAACCTCTCCATGACGGGAGAGAAGGCTGAGAAACCTTTGAATGTCGCTTGTGATACTCACAACAAGCTTTCCTGCTGGATAAATTCGTCTACGCTTTCCTGCGCCTCCGGCGTGTTCGCGATCAGGAAATCCACAAGATCATGAAAGGCGTCGACCATCCCAGTCGCTTCATAGTAGCTCCGGTCGCCCTCATAGTCTGTTTCTTTCATATACCCGCGCAGTTCGAGGTTTTTCAAAACCGCTTTCAGCATATCCGCGGCGTCCTTTTTGCCCGTACTTCTGCTGAGTTTTGGATAGAGCGTTTTCAGATCCGAAAAGAGTTTCGAGCTGGATTCAATCCTGGAAGCATATTGGCCTGGGTATATTCGGTCGCCAGGACGTAGGACGCTGTCGGTCTGTCCAACGGCTAGACAGAGCGCCAGAAAATCGATCATGGGCCGCACGTCTCCCATTATTTTCCGGTGCATAGAAGATAAACTCGCGCCTGTTGCCTCACCGGGTTTTGATGGAACCAGAAAATACCCCGACTTGTTGTGCGTGGCCACAACGCGCCAGCCGATTTGGCGCACATAGGTGTTGATGCGTTCCCGTTTGTCTGCGTCCGAGAGGTGGTCAAACAGCTCAGGCTCTGTGACATGGCAAATGACACGGCCGTCCATCAAGGCATTTACAGCTTCAGCAAACATGGATCATCCCTTACCGCCAACAGAAATCGGCAGCGAAGGAACGGTCCGCATTTCATTCTGGCTTTCCTTCGACCACACCAGGGTATGAGAAGGTTTCGCGGCCCCGCGGACTTCCATCAAGCGAGGACCAAGCGTCTTGTCCTTAACAATCCGCAAGCGGTGTGCAAACCGCTCTCGGACACCCACATCGGCGTTTGGCGTGGCCGAAACAAGATTGATCCCATTGTCGTTCAGCATCTCCAGCAGATTACGCACATTTCTGCTGTCGATATTTCCCAACTCGTCGAGAGCCCAGACCATCTGAACTGGTTTTTTTCCGCGCACAATATTGATGAAGCCAACTAGGATCGTTGTAAGGATGAGGTACGACACGCCATTTGAGGAAATGTCCGCAAGGTCGGTTGAAGCGTGGAAGTCCCGCTTTATCCCGTTTTCAACTACATGCCCTCTCAATCGGATTTGCTGGCGCAAGTCCGCGGTTATGCCGTCGTTGACGCTCCAATACTCCAAGAGGTCGCTCAGCGCCTCGGTAAACAGATTCGGCGGCAAGTCTTCACCGGAGCGCGTCCAGTCCTCATGCAGCTCGGAGATCCGTTCAAGAGCAGGTAGAAACTCAAGTTCCTTGATGCCGGATTCTATCTTAATTTGAATGTCTTCAACGACGTCTGTCGCGATGTTCTGACTCAGGCTGCGCTGCAACAAGCGGTTCTCGTCAGTTATCCGTTCGTCGGTACGCTTGAGCATCTGATACTTATTCTTGAACTCTTCAGCATGGAAATGCGCGTCGTTGCGCAAGGTGTCCCGATGTTGCTCATGCAGCTCGTTGAACCAATCTTCAAACGCTGGCAACCATTCAGGCCCCTCAGCAAAGGACTGAAAAGCTTGCCTGCGGAGCTGGATGTGCTGCTCCGGCGGGCTGCCCGGCTCGGCCATGAAGATCCGCGCCACGTCTTTTACACCGTTTCGGATTTCCTGAGTCAGCGTGTTGCGCTCCCGCTCGGCATCGTTCAAGACGCTCAAAAGCGTATCCACCGTCCGTGACGTGCGTACAGGTTCCAGCCGTTCTTCAGCGTTTTGCTGAAGGCGGATTTCCAGCTTTGACTTGTTTTCCCGCAAGGCAGATAGGTCTTTCCCGGTCTGATCGATCTCGCGCTTAAGCCCCATGCGTTTACGCGTCCAACTCTCAATCAGCTGCTCCAACGCCTGGCTCAGCCGTCCGACGGTCACCTTGTGATTTTCCGCCTCCGCTCGGCAACCATCCACACGGGACCAGTCTTCGGCGAGGAAACTGCGCCATGCCACCACCGTTTTTTC
Source organism: Ruegeria sp. CDSC085 (assembly GCF_059610465.1). Taxonomy (NCBI): domain Bacteria; kingdom Pseudomonadati; phylum Pseudomonadota; class Alphaproteobacteria; order Rhodobacterales; family Roseobacteraceae; genus Ruegeria; species Ruegeria sp. CDSC085. Next base: position 14,392 of record NZ_JBXWNR010000021.1, on the reverse strand, counting down.
CATCGCCCGCACGCGGGCAACTGCGTCGCGATGCACCTTTGCACGTTTTTCGAGATCTTGCAGGGTTTGTGGGTCCACGCCATTCTCGCGGAGGGCTTTCGCACGTTCCTCATCGAGCTCTTTAAGAGCCGCCTCGCGTGAATTGCGGATTCGCGTCTCCCGTTCGGACAGCGCCTGTGTGGTCCGCATGATTTCTTCTTCCAGCGCTTCCAATTCCTCACGGTGCCGCTGGTCATATCCGGCAAGATCTTTTGCGCGCTCCGCCTCCAGGTCCGCCTTTTCGCGCTCCGCCCGGGCCTGTGCCTCCTGAGCTTCCTGCAACCTAGTGATGGCCGCCTCGCGAGCAGTTTCCAAGGCGGTCATATGCGATGCTTGACAGTTTGACAGATGTCCTCTGGCATCCTTTAGCTTGCGTGCCAAAATGCTAGTGTTCACATCAAGTTCACTAGATTTGCGCTGGATCTCTCTCAAACGCGTAGAGGCTTCATCGCGCTTCCTTTTGGAGGTCGCAATGTTCTGCTCCATCTCTCCAATATCCGCCGTGCAGCGGCCGATGTTGAGTTCAATCACGCTCAGATCCGCCTGCTGAAGCGGGTCCACATCTTCCAGATCAAGGTCGAGCCCAAAAACGTTCTCTTCTGCCCCAAGATCCTTTGGACTAAGATCTGTCCGACTGAGCAGATCTTCTCTCAGCACACGCCCGAGAGTATCGCCCCAATCCGGTCGCTGACGACGCAGGAACGCAAGCAGCGTTCCATCAGAGGGGGATTTAGAGACCTCCAGTTCTTCGCGCGTTTTTTCCAGACGCAATTTGGATTGAGATTGGCGCTCGATCTCACGGTCGACTTTTGTAACTTCTGATTTGGCAGCAGTTTCTTGGGCTTGCAGGGGCGCCTTTTGTTCAACGGCCGCGTTATAGGCAGCCTGATGCGTATCGACTTCCTGTTGCGCCTCGGCGACGCGCTCTAGAACTGCATCGTCGACAGTGGGGTTCTTAGTGGCTTCCTCTGCCGCCCCGACAGCCGACGCCGCTGTTTTTAGTTTGTCCGATGCCGCCGTTATTTGCGGCGCATAATCTTCTTCCGCGCGCCTGCGACTCTCTTGCCGACGTGTTTCAATCGCCTCGCGTTTGGCCCGGCGTCCTTCCTCGGACCTGCTCCGGTCGAGCGCGATCTCTTTGAGGGCGTTATCAGCTGTCTCTCGCCGCTCCTCTTTGAGCGTGTCATAGCGGCTGGTGAGATCTGACAATTCGCTTTTGAGTGCGGTTAGGCGTTCCGAGACTTGGCGGGCCGCGTCTTCGAACTCAGACAGGCGCGCAAATTCCGCCGCCTTGGTCTCGATGTTGTCATCCATGAACCGCGCATATTTTTCTGTGAGGCGCTTCACTTCAGCTGACACCGTGTTGAGTTCAACCTCTGCCTGCGACAGCACTTTTCGGGCGGCCTCCCGTTCGGCCGCATGGGCATTTTCCGCCTCCTGGAAAGCCAGCTCTTGCCGAGACAGGGTTTTCGACAAAGTCTCAAGCTGCTCGTCAAGATCGTTGAGCAGCCCACGCATTTCCGACAGGACCTCTTTGCGGCGCCGGAGCGCCTCTTCCAGAACGGTATTCTTGGCGACAAGGCGCAAAACATCGCCTTCTTTCGCCATTACATCACGATAGGATCGAAAGCGTTTTGGCCAGCTGGCAAGGCTTTCGCGTTTTCCGCCCAGTTTGATGCGCCGCTCGCCTCTCAGTACCTGTTCGGCCACCATGTCTTCCAGTGCGCGAAGGCTGCCGTCTTTTTTGAGCATAGAGAAAATGACATTCTCCACATTTATTAGAGGCGTACGCGGCGGTGCCAACGCGTAATCTGCTTGCAATTGCACGACATCGTTCCGACGCGGGTTTTCGATGGGCAAGCCTTGAATGATTGTCTGATACTCGACCTGAGTCGTGATTTGTCGTGATGCGATCTGATAGCCCTGGTCGCGCAAGTGTTTGGCGAGATCGCTAAACTCGACGAATTTACCATCGTTAGTCACGAACATGTTTTCATAGAGCTCAGAACGCACAAATCGGTAGACCAGCTTTTCCTCAGTGGTCGCGAGATGCATGATCACCGCGCGTTTGGAACCAGCACGGTTGCGATATTCAAATGCGATATATGAGGTCGTTCGCGGCAGATAATGCCCGAAGAAAGTTTTGTCCTGTGCCTTGCGTGAAAGCTTCTGTGGGGAAAGGCCGAACCCCAAGGGAAGAGCTTGAATGACAGACGTCTTGCCGGCCGCATTTGTACCCGTGATCAACACGTTGTCGTCCAGCGGCACTTCTCCGATAACGCCCTTAAAGATGTTCGTGTCCACCAAAAGCATTCGGGAAAATCCCGGTGGATCAGCTTCGAGCTTATCGTGTTGTGGCGCCAGAGAGACGTTCATTCTGAGAAACCCTCTTTTATACCCGTGCATTTCGATTGGTTGAATTGTAAAATGAGCGACGTCATAATAACACTTAGTATCTGATTTATATAGATTTATCTATCCCTGCTACAGATGCCCCTTTGGCAAATGAGGTATTGCAAAAGCTAACTCGATGCCTTGCATCTATCCTTTAGTGAAACAAGTCACTGCGCGACTGTTCCTCCATTGTCTTAGTAACGTGTGGCTTTAGTCTGAAGCGGGCTTTTGATTTGCGGCCAATTTCTTTTGCTAAAGCGCCAATTTATATGCGGTTTGGGCGATGAACGGCATAGATGCCATACTGGTTCAACAGTCCGGTCTTCCGCGCTGTGGTCACTTGTACTCTGTGTAGCGAACGACGGCATCGAGCCCGGAGCGGATCTTCGTCTCGCTGTTGGAAACGAAGGAGCGACGAAGGACCACATACCTACTTACACAAAAGCCGTTCATGGGGTGGGGTGTGCCGGGTTTACCGTGTTTACCGGGTTTGGTGCTGCAGCCAGGGCACCAATCAGCCAGCAGACAAAATCATCGACCATTTTCACTGCTAGACTACAGCCTGCGCTCCTTTAAATACCGACCGGTGCCGTCGATGAGGCCGTCAATCAGGTCGACACAATGTGCGCAGAAGTAAGGCGTCATGTAGAAGAGCCAGGGCTTGTCACCTCGGCGGGCAAGGTCGAACCAGCCCTCGGGCCATTTCTTCGATTCGTCGGAGAAGGTGCTAACCTTGTCATCGGGCCACTCGAAGCCATTGTGGAACATGTTATTGCGATACCGGAAAAGCGCTTCGAGCGCGGTCTGTGTCTGTGTTGGCAGGAATGGCTTGAGCCCCGTGACGTCAGACAGCTGACCTATGCCTTGCAACAGGTCACCCCGGGCACCCTTAGAGCCTTGGTAAAACTGAGGATTCCAGACCTCGTGCTTTCTGAGCTTTACCCTGGGGTGATCTGTTGGAAACTCGATCTTGCCCTTCAGCCCATCAAAGATAGAGACGAACAGCGACTCTATAAAGGGAGCGAGCATGCCGACTGCGGCCATGCTGTGTGCCGAGGCTTGGAAGGTCATCTGCCAGAAACGTTCGTCTCGGAGGCTATCAAGCCCTCCGTCATGATCGCCGCCCCAGCTTGGATCGGTGTCGAGCACATCCAATCGGTATGCCTCAGCTTCACGTGCTTCCTCATGGCTGCGCAGGGTACGTTTGATGGCGTCGAGTTGCTGATCGAGCAAGGTGTGACGGAGTAGACTCATTGCATGGTCGCGTGGCAATAGGCTGTCGCGCAGGCGGCGGGCCATCTCGGCGGAATCAACATCAGAGCCGGAAAAGAAACCCTTCTTCGTCAAACCGTATTGTCTCCTTTCCCTAGTTTTCGTGACCGAAACGAATGTCGCGGCCGTAGGACAGGCCGGCGGCCCGGCAGAGCGCCTCAAGGGCTCTAACCAAGTCTTTCCGGCCTATGTTCTCACTCACATACCATCCCGATGACGTCTTCTTCGTGGGCAGGTCAGTTCGACCGGCATGAACGGCAGCACCGGTGCTGGCCACATATGCCCGCGTTCGCGCCCGCATTTGTGCCAAGTTCGCAACTTCCTCAGGAGCAACATCGTGGATAGTATCGATTACCTCTGCAAAGAAGGATGCCAGTGTGTCGGACGCAATCTCTCTGCCAAGTACCTCACCTGTGTAGATTCCAGTCTTCATAGACTTTGTTTTTTGAGGCGTATGAGTGTGTGCAGCTTTTGGGGCCGCTTTTATTCGCCCGTTGCTTTCGCTGCCGCACTTGATGTGCCGCCGGATGACCTGGTCGGCTGTTTCTGCGTCATGAAGCCGTTGCGACATCAGTAACGCCACCGTAGAATGCGACAACTCCATCAGAAAATTCTCACCGATGTTCATTTGGTTTCCCTCCCACTTCGTAGGGTACGTCTTTGATTAGATTGTTTTGAGCGGTACGCGGTGATCAAGGTGTCGCCCTCGACGACAAACTTGATCCCGCGAAGCGTCTCAAGTTGTTGAATTTCTTGCTTTCGGCGAAGCATCTCCCTCTCCACGTCGCTATTCGTAAGGAAATACGCATCCGGCGAAACCTGGGTTGCTGATTTTAGAAGCAAGTCCACATCGCACGGCCGGATGCCCCTCTGGTTCAGTCGCCTTTCGGCGTGACACGTTCTGCAGAAATCAAGCATTTTTGCCTCCGCTAGAAGGAAGTTTGAGATCAGGTGCCTGGCTGAAGAGCTCAGCCATCTGTTGTTCTCTCTCGCGCCGAAGTCCTGCTGGGTATTTCGACTCTAACCAGTCCGCTCGTTCGTTCAGCTGCTCGGGCGCGCTGAGGTCTTTTGGGATGTCGCGTATGCGAGCGTATCCGTGCTGAAGAGCAAGACGAGCCCACTCGTTGTCGCCGCAGATTTCCTGAACTTGCTCGTGCAAGACACATGCCGCTTCGGGCAGGCCGTCCTCAAGGATGCGAGGTCTATCATCCCAGCTATCTCGGATGTTCAAATCGAGTGACTTTGCCATCGCCCGGAGGAAGTCTACGAACGGGTTTCCTTCCTCTGGATCAAACGGCCAGACAGCATAGCTGTGTTTCTCGGCTGATTTCTGAATTTGTTGACCAAAGAGGTCTCTTGCCGCGATGGATTCCTTCTCGTCGTAGTACGCATTGTCGAAATCGCTGCGCGCTACCTCACCATGCTGTAAGTGTGGCGGAAGGCTGGCTGAGTATTCCTCAAATGCGTTCGACAGTTCTTCGAGCTTCTGACCCCGATCGCGCAAGCTCATCTCAGCAAGAAGAGCAGCAAACAGGGGCGCCATGTCGAGCTGCCTCTTGGCCGAAATTCCATATTTCTGCTCGACTAGCGCAAGTGAAAGTGCAGTGTCGCCGTGCAGAAATGTGTTGATTTTTCTGTATCCCCAGCCGCGCAGCAGCGCTTCGTTTACGCTTTCTTCGCCTGGGTCGGCCGCTAGTTTTTCCGCCGTAGTCCCGAGTGCCTTGGCCAGGCGCTCCACAGTTACCAGCCGGGTTTTCTCGGGATCGGCATCGCCGTTCTCTATTCGGCTAATGGTCTTGCGGGACACAGCTGCCTTTTCCGCAAGGGCCTCTTGGGACAGATCGCCACGCAGCTTCTTGAGTGTCTCAGGTTTGATGGGCATTTGGGTCTCCAAAACTTCTGAACTCAATATATGGCTCACAATTTTTGAGTAACAGGGAAACTTTGGCGAAATTTACTCAGAAATAATGCGTCGTTTTTTGGTATGAAGCCCTGGAATGTCCCAAAAAGGTTGCACTTCAGCATGTGCCAGGCACGTTCTAAACGTCGCGCTACGGCGGCCCTTCCCAAAATGAGACTTTTGGTGAAACCGCAGTGTCAGGCGGCTCAAAGTGGGCGGCCACCCTTTGTTCTTTAGGATCAATCGTAACTGGCGGCTTTCGTGCCGTTCAGTTTATCTGACCGCCTCGAGCAGTTCCTGGATCGCGCTGAACGTGCCTGCCGCCAGTATTTCATATCGTTGTGTGAATTACTGTCTGTGATGAGCGTTGTTTCCAGTGGGGCTCGATCGGGATCATTCCATCAATACCAGGCGGCATCCCATTGCCAAAAGCGAGCTCTCGAACATCTACCGCGATGACCTCAAGCTTTGGACGCTCTTCAGTTATGAGCACGAACTCGCTGATCTTTCCCGGTGGACAGTCCCCAGAAGCGGGGTAGACGAGCGCTAATTGTTTGCACCGGTAGCGGGCGGCGTAGGCGTTCATCTGATACGCGTCGCCGCTCGAGACGCCGGAGTTCGCGTCGCCGAGATTTAGGCGCTTCCATTTGGCATCGAGAATGGCGACAGTCTCAACTTCGCTCTGAATGGTGATGTCGGGGCGCAGTTGGAAGCCCGCCGTCGCGAGGTTCTTCACGGGGCTCTGCAGCCCCACAGAAAGGCGACCACTATCCCACGTCTGATAGGCATGCCGGATGCGCAGTCCGAGAACTGCCTCGAAGAGCTTCTCCATGTTGAACAGTAGCGCCGAACCAGCAGCGTCTCCGGTGCGAACATCCGGATAGAGGCCTGACAGTAGCCATCGGGCCCGCGCAAATACTGGCTCCCAGTGCCGGATGGTCCGGTCAAGGCGGAGACCGTCGATGTCGCGAGCCCTGACCTTAATATCGCCAACCTCGTCAAAGCGGTGAAGGAACGCCGTCACCTTCGCGCGGGTCCGTGGGCTCAGAGCGAATCCGAGAAGGATCCGAAGTACGCCCTTCAGCGCTTGATTGTATGGGTTGTCGATGCTGCGTTCGTCGAAGCGACAAAGCAGATGAGAACGGTCGAACGCGTTCGCGCGGAGATGCTCGGTCAGCTCAAGCCGTCCCCGGATGGCATTGAGGTTCTCTGTCCTTTCCGAATAACGGGCAATGGCCCCGCCTCGGAGCGCGGATTTAACCTGGCTGCAGAAATCCTCGATGAAGACGTCCAGCAGGTGGCTGTGCTGTTGCCCGAGGCCGGCATCGCCCACGCGCTTCGATCCGAGCTCTCCAGCACGCGCAAGCATGGCCACCAGAAGGCCTCGCATGTCTTCGCTGCTATCGCTGCCATGCTCGATTTTGGGCAGTACCTCGATCGCCAGTTGCTCGGTTTGCAGGACCCCGCAGAACGGTCCGAACTTCAGCGTGCGGTGGCCCCACGCGAGGGCGCCCGCTGGCAGACGTCCGGCGAGTTTCGCTATGCCTTCTGCCTCGAGCTCACTTATCTCGCCGGCCGGGCCGATGCTGACGCCCTCCCTCTCTCGGAAGGTCAGGGGCCTCATTCTGGTGGCTCGTAGATTTTGCGGATCGCGTCCGGAGTGATCTCGTCTTCCCGAATTACCTCGAACGCCTCACCGTCCCCGATTTCGGCAGGGTCGGCCTTGGGAAAGAGAATGGCAGCGCTCTGGGTGCGCGCCCGGATCAATTGTAGCTCCTCCTCTACGGCCTGGTCGGCGAGGACGTATCGGATTTGCCGCCAGTCGTCGTAGAAAGCCTCTTGCAGGAAGGGCAGAATCTCCCGGGCTAAGACACGGCGCAGTTCGTCGAACGATTTCACATGGTAGAAGTAGCTGTGGCCCAGGGTCTGGTCGCGATGCAGAAGGCGGGACAGGCGGGCATTCATGGCTTGCAGAAGCTGACGCAGATCGATCGCGCTGCCCTCGCCATCGTCGATCGATTCAAGGAGTTCGGGCTTCGCCGTAAGCTCTTCGAACCGGAAACGGCGCCGCAGGGCGCTGTCGAGAAGAGCGATGGACCGGTCTGCGGTATTCATGGTGCCAATCACGTCGACATTCGCGGGAACCCCAAAACGCTGACCCGAGTAAGGTAATGTCACTTCTAGGCCCCGGCAGTTCGCCAATCGGTTTCCCGAGGCATCAGTGCCGATCCGCTTGTCCACCTCGAGAAGCGTGATCAGCTCTCCGAAAACCTTGGCGACGTTCCCGCGATTGATTTCGTCGATGAAGAGCGCGAACCGCTTGTCCGGCGAGCGCCGAGCCCGATCGCAAAGCCGCTTCAACACCCCTGGCCGTACCTCATAGGTGACCGTGCCGTTCTCCGTGACGGGTCGAATGCCCTCAACGAAGTCCTCGTACGCATAGCTCTGATGGAAAGTCACGAACTCGAAGCGATCTGCAGCGCCGTCCTGGTATCGCGGCAGATGTTCGTTTTTCAGGCGATGCGTTTTGCCAGTACCCGGAGGGCCGTATAGAATAAGGTTTAGGGGCGGCGTGACTTTCTTTGAAGACGCGCCTCCAGTTCCGGCGTCACCCCCTAACGTGGTAGCGCCGGATAAGATCGGTGGCAGCGCTTTCCATAGGCGCTCCAGAGTCCGGGCTGCCTTTGCCTTGACCTCGATCCCGGAAGACTGTGGGCTCCATTCCTGGCCGGGTTCACAGCTCCGCAACTCTTCCAGAGGGACGATCTGGTCCGTTGTTGCATCGCGGACGGAGTCGAACGCCACGTCAACAAAGCGCGTCGTCTCGCAAGCGTCGGCGCGGGCTTGTTCCCAGTGTTCGGCTTCGTAGGGCGCGCGCGTGACCTTTCCTACTGCCACGATGCCTTTCGGGGGCTTTCCGGTACGAACAAGGAAGACGCGGTCGCCCTCACGCGGCTTGCTCGAGTTGCAGCGCCAACGGTTGTCAGCTTTATCTCCATTGATGGTTCTAGCGCGATCGATCGCGAGCGTTTCCCAGTTCCATCTGGAAGGGTTCCAACTGAGGAGCCAGTTATTTGTCTGGTTCTTCCACTGGGCCTCGAACTCATCCTGGTAGAAATCGATGTTCGTGTCATTCTCGTCTTCAAGCCGACGGCGCAGTTCGAGTAAGGCACGGTCGATCTCGACAGTGTTCCACTTCCGTATCTCCTTCTCTGGCGTGTCTCCGAAGCCGGCGAGGATCCGGCGCTTGTCTCCCTCGGAGCTGATTCGCTCGAAAGTGTCGGGAAACAGCAAGTGTGGCAGGATGTGGATTAATTGTCGTTTCCTTGCTTCGGGAAGGCTGCTCAGCCAGCTTGAAAACGCCCACGGGTCATTAAGAAGAGATCTACGCTCCAACTCTTCTCGCCGCATAAAATCTCGCAAAGCACCGATCAAAAAGCTGATCTCGAGCCAACGATAGGTATTGAAGGCGACCCCGCCCGAGCCAATTCCCTCGAGCACTTGATCCGAAAGCATTGCTTTGTCCGCACTGAGGTCTTCGCCAGACCATGACCAAATCGCACGTACATTCTCCCGTTTTTTTGCGGCCCCTACGTTGGAAGGGAAAAGAAGCATAATCCACAGGAGCTCAGCCATCAGTTGACGGCACCCGTTGGTGCCTTCGGATAGCTGTGCTTTCAACTTCGAAAGGAAGTCTCCTTCCCCGACGTCGGGGTTGTTTACAAAGCGTTGGTCCAGCTCGTCTAGAAAGGCGCGGGTCCACAACTCTTCTTTATCGGAAAGAACTGACAACCCGCTCGCAAGGGATCTTTCGCTCCACTTACGGGCCGCGTCATAGATTGGGTCGACATAGTGGTTGGGATTGTACTTCGACAAATTCGACGTTTCCTCTGCAGATTAGGCTCAGGACTCATAGCCAGTAAATGAAGAGTAGGGCAATGGTGATGGCAGAAAGGAAGACTATTGGTGGCACTTGTGACGAGTATTGCTGGACCGACTAAGACGCCGTTATGGGGTGAGCATTTTCGAGATGAAAAATAGTTTCGGTATCTTACAATAATGCCAGTTTCTCGTACGCTTGGCACGCGAGTGCTCACGCCTTGGCTGTGCGGGCAACACGATATGCCGTTGGCTGAAGGCTCCAATCATCTATGTTCCAGCCGATCAGCGGCTCAAGTATGCCGCCTGATGCCTTTGGGCTCGTTCCATCCTTCTCAAGGCGTATGCCCGTCACGATTATTAGCGCCGTCTGGCCTTTCTTGTCTCGGTGAAGGGCAACTTCTCCGTGTGTCATGGCGATCGCCTCGGCAGCATCGCTTGTCGTACCTTTGACTTCAACAAAGATGACGTCTTCGCCCTTCTTGGCTTCGAAGTCGTAGGGTTTTTTGTCTGAGGTGTCTTTGGGCTTGTAGCCGTGCTCTCGAAGCCAGTCTTCGGCCATCGCCATTGCCTGAAGCTCTACGGCCTTGCGCTCGTTGGCTGTCAATCCAAAGCCCTGGCTCTTGGCTATAGTGGATGTCGGCCTAGTGATGCTCAGAATATCAAGCTCGGTCTGATCGGCAGGGGATAGCTCGCGGCCTTGACGTTGGGCAGAATATATAGTCCTGAGCATTTGAGCGGCTTGGACAAGGTGCTCCGTCACCACCCGGTCGTTTATCTCATTGTAGTCGATTTTCTTCACGAGTGCGCTTGCGTCCTGAAATGATTTTGGAAGTCGCAGACGCGCGCCAAAATCGTTGGAATCTGTGAACGGGTCCAATGAGCCACGATCTTCCAGGACCATGCGTCTAGCCCACTCGGTGCGCTTGGCGAGGTCTTCCGGCGGCAAGACAATCGAATAGCCGTTATGAAACTTCGAAGAACTGCACCCTACTGCGATATTTACGCCCGAGCCATCCGTCGAAAAATGCAGAACGACATAGAAGCCATCGGTCGGCTTTGGGGACATCTCTTTGGAGCAAAACCGTACCCATGGGAGCTCTGTTTTGTTGCCGATCCCATCCGAGGCATCCACGTGGAAGTCGCTGCCGAATGGGCCAAGAGCTTCGCTCAGCGTAATCTGAAGCTCTCGAAGCTCGCCGGTTAGGACCTGGCGTACAAGGTTTCCACGCTCCTGCATTTCCGGAGTATTCTTAGAAGAATAATCGGTTTGTAGTTCGCAAATCCGGCGTAAGATCTCACGCATCGTTAAATTGACTCCAAAAGATCACCGTTAGAGAAATATCCTGGTCCAGCTTCTTCATTAAAACGTTTCTGAAGGAACGAACGCCTACACCGTAGCAGATAACCGAGCGAGTACCATTAATCTCCAGAAGTATCACAACGCCTCTCTTCAGGCGCCCTCTGGTTCAAGATTGGCTTTAACTCTTCGCTTCCCCTTCGGGCCTGTACTAAGACCACCATGCAACCTGCAACGCCGCTTTCCAGTTATTACCCGGGCCTGACATTGGCCCCCTGCTCGGGTTTTTGCGCCGCACGTTGGGCGCTTTAGTTTAGGCAGTGGTTCCCCGGCATCATTCAAGCCTAGCTCCGCCATCCGTTTGCAGTTTGCACCGCGGCACTGTGAGCAGTCCCTCCGATAGTTTGGGTGCTTGTGCGCCTCTGCTGGGCACGGCCGCCAACATAATCGAATTTCACGCCAATCAATGGGGTCACCTTGAAAGCGCGCACGGAATTTCTTCTCAAAATTGGTCGGTCGCCCCATCAGAAAACACCAACATTTGTTAACATAGTTGGCAAACCCCATGATGGGCGCGAGGCGAAGGGGGTGCCGCCGGTCCCCTTGCTTTCCATAGAGGCTAGTTTTGACATTGCGCTCATGCTGCACCTTCCCATTTGTGTCTGGGTATTATCTTGGGCTGCGGCTCGGGCAAGGCGCGCGGCTCAGAGAGTTCATGCGCAGCGGCCTCTGCAGCGGCATGGCGGGCCTCGAACTCGGCAACTTTCGCCAACGCAATAGGTACGTCGTAGGTTTCTTTGAGCCGAAAGATAAACGCCACGCGATAGCGGCGCATCTGGGCTTCACTGACTTTCCCATTTGCCACCAATTCGGCAGCAAGGCGCCCATAGAGATAGTCATCAGACACCGGCTCACCAGCATGCATACGCTTTGCGTTCACATCCAGAGGGTCAAACTCGTTGCCCTCGGCAATGCGCCGGGAGGACGGGCCGGTAATTGCCACTGCCGCCGCTTTAATTTCTCCGGTGGTGGGCCACGCGCGGGTCTTGGCATCCTCGTCAAGCCGATCCTCGAAGTTGGGCCACCAATCCTTGTAACCGTCTTTCGGTGCAAAACGCATGAAGCAACGAACCAGTGAGGCCATCTCGTCGGCCTGGGCTTGAGCTCCGAGGCTGCGAGGCGGGGCCTTGCGGTCGAGATAGCCGGTGATCTTGTCGGTCAGGAAGGTTTCCCGCCGCTTGCGGTCGAACATGGTCATCGTCTTGCATTTACCTCCTTCGCCATCGTCATGAGTTCAGCCGTAGTAGGCTGTGCAGGCTTGCCGAGAATTGCGGTGATGTAAGGGATCGGGTCGCCGGTTTCGGCGTGGTAGGCGTCAATGAAGGCCGCCCGAACCTTGCTGGCTGAACTCCTCTTTAGCCACTTGCCAATGACGCTGCGGGCCTGCCGGTCATCGACACCTTGCGAAACCAGCCAATCTTTGCATTTCGACCAAACGACATCTGTCGCATCGACGGCGTTGCCGTCCATTCCGTCAGGAATGGTAATATTTGGGTTGTTGGGTAGTTGGGTAGGTTTGTCCGTGGGGGTATCCACGGTTGCAACCTCGGATTTTCCCTCGGTTGATAGTGTTCCTTTATTTCCCAATGGGTTACCCGTTTTTTTCCCCGATTTCCGGTCGGATTGAGTCTTGCAATGGCGTTCGACGTAAGCAGCTTCTTTTCGCAACCGGCGGGAAATTAGGACGCCATTGTCGGTTTCAAGGAACTCCCTGATGGCAGGCCCGATGCGTGACCTCCAGAGGCGGAAAGATACCCTGGAGACCGCCGCTAGACGGCGGTCATCATCAGGGAAATCACATGTTTCGCGCACCCACATCGCCATGAGAATAAGCATGTAGGCGCCAACTTCATCGGCTGCGAGGGGTTGAGTATCACGCTGGAATGCGTCTACCCAAAGTGGGCAGGGACGTTTTGTGCGGGCACGTTTGGCGTTGAAATTACTCATCGTAAGTAACCTTCCGCAGCTTTCCAAGTTCCCTTGGGCTTACAGCGTCACAAGTGATGTTAGCTATTGTCGATGTATCGAAGCGATCGACCATAATGGATCCTCCACTGCGCGCGATTAGCATATGTCGCCATCGCGCAGAGCGCGGAGGTGGGAATCGATTTCCTCTTCGATCCACAACAATCGACCACCCAGTTTGACGGGTTTGGGAAGCCGCTCTGCAGCTAGGTCGGCATAAATGGATGAACGAGAACGGTTCCCGAGCTTCTCGCGAAGTTCCATTAGGGTCAGGTATTTTGCGGAAGTCGCCGTGAATGTGCTCATTGTGACAGTCGTCCTTTCTTACTCGGGACGAAAGCCAGAATGATCGCAAACGGCCGCTCGTCCCACCAATGGGTGCCCCCGTGTCGGGGAAGACGAGCTGCACATCTTGCGCAGCAACAGTTCCAATGTTAGCGGACTAATTGGTGTAATTCAATATGTAGCTGTTTAGATTTGCTCAGCCACTGTATTTAGAGTGGTCCCGGCTAGCGTTAATTACCGTGTTGAGACGCAAGACACGACTTCCCTAGTTCCACCGCACACGTAGCTCGCCCATTGCTCGCTCAACACCCTACGCTGCTCAAGAAAATCTGTGCGTCTGTAAGCTCGAACGACACCAGAGTCAGTTACGTGTCCCAGCATTGCTTCCGCTACTTCGTGAGGTGCGTCGGTGGCTTCAGCCAGCCAGTCGCGAAGACTGCTGCGGAAGCCATGCGGGCGGGCGTCCAATTTGCGACGCTCCATCATCCTTGAGAGCGTCATATCAGAGATCACGCCCTGCCGTGTATTCGGAAAAAGGAAACCATTTCTGGAATGCGGTAGGGCAAGGTCGATAACTCGTTGCGCTTCCTGCGAAAGCGGCACACGGAAATCACTTGTTGCCCCTTTTCGACCTTTCATGGCCTCACCGGGTATAGTCCAGACGTCTCCTTCAATCTGTTCGAGCCTGATAAAGCGCAAAGGTTTAGAGCGAACACCGGTTAGGATGAGCAACCTCATAGCGAGGTTCGTGAGCGAGGGTTCCTCTAAGCTTGAGTAGAAGGCAGGGACATCGCTCCACAGCATCGCTGGGATGTGTTTCGGCTTGTGACGTGACTTTCCCAACAACGCTTTGGCTTTTTCTGTTGCCTGAAGGTCAACGTCCAATCCAAGCGCGGCCGCGTGGCGAAAGACAATGTTTAGCCGGTTCATTGCTTTGCGCGCTGTGTCGGCTTTTGTGTGCCAGATTGGGGCCAGGGTGTCGCGAATGTCGCGCTGGTCAATGTCTGTTATTGGCACCTTTCCAAGCTTGGGCAGTACATGCCCATTTAGCGGTGAGAGCCAACGCCCTGCTTTTCCATCGCCTTTGAGTTCAGCCTTTCGCGCTTCGAATGCATCTGCAGTCAGAACCGCAAGTGAAACATCTTCCCGCCGCGCCGCACGTGCCTCTGCTTCACGCTCCTTGACCGGATCACGGCCTTCCGCAGCGACCGTACGCCATCGTGTCCGTCGTCAGGGATTTTGGGACAGATGGCGGCGTAATCTAAGAGAGGATCTGGCTCATCTGTCTGGATTGATTA
>NZ_JBXWNR010000020.1:0-60765 GCF_059610465.1 Ruegeria sp. CDSC085 | reverse complement strand
GTCTTGCCGTGGTCAACGTGGCCAATCGTGCCGATGTTGACGTGCGGCTTATTACGCTCAAACTTTTCCTTTGCCATGATGGCCTCCTTTTTCGGTAATGAAGAGAGCCCGTGAACCGAGCTCCCTCAAATCTTCGCTTATGCGTATTTCGCCTGGATCTCGTCCGAGATGTTCTGCGGAACCGGATCGTAATGGTCGAACTGCATGGTAAACTGGGCACGGCCCGACGACATCGAACGCAGGGTGTTGATGTAGCCGAACATGTTCGCCAGCGGAACGAATGCGTCGATCGCGATTGCGTTGCCGCGCGGCTCCTGACCAGACACCTGGCCACGACGCGAGGTCAGGTCGCCGATGATACCACCGGTGTATTCTTCCGGAGTGATCACTTCGACCTTCATGATTGGTTCCAGCAATTTCGCGCCGGCTTTGCGCATGCCTTCACGCATACACATGCGACCCGCGATTTCGAACGCCAGAACGCTCGAGTCAACGTCGTGGAACTTACCGTCCAGCAGGGCAACCTTGAAGTCGATCACGGGGAAGCCAGCCAGAGGGCCGCTGTCCATAACCGACTGGATGCCTTTTTCGACACCCGGAATGTATTCCTTTGGAACGGCACCACCAACGATGCGGGACTCGAAGGAGTAGCCTTCGCCCGGCTCGGTCGGAGTGATCTCAAGCTTGACCTCGGCGAACTGACCCGAACCACCCGACTGTTTCTTGTGGGTGTAGGTGTGCTCGACCGGCATCGAGATGGTTTCACGATAGGCCACCTGCGGCGCACCGATGTTGGCCTCGACCTTGAACTCGCGCTTCAGACGGTCAACCAGGATGTCCAGGTGAAGTTCGCCCATGCCCTTCATGATGGTCTGACCTGATTCCAGGTCAGTTTCCACGCGGAAGGACGGGTCTTCTGCGGCCAGACGGGCCAGACCCTGTGACATCTTTTCCTGGTCGCCCTTGGTCTTGGGCTCGACCGCGATCTCGATCACCGGATCGGGGAAGGTCATGGTTTCCAGAACCACCGGATCCTTGGCGTCACACAGGGTGTCACCGGTGGTGGTGTCTTTCAGACCCGCCAGCGCGATGATGTCGCCAGCAAACGCTTCTTCGATCTCTTCCCGGTTGTTCGAGTGCATCATCATCATACGACCGATGCGCTCTTTCTTACCTTTGGTCGAGTTCAGGATCGAGTCACCTTTGTTCATGGTGCCCGAGTAGATCCGGGTGAAGGTCAGCGAGCCAACGAAGGGGTCGTTCATGATTTTGAACGCCAGGCCCGAGAACGCCATATCGTCATCCGCGCGGCGCGGAATGTCACGAACTTCTTCCTCGTCGCCGGGTTTGAAACCCATGTAGTCGACAACGTCCAGCGGGCTGGGCAAATAGTCGATCACAGCGTTGAGCAGCGGCTGAACGCCTTTGTTCTTGAACGCCGAACCACCCAGAACCGGAACGAACGCGATTTCCAGAGTACCTTTACGCAGCAGGGCGCGCAGGGTCGGAACGTCGGGCTCATTGCCTTCCAGGTATTCCATCATCGCGTCGTCGTCCATTTCGACGGCCGCTTCGATCATCTTACCGCGCCATTCGTCAGCCATGTCTTTCAGGCTGTCACGGATCGGTGCTTTGACCCAGCTTGCGCCCAGGTCTTCGCCCTGCCACAGCCATTCTTCCATGGTGACCAAGTCGATCAGGCCTTCCAGCTCGGTCTCTGCGCCGATCGGAATACCAACCGGAACAGCACGTGCGCCAGTACGGTCTTCGATCATTGCAACGCAGTTGAAGAAGTCTGCGCCGATCTTGTCCATCTTGTTGACGAACACCATACGCGGAACCTTGTAGCGGTCAGCCTGACGCCACACGGTTTCGGTCTGGGGCTCAACACCGGCGTTTGCGTCCAGAACGCAGACAGCACCGTCGAGAACCGCCAGCGAGCGTTCAACTTCGATGGTGAAGTCAACGTGGCCGGGGGTGTCAATGATGTTCAGGCGGTGCTTGGGCGAGTCAGCAGTTTCACCGTCTTCGGTGCGTTCCCAGAAGGTGGTGGTCGCAGCCGATGTGATAGTGATGCCGCGTTCCTGTTCCTGCTCCATCCAGTCCATGGTGGCTGCACCATCGTGCACCTCACCGATGTTGTGGGATTTACCAGTATAATACAGGATACGTTCCGAGCAGGTCGTCTTGCCTGCATCGATGTGCGCCATGATACCGAAGTTACGGTATAGTTCGAGCGGATATTCGCGTGCCATTTGGATAAGCCTCTAGAATTACCAGCGGTAATGGCTGAAGGCTTTGTTCGCCTCGGCCATCTTGTGGGTGTCTTCGCGCTTCTTAACGGCAGTACCGCGGGACTGTACGGCGTCCAGCAGTTCACCGGCGAGGCGTTCTTCCATGGTGTTTTCGTTGCGGCCGCGCGCAGCGGTGATCAGCCAGCGGATGGCCAGTGCTTCGCGGCGCTCGGGGCGCACTTCGACCGGAACCTGGTAGGTTGCACCACCAACCCGGCGCGAGCGAACCTCGACCGACGGTTTGATGTTGTCGAGCGCTTCGTGGAACACTTCGACAGGAGCGCGCTTCACCTTGTTCTCAACGCGGTCAAACGCGTTGTAAACGATGCGCTCTGCGACCGACTTCTTGCCGTCGATCATCAGGTTGTTCATGAATTTTGTCAGAACCTTATCGCCAAATTTGGCGTCAGGCAGGACTTCGCGTTTTTCGGCGGCGTGACGACGTGACATATCAGCCTCTCCTTCTTACTTGGGACGCTTCGCGCCGTATTTCGAACGACGTTGCTTACGATCTTTGACGCCCTGAGTATCCAGAACACCGCGCAGGATGTGGTAACGCACACCGGGAAGGTCTTTCACACGACCGCCACGGATCAGAACAACCGAGTGTTCCTGCAAGTTGTGGCTTTCACCGGGGATGTACGAGATGACCTCGAATCCGTTGGTCAGGCGCACCTTGGCAACCTTACGCATCGCCGAGTTCGGCTTCTTGGGCGTTGTGGTATAGACACGTGTGCAGACACCGCGTTTTTGCGGGCACTGCTCCAGGTGCATGGACTTCGAGCGTTTTACTTTCGGCTGCCGCGGTTTGCGGATCAGCTGTTGAATAGTTGGCATTCCGGTTCTTTCCCCGTTTTGCAACACACATGACATGCACGCGCGTCGCGTGCGGCTAAATTCGCTGCACTTATGCGTCCACAAGCGCAAAACCCACGAGCGTTCCCATTCCGAGGTGAACGTCGCGGTTGTTTCTCAGAGGGCGCGAACTGCAAAATTGTCCGGGCCTTGACCAGTTCATTACTGGAATCGGCTACGGGGCGGCCCCCGGCACCGAGATGACGCGCGTATAGGGGGAGTCGTCCCGAGTGTCAACAGCTGTACACCAACGCCCCCGCGCTCGCGTTGTGTCGGGTGTATCGGATTGCCTTATAACGCGCCACCGTCCCTGTTGCGGCTGAACCGTAGCACGGGCATAGTCGTGTGGAATACCTGCTGATGGATTACAGATGCAAGTGATTGGCCTTTGCCGATTTTCCTATCCCGCAACGGGCGGCTTTCGGTTAAATCGGGATACAATCGAAGAGCAGCGGCAGTTTCTGTATGCCCCTGACCGGCTGGAAGAGCGCTTTCACCTGTTTGAGACCATCACTCTGCCCAGCTTTCACACCCAGACAGATGCGGCGTTTGAGCTGTTGGTGTTAACGGGGACTTGCCTCCCTCAGATTTATGCGGACCGGCTGCGCGATCTGACCGCCGGGATCAAACAGATCCGTGTCATTGAAAAGGAACCTGGCGATCATAAGCAGATTATGCGTGAGGTACTGAACACCGCGCGAGCGAATCCGCATCAGCCTTGCGTGCAGTTTCGACATGACGACGATGACGCCGTTTCCGTTGATTTCATAGAATGCCTCCGCGCCGCTGTTCATGAGAATGCGGGACTGATGCAGCAGAGCGAGTCTGTCGGCATAGATTTCAATCAAGGTTTCATCGCCCGGCGCGAGGCTCGAGGGTTTCAGGCCGCTCGGGTCTATCGGTCGTTGCTGGGTGTTGGCCTGGGTATGTGTGTTCAGGCCAGCAGCAGTCGGACAATCTTTGACCGGTTGCACAACAGGCTGGCCCGGTTCATGCCTGTGGTCAGCTATCCGGACACGCCCATGTGGGTAAGGATGCTTCACGCGTACAACGACTCGGACCACGCACGCAAAGATACCAGTGAGTTATCATCCTTCACGCCACAGCAGGCAGAAGACCTGCGGGCACGGTTCTTGATCGACCCGGACGCGTTCGACGTCAAATATGCAGCGCGCTGAGAAAATGCAGGTTATCGGTCTTTGCAGGTTTTCCTATCCCGCAATTGGCGGTTTTCAGACAACGCACGAGAGTGTCGAAGACAGACGGCGATTTCTGTACCAGCACGACAGGTTGGAAGAGCGGTTTCGCCTGTTTGAGACGGTCGCCCTGCCCGGTTTCAAAAAACAGTCTGACGACGATTTCCAGTTGATAATCGTGGTCGGCGATTGCTTGCCCAAATTGGCATATGACCGCCTCAACGATCTGACAGGGGGTTTTAAGCAGGTGCGCATAGTCGCGAAACCTCCGGGGCGGCACAGGAAAGTCATGCAGGATGTCCTGAATTCGGCGCGGAACAATCCCGATCAACCCTGCCTTCAGTTTCGTCACGACGACGATGATGCAGTGGCCGTGGATTTTGTCGAACGGCTCCGAGGTTGTGTCAGGGACTGCGTCGGCTTGTTTGAAAAGCGCGCTATGGTCGCTATTGATTTCAATTGCGGTTATCTGGCCCGTGCCACTGCTGAGGGTATACAAGCCGCTCGCGTACACCGCCCGTTGATAACAGCCGGACTTGGAATGTACGTGCGGGGTGGGCAGCAGAAATCGATCATGAATTTTGCCCATAACAGGATCAACCGAGCGATGCCCGTTGTGACGCGACCGGATACTCCGATGTGGGTACGGGGATTGAACCGGTTCAATGACTCACCACGAACCAGAAAGATCGATGTCGGGCTTACACCTCTTACCCGGCAGCAGGAGCTCGAGTTTCAAACCCGTTTCGCCATTGATCAGGACATGGTCAGACGGAGTCACGCCAAGCCCTGACGCGCACGTGCCCGGAACAACGTAAACAACCCGGCACCCACGATCAGGGCGGCACCCAGCATCGTCAGATTGTCGGGCCATTCGTCAAACACAACCCAACCCAACCCGAGCGCCCAGATCAGGCTGGAATATCTGAACGGCGCAATAAATCCGACATCCCCCTGACGCATGACCATGACGCTGAACAAATAGCCAAGCAACACAAATACGGCCGCCGCCGCGACCAGGGAACCCGCTGTTGCCGAAACCGGAACCCATCCTTCGAAAACTGAGGCTATTGCTGCGGCCCCTGCAATGGAAACCGAAGTGGCCAACGTAACCAGCATCGATGGCACGTCGGCTGACATACGTCGCGTGACAAGGTCCCGAACTGTAATCGAAGCCACTGCAACCAGCGCATAGATGGAATACACACTGAATCCCTCTGGCCCGGGTCTTACGATCAGAAGCATTCCGACGAAACCCACGGCGATAGCCAGTGAGCGTCGCCAACCAACCTGTTCGGAAAAAACCAAAGCCGCACCCAAGGTTACCGTAAGAGGCAATGCCTGAAGAATGGCCGTAACATTGGCAAGGGGCATGTTCTTCAGCGACGTCAGGAAAAAGAAAGTCGCGGCCAGCTCTGCAAGGCAGCGCAGTGCAACCAGCCACTTGTCATGGCGCGAAAAATTCAGATGCAACGTGCCCAAAGACCGGGCAAGTACATAGATCAGAAAAACCGCCAAGAACCCGCGCAGGGCCACCAACTGAAACAAAGGCAGATCCTGCAAGGTAACCTTCACCAGCGTGTCGTTCAGGGTAAATGCAGCCATGCTGCCCATCATTAGCAAGGCGCCTTTTGTGTTTGGAGTCATGCTGTTTCAAGCTCCGGGGCTATTGATCGCCCCGCATTGGCCAAGGACTTGAGCCGGATGTCAATATCGCACCATGCGACAGCGTGATCATCAACCGAATGGGAGGATGGTCCCAAACAGGTTCAGGCTGGAAGGCTCTGTCGTGTCTTTGACAAAATCCACCCAGTCCTCTCCGTATGCACGTTCGAAAAACACCGGGTATTGCCACACAAGGTTGTGAAAAGTAAATGTCGTCACCAACGCGCCAACCGTCAGCGCCCCGGCAAACTCTCGTAGTTTACCTTTCAGAAAAAGCATCACCATAATACAGGCCCCTCCTGCGAGGCCGAGGCTGACGAAGTCCTGCGTACCAACCTGACCGGGCACCGGAATACCAACCGATTGATATTGAATGAAGCGAGACAGGAAGACCGCAAGAATACCCAGCAAAAAAGCCCCCAGAAACGCCGCGGGATAACTCAGGCGCTGCCAGACACTTTCGGTACCAGGCGAAGGTGACTTGCTTGTGTTTTCTTCCGAGCGCTGTTTGATCCGCGCCACCCGGTCCTCGAAGGAATTGTTTTTGATGTCCATGGGTCAGCTCAAAACTATCTGAAAACACATTACAGCGCTAATCCACTGATTGCAGAACCACAAGCATGGCGCAATTGGGTCAATAGACGTGTTCTGACACTTCGGTTCACATTTCCGTACTTTGGTACGGCAAGAAAAAAAGCCCCGCGATTTCGCGGGGCCTTTTTAGTTCTGAATGGCGCTGCTTACTCGCGGCTTTCCGGTGTTTCGATCAGAACGTCCAGTTCATCCCCGACCATATCATCATCCATGATCGGAGCGGCCAGGGCAGCGGCGGCCTCGGCCTCTTCCCGTCGTGCTTCGATGACTACGTTGTCACGCGACTGCGCGATGTGACGAACGGCCTGAGTTGCACCACCAGTACCGGCAGGGATCAAACGGCCGACGATGACGTTCTCTTTCAGGCCAACCAGCTTGTCTTTCTTGCCCTGCACTGACGCTTCGGTCAGCACGCGGGTGGTTTCCTGGAACGACGCCGCCGAGATGAACGAACGTGTCTGCAGCGAGGCTTTGGTGATCCCCAAGAGGATCGGTTCGCCCTGAGCCGGACGGCCACCACGCGAGAGTGTCTTCTCGTTGGCCGCATCAAACTCCTGCTTGTCGACATGCTCGCCTTTCAGCAGGGTGGTGTCGCCTGAATCCAGGATCTCCCACTTCTGCAGCATCTGACGCACGATGACTTCGATGTGCTTGTCGTTGATCTTCACGCCCTGCAGACGATACACGTCCTGCACCTCGTCAATCATGTAATCCGCCAGCGCTTCGACACCCATGATAGACAGGATGTCATGCGGAGCCGGGTTGCCGTCCATCAGGTATTCACCCTTCTGGATGAAGTCGCCCTCCGCGACCGGGATATGTTTACCCTTGGGTACCATATACTCGATCGTTTCCATCGACTCGTCTGCCGGCTCGATACTGATGCGGCGCTTGTTCTTGTAGTCACGGCCAAAGCGCACGTAACCATCGGCCTCGGCGATGATCGCGTGATCTTTCGGGCGACGGGCTTCGAACAGTTCAGCCACACGCGGCAGACCACCGGTGATGTCCTTGGTCTTGGCACCTTCACGCGGGATACGCGCAACAACGTCACCTGCTTCGATCTGCTGACCATCTTCGATCGACAGGATCGCGTCCACCGACATCGGATAGTGAACCGGGTTGCCCGCATCGTTGCGGACCGGCTCGCCATCTTCGCCAACCAGAATGATCTCAGGCTTCAGCTCGCTGCCTTTCGGGGCCGCGCGCCAGTCGATCACGATCTTCTGGGTCATACCGGTTGCTTCATCGGTCTCGTCGCGGACAGCAAGGCCCGAAACCAGATCGACATATTTCGCGGTACCAGCTTTCTCGGCGATGATCGGCAGGGTGTAGGGATCCCATTCGAACAGCTTGTCACCACGGGCTACCTTGGTGCCATCCTTCACGAACAGCTTCGAGCCGTAGGTCAGCTTGTGGCTGGCACGCTCTTCGCCATGTTCGTCTTTGATCACCAGCTTCATGTTCCGGCCCATGACCAGGCTTTCGCCTGCGGCATTGGCCAGGATCTGCGGGTTCTCGAACGAAACGACACCGTCTTGGCTGGCTTCCTGGAACGACTGCTGGCCACCTTGCGCAACACCACCAATGTGGAAGGTCCGCATCGTCAGCTGCGTACCGGGTTCACCGATAGACTGGGCGGCGATGATGCCGACAGCCTCACCTGTGTTCACCATGGTACCGCGTGCAAGGTCGCGACCGTAGCATGTCGCACAGACGCCTTCCTCGGACTCACAGGTCAGAGGCGACCGGATACGCATCGAAGCAACACCGGCCTCATCGATCATGTCGGCCATACGTTCGTCGATCAACTGACCTGCAGCGACCAGAACCTCATCCGTACCCGGACGCAGAACGTCGTCGGCAGAGACACGGCCCAGAACACGTTCGGCAAGCGAGGCGACAACCTCACCGTCATTCACCGCAGCTTCGGCAGTGATCGCACGCTCGGTGCCGCAGTCGATCTCACGAACGATGCAGTCCTGAGCGACATCCACCAGACGACGGGTCAGGTAACCCGAGTTCGCCGTCTTCAGAGCGGTATCCGAAAGACCCTTACGGGCACCGTGAGTCGAGTTGAAGTACTCGAGAACGGTCAGACCTTCTTTAAAGTTCGAGATGATTGGCGTCTCGATGATGTCGCCGTTCGGCTTGGCCATCAGGCCGCGCATACCGCCCAGCTGTTTCATCTGAGTAACCGAGCCACGCGCACCGGAGTGAGCCATCATGTAGACCGAGTTCGGCTCCATGTCCGACCCGTCTTCGGCCTTGGCAACGTCCGAGATCGTGCTCATCATTGCCTCAGTCACACGGTCGTTACACTTCGACCAGGCATCGACCACTTTGTTGTACTTTTCGCCCTGAGTGATCAGACCATCCATGTACTGCTGTTCAAAGTCTTTCACCTGACTGCGCGTTTCGTCGACGATGCTCCACTTGCCGTTCGGGATGACCATGTCGTCCTTACCAAACGAAATGCCCGCCTTGAACGCTTCTTTGAAGCCCATCGACATGATCTGGTCACAGAAGATAACCGACTCTTTCTGACCGCAATAGCGGTAGACGGTGTCGATCACCTGCTGCACTTCTTTTTTCCGCAGCAGACGGTTGACCAGCTCGAAAGGTGCCTTGTTGTTCATCGGCAGCAGAGCACCCAGACGCAGACGGCCCGGAGTGGTTTCATAACGCTTCTGAATTTCGTTGCCTTCGTCGTCGATCTGCTTGATCCGAGCGGTGATTTTCGAGTGCAAGTGCACCTCACCCGCGTCCAGCGCGTGCTGGACTTCGTCGATCGAGCCAAAGACCTTGCCTTCGCCCGGCATGCCTTCGCGTTCCAGGGTCACATAGTACAGACCCAGGATCATATCCTGTGACGGAACGATGATCGGCGCACCGTTTGCGGGCGACAGAACGTTGTTCGTCGACATCATCAGAACACGCGCTTCCAGCTGCGCCTCAAGGCTCAGCGGGACGTGAACGGCCATCTGGTCACCGTCGAAGTCGGCGTTAAAGGCCGAACAGACCAGCGGGTGCAGCTGGATCGCCTTGCCTTCGATCAGAACCGGCTCGAACGCCTGAATGCCAAGACGGTGCAGCGTCGGCGCACGGTTCAGCATGACAGGGTGTTCGCGGATCACCTCATCGAGGATATCCCATACTTCGGGACGCTCTTTCTCGACCAGTTTCTTCGCCTGTTTGACGGTCGAAGACAGACCTTTGGCTTCAAGACGCGAGTAGATGAACGGCTTGAACAGCTCGAGCGCCATCTTCTTGGGCAGACCACACTGGTGCAGCTTGAGTTCCGGGCCGGTCACAATGACCGAACGGCCCGAGAAGTCGACGCGTTTCCCCAGAAGGTTCTGACGGAAGCGGCCCTGCTTGCCTTTCAGCATGTCCGACAGCGATTTCAGCGGGCGCTTGTTGGCGCCGGTGATCACACGGCCACGACGGCCGTTGTCGAACAGAGCGTCAACGGATTCCTGCAGCATCCGCTTTTCGTTGCGGACGATGATATCAGGCGCGCGCAGTTCGATCAGACGCTTCAGACGGTTGTTCCGGTTGATGACGCGGCGATACAGATCGTTCAGATCCGAAGTCGCGAACCGGCCACCGTCCAGCGGAACCAGCGGACGCAGTTCCGGCGGAATGACCGGAATTACGGTCATCACCATCCACTCGGGCCGGTTGCCCGACTCGAGGAAGCTCTCGACAACCTTCAGACGCTTGATGATCTTCTTGGGCTTCAGTTCGCCGGTTGCTTCGGCCAAATCAGCGCGCAGCTGCTCGGCTTCGGCTTCCAGATCGATCTGGGCCAGCATCTCACGGATGGCTTCGGCACCAATGTTCGCGGTGAACGCGTCCATGCCATAGGCATCCTGAGCGTCCATGAACTCTTCTTCGGTCAGCATCTGGCCGTAAGACAAGTCGGTCAGACCGGGCTCGATAACGACATAGTTTTCAAAGTACAGAACGCGTTCCAGATCGCGCAGCGTCATGTCCAGCATCAGACCGATGCGGGACGGCAGCGACTTCAGGAACCAGATATGTGCTACGGGTGCTGCCAGTTCGATATGGCCCATACGCTCGCGGCGGACTTTCTGCAGGGTGACTTCCACACCGCATTTCTCGCAGACAACGCCGCGATACTTCATCCGCTTATATTTGCCGCACAGACATTCATAATCTTTGATTGGGCCAAAGATACGCGCGCAGAACAGACCGTCACGTTCAGGCTTGAACGTCCGGTAGTTGATGGTTTCGGGTTTCTTGATCTCGCCATAGGACCAAGACAGGATCCGCTCGGGCGACGCCAACGAGACCTTGATCTCGTCAAAGACCTTCGGGGGCGTCAGCGGGTTAAACGGGTTGTTGGTGATTTCCTGGTTCATTTTGCGTCCTTACAAATTGGGATGGGATGAGTGTGGGGCGTTGCCGCCCCTACTCTTCCTCCGCATCCAGGAGTTCCATATTCAGGCCGAGGCCACGGACTTCTT
The DNA here is from genome assembly GCF_059610465.1 of Ruegeria sp. CDSC085. Taxonomy (NCBI): domain Bacteria; kingdom Pseudomonadati; phylum Pseudomonadota; class Alphaproteobacteria; order Rhodobacterales; family Roseobacteraceae; genus Ruegeria; species Ruegeria sp. CDSC085. The sequence goes on along the minus strand of NZ_JBXWNR010000020.1, from coordinate 49,668 downwards.
TCACCAGAACGTTGAACGATTCCGGTACGCCCGCTTCAAAGTTATCCTCGCCCTTGACGATCGACTCATAGACCTTGGTCCGGCCGGCGACGTCATCCGATTTCACGGTGAGCATCTCCTGCAGGGTGTAGGCGGCGCCGTAGGCTTCCAGAGCCCAGACTTCCATCTCACCAAAGCGCTGACCACCGAACTGCGCCTTACCACCCAGCGGCTGCTGGGTAACCAGGCTGTACGGCCCGGTCGAACGCGCGTGGATTTTGTCATCCACAAGGTGGTGCAGTTTCAGCAGGTACTTGATGCCCACGGTCACCGGACGTGCGAATTGCTCACCGGTACGACCGTCGAACAGGATTGACTGACCGCTCTGCGAGAAGCCGGCACGCACCAGCGCGTCATTGACGTCAGCCTCTTTGGCACCGTCAAAGACCGGGGTTGCGATCGGAACACCACGGGTTACATTGCCCGCTGCTTCGACAAGCGTTTCCTCGTCCATGCCAGTGATGCCTTCTTCGTAGACATCTTCGCCATAGGCCAGTTTCATCGCTTCGCGCACCGGGGTCAGGTCGCCGGAACGGCGGTATTCACCCAGAGCTTCGTCGATGTTCAGACCCAGACCGCGCGCGGCCCAACCCATGTGGGTTTCAAGGATCTGACCAACGTTCATACGCGAAGGCACACCCAGCGGGTTCAGACAGAAGTCAACCGGAGTACCATCGGCCAAGAACGGCATGTCTTCCATTGGAACAACCTTGGAGATCACACCTTTGTTCCCGTGACGACCGGCCATCTTGTCGCCCGGCTGCAGCTTACGCTTCACGGCGATGAAGACTTTGACCATTTTCATCACACCCGGCGGCAGGTCGTCACCACGACGGACTTTCTCGACCTTGTCTTCGAAACGGGCATCCAGAGCGCGCTTGAGCACTTCGTATTGCTCATTCAGAGCCTCTACGATCTGGGCGTCCTTCTCGTCTTCCAGTGCCAGTTGCCACCACTGACCACGGGTCAGCATGTCCAGCAGTTCCTCGGTGATCACCGATCCTGCCTTGACGCCTTTCGGGCCTTTGACAGCTGTCTTACCCAGGATCAGGCCTTGCAGACGCGCATAGATGTTGCGGTCAAGGATCGCCAGCTCGTCATCCCGGTCACGGGCCAGACGTTCGACTTCCTCACGCTCGATCTGCAGCGCACGCTCGTCTTTCTCGACGCCGTGACGGTTGAAGACGCGGACTTCCACGACAGTCCCGTAATCGCCCGGCTTCACGCGCAGCGAAGTATCGCGCACATCTGATGCTTTTTCACCAAAGATGGCGCGCAGCAGCTTTTCTTCCGGGGTCATCGGGCTTTCGCCCTTCGGAGTGATCTTGCCGACCAGAATATCGCCCGGCTCAACATCCGCACCGATGTAAACGATGCCGGCCTCGTCGAGGTTGCGCAGCGCTTCTTCACCGACGTTCGGGATGTCGCGGGTGATCTCTTCCGGACCCAGCTTGGTGTCACGGGCGGCGACTTCGAATTCCTCGATATGGACCGAGGTAAAGACGTCATCACGCGCGATACGTTCCGAAATCAGGATCGAGTCTTCGTAGTTGTACCCGTTCCACGGCATGAACGCGACAATCACGTTCTTACCCAGAGCCAGTTCACCCATGTCGGTTGACGGACCGTCGGCGATCACCTCGCCTTTCTGGACGGTGTCGCCCACTTTCACCAGCGGGCGCTGGTTGATGCAGGTGTTCTGGTTCGAACGCTGGAATTTCCGCAGGCGATAGATGTCCACACCAGCGTCGCCAAGTTCCAGATCCTCGGTAGCGCGGATAACGATACGCTGGGCATCGACCTGGTCGATGATACCGGCGCGTTTCGCCTGGATCGCAGCGCCCGAGTCGATCGCAACCTTTTCCTCGATACCGGTGCCGACCAGCGGCGCCTCGGCCCGCAGCAGCGGAACCGCCTGACGTTGCATGTTCGAGCCCATCAGAGCGCGGTTGGCGTCGTCATTCTCAAGGAACGGGATCAGCGATGCAGCGACCGAAACCAGCTGTTTCGGCGACACGTCGATCAGGTCCACATTCTCGCGCGGGGCGAGGGTGTAGTCACCGGCCTGACGGGTCGACACCAGATCATTGATGAACTTGCCGTTTTCATCCAGCGTCGCGTTCGCCTGCGCCACGGTGTGACGCATTTCCTCGGTCGCGGACATGTAGTGGACCTCATCAGTCACCTCTGCGTCTTTGACGACACGGTACGGTGTTTCGATGAAGCCATATTTGTTCACACGGGCGAAGGTGGCCAGCGAGTTGATCAGACCGATATTCGGGCCTTCCGGTGTTTCAATCGGGCACATCCGGCCATAGTGGGTCGGGTGAACGTCGCGCACCTCAAAGCCCGCGCGCTCACGTGTCAGACCACCGGGGCCAAGCGCCGAGAGACGGCGTTTGTGGGTGACTTCCGACAACGGGTTGGTCTGGTCCATGAACTGCGACAGCTGCGAGCTGCCGAAGAATTCGCGGACGGCGGCAGCGGCTGGTTTCGCGTTGATCAGGTCCTGCGGCATGACGGTGTCGATCTCGACCGACGACATACGCTCTTTGATCGCGCGCTCCATGCGCAGCAGACCAACACGGTACTGGTTTTCCATCAGTTCGCCGACTGAACGGACACGACGGTTGCCAAGGTGGTCGATATCGTCGATGTCACCTTTGCCGTCACGCAGTTCCACCAGCGCCTTGATACAGGCAACGATGTCTTCGCGGCGCAGGGTACGCAGGGTATCCGGCGCATCAAGTGCCAGACGCATGTTCATCTTCACGCGGCCAACAGCCGACAGATCATAGCGCTCGCTGTCGAAGAACAGCGTGTCGAACAGGGCCGACGCTGCCTCGACGGTGGGCGGCTCGCCTGGGCGCATGACGCGGTAGATGTCCATCAGCGCGCTTTCACGGTTCACGTTCTTGTCCTGAGCCATGGTGTTGCGCATGTAGGGGCCGACATTGACGTTGTCGATGTCCAGAACCGGGATGTCGGTGATGCCTGCGTCGATCAGCTCTTTCACAGTGCCGCCGATCAGGTCACCGTCTTTGTCATATTCCAGTGTCAGTTCATCACCGGCCTCGACATAGATCGCGCCGTTTTCTTCGTTGATGATGTCCTTGGCGACAAATTTGCCGACGATGTGATCAAACGGAACCAGAAGATCGGTAACGGTGCCTTCGTCGATCAGTTTCTTGACCGCGCGAGGCGTGACTTTCTTGCCCGCTTCAGCAATCACTTCACCGGACTTGGCGTCGATCAGATCATAGGTCGGACGGGTGCCGCGCACGCGCTCGGGGAAGAACGGTGTGACCCAGCCCTTCTTCTTGTCCAGCTTGTAGGACACGGTGTTGTAATACGCGTCCATGATCGCTTCCTGATCCAGACCCAGCGCATAAAGCAGGGTTGTCACAGGCAGTTTGCGGCGGCGGTCGATCCGGGCGAACACGATGTCCTTGGCGTCGAACTCAAAGTCCAGCCAGCTGCCGCGATACGGGATGATGCGGCAGGCAAACAGCAGCTTGCCCGAGGAATGGGTCTTGCCCTTGTCGTGGTCAAAGAACACACCGGGCGAACGGTGCATCTGGGATACGATCACACGCTCGGTCCCGTTCACGACAAATGTGCCGTTCGGCGTCATCAAAGGCATATCGCCCATGAAGACATCCTGTTCCTTGATGTCTTTCACCGATTTAGCACCGGTGTCCTCATCGACATCGAACACGATCAGGCGCAGGGTAACCTTCAGCGGCGCGCTGTAGGTCATGTCGCGCTGCATGCATTCTTCGACATCGTATTTTGGTTTTTCCAGATCGTATTTCACGAACTCCAGAACGGAGGTTTCGTTAAAATCCTTGATCGGGAAAACCGATTGGAACACGCCTTTGATGCCTTCGCCATCTGCGGGCTGCTCTGCATCGCCGGAGCGCAGGAAAAGATCATAAGAAGATTTCTGCACCTCAATGAGGTTCGGCATTTCCAGCACTTCGCGGATTTTGCCATAGTATTTCCGAAGACGTTTCTGGCCAAGGAACGATTGAGCCATGTCAGATGTCACCTTTCGATGTTCTCAGCGGGCAAAGACACCGTCGGGCCCCGGCGCCTTGCACATTAGAGAGGACACGTCCGGATCAATTCGTGGCCACCGTCCCGAATGGCAGCCTCCCGATCCGCGAACCGCGTCTTAGAAAACACCCCAAGTTCTGAGGCCCTTTCTGAGACAGGTTCGGCTGGACCCGGATTTCCCCGGATCCAGCCAAATCTTGCGGCGCATCAGTGATGCACCTGTCGAATGGCTTAGGCCAGCTCGACTTCGGCGCCAGCTGCTTCCAGCTTGCCTTTGACTTCTTCGGCTTCGTCTTTCGACACGCCTTCTTTGATCTTGCCGCCAGCTTCGACCAGCTCTTTGGCTTCTTTCAGGCCAAGACCGGTGATGCCGCGAACTTCTTTGATCACGTTGATTTTCGAAGCGCCGGCGTTCTTCAGGACGACGTCGAATTCGGTTTTTTCTTCCTCAGCTGCGCCACCGGCGTCGCCACCGGCTGCCATGACAACTGCGCCGCCTGCTGCGGGCTCGATGCCATATTCGTCTTTGAGGATGGTTTTCAGTTCTTGTGCTTCCAGCAGGGTCAGACCCACGATGCTTTCTGCGAGTGCTTTCAGATCAGCCATTTTATCAGCTCTTTCCGTTTACAGTGTGTGTTCCAACGTCAGGGCATCTGCCCCACGCAGATCATTCAGTGCCAACCGCTTACGCAGCTTCCGCCTTCTCTTCGATGGTGGAAAGGATGCTTGCGATGTTGCTTGCAGGTGCGCCAATCGCGCCGGCGATGTTCGAAGCAGGTGCGCCAATGCAGCCCACGATCGAAGCAATAAGCTCCTCGCGAGACGGCATTTTCGAAACTGTTTCGACGCCTTTGCGGTCCAGAGCGTTCTCACCCATTGCACCACCAAGAATCTCAAAATTCTTGTTATCCTTGGCGAAGTCCTCGGCCACCTTGGCTGCCGCCACGGGGTCTTCGGAATAGGTCAGAACGGTCATCCCTGTCAGCAGGTCGGCCATGCTTTCACACGGCTTACCCTCAAGGGCGATTTTGGCGAGCCTGTTCTTGGCAACACGCACGGCACCACCCGCGTCACGAGCACGTGCGCGAAGGTCCTGCATCTCGGCAACTGTCAGACCGGCGTAGTGGGATACCACTACGACGCCAGAGCTTTCGAAGATTTGGCCGAGTTCCTCGACCACTTTCTCTTTCTGGGCTCTATCCACAGTTCTCTCCAAGTTTGGGGCGATATCTCACCCCGGCTCATATTTGCCGCAGCTTTCGCTCCGGCGTTCAGGTCCGTTGTTACGGGATTGGCCAAAATGCGCCCGAGGGCGGGACCCCCAGAATTCTTTGGTCTTACCCGTCTCAGGCAGGGAATTAAGGGGCCGAATGGACCCACCCACCGTCTTGGACGAAACAAAACAAAGCGCACGACGAATCGCACGCTTTGTTCCGCAGGTCTTATTAGGGCAGATAAAGGGGGTTTCCAAGGGGTAAATTGCACCCAAAGCGGATCAAAAAACCGCCCAAACTCCGACCACGTGGCGTCAGAACTTTCCGTTATCGTTTTTCCATTCTTCGCGCGGAGGGATCTCTTCGATCGTGCTCCAGTGCTCAACAATTCGATCATCGTCCCACCGAAACAAATCATAAAAGCTTGAATGAACCCCATTTCTCTGGCCTTCGCACACACACAGAACGAAATTGCCCTCGGCTAAAACCCTGTGCGACGTCTCGTAAGCAAACACCAGATTGCTTGCGCTTCGACCTTCCAACACGCTCTTGAGTGCCGAGATGCCGTCAGCCATTTCCGGATTGTGCTGTTTCAGGTCTTCGGCCACAAATTCTGCCAACCTATCGAACCGACGCTCGATAAGGACCTCCGTGACAAACACACGGCTGGTTGACCGGTTTTCTTCGGTCTTCTCCAAATCCGCTATTTCAGTGTGGCCATCCTGCATTCCACGCCCCGAGAGGTTTGGACCACGCAAAGGCTGAATGTTGTCCCAATGCTCTACGGCTTTTCCATCTTCGAACCTAAACACCTCGAACGCTGCGCGCAGACTGCTGAAATCGTACTCGATATGCGCAAAGGCAAAATCGCCATCTTCGAAAACCCGTTTGAATGTGACCCTAGGCGAGGTTTTTGACAGTCGCGCGAACAATTCCGCAATACCTTCACTGCCTTCGTGGGTTTGAGGATTGTGCTGAATATACTTGTCTTCATTGACCACCGCTGCCGCCATAGCGTCACCGGTTTCCAGACCCTTGAGAAATTTTTGAATGAGAACGCGCTTGGTTTCCATGGCGAGGGTCCGTTTTTTTGACGAGCAGCGAATTGGATGGCTGGCCACTTTTGCACCGAACCCCGCAAAAGAAAATCCCGGACAGTTCGCACCACCCGGGATCAATTCTTCAAATCGGAAATCTAGGGCTTATTCGCCCGCGGCTTCCGCCACATCAACGGTCACGCCAGGACCCATGGTCGAGCTCAGCGCGATTTTTTTCATGTAGGTGCCCTTGGCGCCCGACGGTTTCGCCTTGGCAACAGCCGTGACAAACGCTCGGACGTTTTCGACCAACTTGGCTTCGTCAAACGACGCTTTGCCAACACCGGCATGAACAACGCCGCCTTTTTCCGCCTTGAACTGAACTTCACCACCTTTGGCTGCTTCCACGGCGGCTTTCACGTCCATGGTCACGGTGCCAACCTTGGGGTTCGGCATCAGGTTGCGGGGGCCCAGAACTTTACCCAGACGGCCGACGATCGGCATCATGTCCGGGGTTGCAATGCAGCGATCGAATTCGATGGTGCCGCCCTGAATGGTTTCCATCAGGTCTTCTGCGCCGACGATATCTGCGCCTGCTTCTTTCGCTTCGTCCGCCTTGGGGCCACGTGCGAATACGGCGACGCGCATCGCTTTACCTGTGCCATTCGGCAGGCCAACGACGCCACGAACCATCTGGTCCGCGTGACGGGTGTCAACGCCCAGGTTCATCGCGATTTCGATGGTCTCGTCGAATTTCGAGGTTGCGTTGCCTTTGACCAGGGCAACCGCTTCTTCAACCGACAGGTTTTCCTTGCCAGCGACAGCTTCGCGCGCAGTGCGGGTACGTTTACCGAGTTTTGCCATCTTACTTCACCTCGATGCCCATAGAGCGGGCCGAGCCCAGGATGATCTGCATTGCGCCTTCGATGTCGGTGGCGTTCAGATCTTTCATTTTGGCTTCGGCGATTTCGCGAACCTGCTTCGAGGTCACGGTTGCCACAGTCTCACGACCTGGGTTTTCCGCACCGCGAGGGCGGTTCCGCTTGCCAACCGGCTTCAGGCCAGCCGCTTTTTTCAGGTAATAAGACGCGGGCGGCGTCTTGATGTCCATGGTGAAGGACTTGTCCTGATAATAGGTAATCACGGTCGGGCAAGGCGCGCCTTGCTCCATGTCTGCGGTCTTGGCGTTGAACGCCTTGCAGAATTCCATGATGTTGATGCCGCGCTGACCCAGCGCCGGACCAACTGGCGGCGACGGGTTCGCCTGTCCTGCAGGAACCTGCAGTTTCATTGTACCAGCAAGCTTCTTGGCCATTTGGTTTTCCTTTCAACTTAGGTGAAACGCGTCCCACCCAGATTATGTTGCGTGGTCCGATCCGGGATCGCGATCCCTGCAACCTCCCACGAGAGAATCTCGCCCGAAGACGATAGAGGCGGCGTTTACAGGGGATCAGTAGAGATGACAAGTGGTTGGCGCCGCAATCTGGATATACCGAATCAAAACCAGGAAGGTTATTCGCCACCTAAAAGATTGTAGGCCACTGGCAGTGCAATTGTGAATGCCACTAACATTTTAAAAAAACGGCGAAAACCACAAATCAGTCGCTCATCAATCGGGATTTTGGTGCTTGCATCACCACAAAGCGCGTGGCCGTGTTATACTTCGAAAAATTAGTGAATTTTGGTGGAGGTTAATTATGATACTTCGTTTAGTTTTAACTCTTGGCATCGCCTTTTCTCTTGCTGCAGCTGCCCCTCAGACAGCGCGGGCGGACGCTGGTGAATTCCTCGGCGGCGCCGTCGTCGGCGGAATCGTTGGCTACGCGATTGGCAAGGACCAACAGAAGAAAAAGTCGCAGAGAACGACCACATCAAATCGAACTTACCGGTCGGGCATCCCATCGACTTCACAGGGCGCGCAAACCCAGACCGCGCTCAATTACTTCGGATACAATGCAGGAAGGGTCGATGGCCAGGTCGGTCGTGGCACCCGGTCCGCAATCGAACGCTATCAGGCCTCGATGGGCTATCCTGTGAACGGCTATGATTTTCAGCCCTATCAGTCCGACTTTTTGATGCAGGCCTACTATTGGGCCACAAGCGGTGGGCAGTCGGCCACTCAGCTTTCGGGCCAACCGCTGTTGATGGCGTATCGCCGTCAGGTGCACACGGGCTCTGCTCTGGCTGCTGCCCCTCAGGCCCCGGCACAAGCCGTGCCGGTACAACCTGTCCCGGTTACGACACCGCAGGAACCCGAACCCGAGACGACTGAAACTGCGTCTGCAAGCCTGCCGAGCCTGTTTTCAGGCGGTACCGGAGGCCCGTCGCTGGCCAATCGCTGCAGCGGAGTCATGCTGCAAACATCGACCAATGGCGGCTATACAACCCTGTCGAACATGTCCGATCCCGACTTTGCGCTCAGCGAGCAGTTCTGCCTTGCCCGCAGTTACGCGATGGCACGCGGTGAAGATCTGATTCAGGATATTCAGGGACTGACGCCGGATCAGGTTAGCGCCCAATGCGACTCTTATGGTGAAATGGTGGCTCCACAAGTTGACGCTCTGTCGATCAACTCGAAAACTGAGGCTGAAACCCAGATGCGCAAGCTGGCGCTGGACTCCGGGCTCAGCCCCCAAGATCTTGCCGCAACAAGCAAGGTCTGCCTGGCGATTGGCTACCGTCAGGACAACATGGATGCCGCTCTTGGGTCTGCTCTGATGCTGGTCGCAATGGGTGAACCCGCCTATGGCGAACTGATTGGCCACCATCTGCGCGAAGGTTTCGGCGTGCAGGAGCGCCGCGACCTTGCGATGCAGTGGTATGACGCGAGCCTTTCGGCGCTGGATGCCGGATCGCAAGCCGTGTTCCTGCCGTCCCAGACCGACCGGCCGCAACTCTTGCGCGCGGCTATGGTTCAAGCGCAATAGGTCGATACGTTTTCAGCGAATACCTAAACAAAAAACGCCGCGTTGCCCTTGGCATCACGGCGTTTCAATTCTCGAGGAGAGTTTCCTCAGCCCTGCTTCGTAACCTGCGTAAAGTCCAGCTCGACCGGGGTTTCCCGACCAAAGATCGAGACCGAGACCTTCAGTTTCTGGTTTTCGTCATCCACGCCTTCGACCATGCCGTCGAAATCCTCGAACGGGCCGTCGTTGACTTTGACCTTTTCACCAACCTCGAAGCTGATCATCAGCTTGGGCGCTTCTTCACCTTCCTGAACACGGTTGAGGATTTGATTGACCTCAGCATCGCGCATCGGCATCGGACGCCCCTGAGGGCCCAGGAAACCGGTGACGCGGTTGATCGAGTTGATCAGGTGATAGCCCTGATCCGACATTTCCATATGTACCAGCACGTAACCGGGCATGAAACGGCGCTCGGTCGTGACTTTCTTGCCCCGGCGCACTTCGATCACCTCTTCGGTGGGCACCAGCACTTCGTCGATATCGTCCTCAAGGCCCTGTTCAGCCACCGACGTGCGGATCTGCTCTGCGATCTTCTTTTCGAAATTCGAAAGAACGCTGACCGAGTACCACCGTTTCGCCATGAACCTGTCGTCCTTGTTTGTCTTCGAGGTATCCCGCGTACCGGACACACCCGTCATTAAAATCTCGTCACGCCATCCGGAATAAAAAGCGGCGCGCAGCCCGAATCGCCACACGCCCATTCCGAATAGTACCGCGTCACCTACTCTGACATTGCGCGCGACGCAAGGGGGCAGAGACGTTTCAACGCGCTGATACTGCTTAGCTGAACGCGCCCAGGATCAGTTGCAGGCCGCCCCGGATACCCAGATCGACCAAAGCGAAAAATACAGCCGTCAGCGCGGCCATGATAAAGACCATTACCGTGGTCAACAGCACCTCGCGCCGGGTCGGCCAGACGACCTTGGAGACTTCGGCTCGGACCTGCTGAATGAACTGGATCGGATTGGTAGTGGCCATTTGGCGTATTCTCTTTGCTAGCGGATGGGCCGGACATATCCGGGCATTGCGACAATTTCAAGGGCAGTTGGTTCATCTCTGCCTCTATGGGGCATTCGTTCAGGGTTTGGGTTTGTCATCCCATTCGTCGCTTAGGATCCGGCGCGCGTCGCCTTCGGGGTCTTCGTACTGGTTCGAACGAACGGTATAGACAAAGGCGGCAAGACCAACGCCCCCCAGGAACAGGGAAATCGGGATCAGATAGGCAAGCACTTCCATTCAGGTTACCTCAGCCGCAGGGCGTTCAGGGACACGGTAATGGACGAGGTCGACATCGCCAAGGCCGCGATCAGCGGTGTCGCCAATCCAATCACGGCCAGAGGAACAGCGATCACGTTGTAAACGGTTGCGATCTGGAAGTTTTCGCGAATGCGCCTGGTGGCTTTGACAGCCGTGTCGCACGCATCCGCAATAGGCGAAAGATCATTGCCCAACAGTACTATATCCGACGCGACCCGTGCCGCATCCAGCGCGGAAGCCGGAGAGATCGACACATGCGCCGCCGTCAAAGCAGCGGTATCATTCAGCCCGTCGCCAACCATCAGAACTTTGTGACCTTCATCGCTGAGATCCTGAATGCGTCTTGCCTTGTCCTGCGGCAAAGCCTCGGCAATCCAATCCCTGACCCCCAGTTTTTCTGCCAATGCGCGCACGGCCCCCTGCGAGTCTCCTGAAATCAGAAGCACCTGCTTGCCCGAAGCGCGCAGCGCATCTACAGCCTCAGCGGCGCCCGGGCGCAAGACGTCCGAGAATCGGAAGGCCACGGGTGCGTCTTCACCGATTGCCAGCCAGGCCGAAGTATTGGTGCCCTGATCCGCGCCGACCCAGGCCGCCCGACCCAGACGAACACGTTGGCCACGGAACTCGCCCTCGGTGCCATAGCCGGGAACCTCGGCTATTCCTCGAACACTTGCTGGTTTGATCCCTGCCGCACGCGCCGCTTTTGCCAATGACACGGACAAGGGATGCGCAGAAGCCTCGGCCAGCGCCAGAGCGACCTCGACCTTGGCGCGGGCATGGTCTGCCAGATTGACCAGTTCCGGTACGCCGGATGTCAGGGTGCCCGTCTTGTCGAATACAACTGTGTCGGCTTCGGACAACCGCTCCAGTGCAGTGGCGTGCTTGATCAGCATTCCCTTGCGGAACAACCGACCCGACGCGGCCGTTGTTACCGCTGGCACGGCCAAACCCAACGCGCAGGGGCAGGTAATAATCAGAACAGCCGCCGCGATGTTCAGTGCCGTGCGCAAGTCACCGGAATAGATGTACCACCCAACAAAGCTGAGCGCCGACAGAATATGAACCCCGGGCGCATAGAGCTTGGCGGCCTTGTCGGCCAACGAGGTATAGCGGGACCGGCCAGACTCGGCGATGGCTACAAGATCAGCCATGCGATGGAGCGACGTGTCTTCCCCGACCGCCGTTGCCCGGATTGTCAACGGACCCGTCAGGTTGACTTCACCCGCGCTCACAACCTGCCCGGCTTCGGCAAAGACTGGCACCGTCTCGCCTGTCAGAAGGGATCGATCCAGTTCGGACTGGCCCGACACGATCTGGCCGTCCACCGGCATGCGCCCACCCGGTCGCACAAGGACCAGATCTCCGACGTGCAACTCGGCAACGGGAACCTCGTCTTCGGCCCCATCGACCACACGAATGGCGCGGGGAACTTCCAACGCTGTCAATTCCTCGGCCGCTGATCGCGCCGCAGCACGGGTACGGTAATCAAGATACCGTCCCGCCAGCAGAAAGAAGGTCAATGTCAGAGCAGCGTCGAAATAGGCATGCTCGCCGCTCAACGCGGTTTCCCACAGCGATGTGATCAGCGCCAACAGGATCGCCAGTACAATCGGTACATCCATATTCAGCCGTCGCACGCGCAGGGCGCTCCAGGCATTGACAAAGAACGGCTGGGCCGAGAACGCAATGGCCGGCAGCGCAATGGCCGCTGAAATCCAGTGGAACATGTCCCGCGTTGCATCCGTCGCACCGGACCAGACCGAAACCGACAGCAACATTACGTTCATGGATGCAAACCCGGCCACGGCCAGGCGCATCAGAAGATCACGACCGGCCTTGTCCGTCTGCGTTGCGGACAAAACCCCCGGATCAAGCTCATGTGCTTCGAATCCCGCCTGTTCAAGCACCGGGATCAGATCGCTTGCGCGCGTTTCCGGCGTGGCTTTTATCATCGCGCGTTTGAGCGTCAGATTCACCCGGGCATCTTCGACGCCGGGGTGCGCGTTCAGTTCACGCTCGACCGTCGCGATACAGGCCGAGCAATGAATGCCCGGCAGCGACAAAGCGATCTGTACATCCTCCGGTACGGGCCGGGCCGGTTCTGCCGGGGCCGCAAGGCAGCCCGGGCAGGCTGCTGTACCGGATGAAAGCTGAGCCGTCATGCTTACCCTTTCACGTACAGCGGAACGCGCTGCGAGAATTCGGCACCGTTTCCGTCACGCGCCACCAATCGGATATTCCAGTTGCCCTTACCCAAAGTGGCAGGCGTGGCATAGGCGGTACCGTCGAACGTAAAGTCGGGTACGAAGTCGTCGCGTACATGGGTTGCCCGGCCAACCACCGCCTGCAATTCACTCACCTGAACCGGTGCACCGCTTTCGTCGGTAATGTGAAGGATCAGAAGACCACCTTTGGTTTCCGCCCGAACGGTCCAGCCCAGCGCTCGCTGTTCTTTCAATCTCTCGTTGAACGCCTGACTGGCGACATAGGAGTTCTTCACCTCGAGCCCGGGAAACGTCTTCACGGCATTGTAGGCCAGCACGAGGTTCACCGCGATGATCACGCCAAAAGCGCCGACAAACACGGCCAAAGCGTGCTTTCCGGTGAATTTACGTTCGGCCATGATCAGTTCCCTCGTCCATTAAACGTGGTGTCCTTGTATGCGCGTTCGCCGCTGCTGAGGTCTTCGACCCAAATCCGCACTGGTGTCGCCTCTGCTGCGGCCGGACCGCTGTTGCGAGGAGCTATGATATATACACGGGTCAATTGTGCCGTATCCGCCGTGACATTCACAGTATCGATCTTGGTTCCCTCAATTTCCAGTCGCATCGCCGGATCGCCCGCCAAAGACAGTTTGAACAGACGGTCTTCACCGTGCTTGTTGCGAAGACGAACGTCATACGTGTTGCGGATTGTTCCGTCCGACAGGGTGACGAAAGTGGGGTTACGCACCGGCGCGACCGTCAGATCGATGTCAGAACGGATGAACAGTGCAAACAGAAGCCCGAATCCGACCAGCGCCCATAATGCGGTGTACATGATCGTACGTGGCCTCAGAATGTGCTTCCAGACATTCTTGGGGGGTTCTCCGGATCGCTCATGGGCTTCATCACTCAACGCCATGTAGTCGATCAGCCCTCGTGGTTTGCCGATCTTGGCCATCATGTCGTCACAAGCGTCGATGCACAGGGCACAGGTGATGCATTCCAACTGCTGACCATCCCGGATATCGATACCGACAGGGCAGACATTCACGCAAGCCATACAGTCGATACAATCCCCCAACTCTGAATCCGCCGTCCGCTTGCCTTTGCCGCGCGGCTCACCCCGCCACTCGCGATAGCCGACAACCAGCGTGTCCTCATCCATCATTGCCGCCTGAATGCGCGGCCATGGGCACGCGTAAATACAGATCTGCTCACGGGCGAACCCGCCGAAGAAGAAAGTTGTACCCGTCAAGATCAGCATCGTCGTGTAGGCGACGGGATGCGCGTTGCCCGTCACAAGATCACGGGCCAGCGTCGGTGCATCCGCGAAGTAGAACACCCAGGCACCGCCCGTCGCCAGACCGATCAGAAACCAGACCGTCCATTTGGTGACCCGCAAACGAGCTTTGCGGAAATCGAGCTTTTCCTGACGGTGCAGGCGCAGGCGGGCGTTTCTGTCACCTTCAATCCAGCGCTCGACCAGAATAAACAGATCCGTCCAGACGGTCTGCGGGCATGCATACCCGCACCACACGCGACCCAGAGCTGACGTGAACAGAAACAGGCCCAAACCCGCCATGATCAGCAGACCGGCGACAAAGTAAAATTCGTGCGGCCAGATTTCGATCCAGAAAAAATAGAAACGCCGATTTGCCAGATCCAACAGAACAGCCTGATCCGGCAGGCTGGGACCACGATCCCATCTGATCCAGGGCGTCACGTAGTAGATGCCCAGCGTCACAATGAGAATAATCCATTTCAGGTTTCGAAACGGCCCCGAAACACGTCTTGGAAAGATCGGTTCACGCGCGGCGTAAAGGCTGGGGGCGGGGTCGGAATCGCTCACTGGCTGGCTCCACAAATGGGTCTTCTGAAGACGTCTTGTTCCAGATCATGCATGGGCAAACTTTGACATGGGTCAAAAAGCGCATCGAGCAAACATCTTTTGAAGATCAACCCATATTGCCCGCGCTGGAAATGGCGTATTTTACCCGATTTTCAGCTGGTTTTGGCGAAAAATCTGCTTGTGGCTTGAACCCAACCGCATCGAGCACGCGCGGCCCTCTGAGTCCCGACCAATTGTCGCAGCCCGAGATTGCGCCCCACCCCAACGCATATGAGCAGACCTCGTTGCGCAGAACTGAATGGCAATACAACAGGAAAGTAGTGTAAAAGAGCACCGGCTGTTCAGGAAACGCGCGAACAGATGGAACAGCCGGTGCTACAGCCTTCGGGCGGCGAACCGCCCGAAGGTTGCCCTCTAGGTCTTACTGACCACCACCCAACTGGTGGACATAGGCGGATACCGCACGGATCTGCGCCTCGGTCAGGCGGGCATCCCAGTTCGGCATGACGCCAAAGCGGCTGTAGGTCACAGTTTCAGTCAGAGTCTCTTCGCTGCCACCATATAGCCAGATAGCGTCGGTCAGGTTCGGTGCCCCCTGGAAGATGTCACCCGTACCATCTTCGCCGTGACAGGACGCGCAGTTGTCTTCGAAGACAACCTTGCCCGCCTCAGCCGCCGCATCGTCGGTCTGTGCGTTGCTCAGCGACATGACATACTGAACCACCTGCGTGATTTCATCATCCTCGAGGATTTCACCGAAGGCAGGCATCTCGGAATAGCGTGCATCGTCGCTTTCTTCGTTCCGGATACCATAGTTGACGGTGTAGACGATGTCTTCCATCGTCCCCCCCCAGAGCCAGGCGTCATCCAGCAGGTTCGGGAAACCAGGCGCGCCCTGTGCACCGGAACCGTGGCACTGTGCGCACCAGGTACGGAACACGGCACCACCGGAGTTCACGGCATATTGCTGAAGTTCAGCGTCCTTCGCGATGTCTTCCAGCGGAGTTTCCACCAGCTTGGCATTCCAGGGTGCGTTAGCCTCTTCGAATGCGACCATCTCCTGCTGGACCAAAGCCCGCGAAGACCATCCCATGACGCCAGCAGTTGCCGACTGCACCAAGGGCCATGCTGGATACATGATCGTGTAGATCACGCCCCAGATAATGGTCACATAGAATGTCCACAGCCACCAGCGCGGCATCGGGTTGTCGAACTCTTCGATCCCGTCCCAACTGTGCCCGGTTGTGTTCGGATCACCCGGCTGTTTTTCAGGTGTCTTGCTCATTTCCGCGCCTCCTTGGATGTGGCGGGTTTGTCTTGATGCCGGAAGGGGATGTTGGCGGTGTCGTTGTATTCCTTACTGGCACCGGGGCGGAAAACCCAGATGACGATGCCAACGAAGAAGGCGAACAACAACAACAGCATCCAGCTATCCGCGAACTGCCTGAGAATTGTGTATTCTTCCATCACGATTCTCCTTTAGCGGCTTGCGTCCGGGGTGAAGGTCGAAAAATCGACCAACGTGCCCAGCATCTGAAGATAGGCAACCAACGCATCAGCTTCGGTCAGCTCGGGCTGGCCGTCAAAGTTGCGTACATTGACCTTGTCACCATAGCGCTCCAACAGCCCGTCATAGTCGCTGTCTGGGTCAGCCTGAGCGAGGAAATCAGCTTGCGCGTTTTCCAGCATCTCTTCGGTGTAAGGAGTCCCGACCAGAGCATTGGTGGCCATTACATCGCCGATGTACTTGCCGTCAATTTTACGATGCTCAAGGAAGCCGTATTTCGGCATCACCGATTCCGGCACCACGGATTGCGGATTCCGCAGGTGATCGATCTGCCATTGGTCCGAATAGCGGCCACCGACACGGGCCAGATCAGGGCCGGTCCGTTTGGACCCCCACTGGAACGGGTGATCGTACATCGATTCCGCCGCCAGCGAGTAGTGACCGTAGCGTTCGACCTCGTCCCGCATCGGGCGAATCATCTGGCTGTGGCAGGTGTAGCAGCCTTCGCGGATATAGATCTCACGCCCCGCCATCTCGAGAGGGGTGTAAGGGCGCATGCCCTCCACCTTCTCAATAGTGTTCTCAAGATAGAACAACGGTGTGATCTGCACCAGGCCACCGATGGTTACGACCAGAAAGCTGAAGATCAGCAGGAGGGTCGCGTTGGTCTCGAGGATCTTGTGTTTGTCGAGAATTGCCATTGCTCCGGCCCTCCTTATTCAGCCGGGACCGCGACGGTCAGGCTGGCCTCTTTGGCCGGCGCTTTCCGCACAGTCATCCACAGGTTGTAGCACATGATCACAGCACCAGCGACGAACATTACGCCACCCAGAGCACGCACCACGTACATCGGGAACTTGGCAGCCACGGTGTCGGCGAACGAGTTCACCAGGAAGCCGTTGGCATCCACTTCGCGCCACATCAGGCCTTCCATGATGCCCGTGACCCACATCGACGCGGCATACAAAACGATGCCGATCGTGGCGAGCCAGAAGTGCCAGCTGACCATCTGCAGCGAGTACAGGCGTTCCCGTTTCCACAGGACGGGCACCAGGAAGTACAACGCACCAAAGGTGATCATACCGTTCCAGCCCAGCGCGCCCGAGTGCACGTGGCCAATGGTCCAGTCGGTGTAGTGCGACAGCGAGTTCACCGCGCGGATCGACATCATCGGGCCTTCGAAGGTGGACATGCCGTAGAAGCCTACCGAAATCACCATCATCCGGATCACCGGGTCGGTGCGCAGTTTGTCCCATGCACCCGACAAGGTCATCAGACCGTTGATCATACCACCCCAGGACGGCATCCACAGGATCACCGAGAACACCATGCCCAGCGTCGAAGCCCAGTCAGGCAGCGCGGTATAGTGAAGGTGGTGCGGACCGGCCCAGATATACAGGAAGATCAGTGCCCAGAAGTGGATGATCGACAGCTTGTACGAGAATACCGGGCGCTCGGCCTGTTTAGGGATGAAATAGTACATCATGCCCAGAAAACCCGCAGTCAGGAAGAAACCCACCGCGTTGTGGCCGTACCACCACTGGATCATGGCGTCTTGTACGCCCGACCAGACGATGACCGATTTCGAACCCCAAATGCTGACAGGAACGGTCATGTTGTTGACCAGGTGCAGCATCGCAACGGTGACGATAAAGGCCAGATAGAACCAGTTGGCTACATAGATATGGGGTTCTTTCCGCTTAATGATCGTGCCCAGGTAGACCGCCAGATAGGCGACCCAGACAATGGTCAGCCAAAGATCGACATACCATTCAGGCTCGGCATATTCCTTCGACTGAGTACCGCCCAGAACATAGCCGGTCGCGGCCAGCACGATGAACAGCTGATAACCCCAGAATACGAACCACGCCAGGTTGCCGCCCCACAAGCGCGCGGCGCTGGTACGTTGCACGACATAGAATGAGGTTGCGATCAACGCATTGCCACCAAAGGCAAAAATCACCGCCGACGTGTGCAGCGGACGCAAACGACCGAAATTCAGATAACCCTGTGCCCATTCAAAGTTCAGCACCGGAAAGGCAAGCTGAAACGCGATGAAGGTCCCGGCCAGGAACCCGACAACGCCCCAGAAGGCGGTTGCGATCACGCCATAACGGATCACGTCATCCATGTATTCGCCCGAGCGGTCGACTAGAATATCTGGCTCGTCAGTGTTTCGAAGCGTCCAGATAAACAAGCCACCGGCGATAAGCATCACCAGCAGCGCATGTACCTGATACGCCAAATCGCGTGCATAATTGGTTCCGATCGCTGCAAACAGCGCGATCAGACCAAGCACGATCAGCTTGATGTAATTCGACATATTGCGTCCCTTTGCCATGCTCCGCGCGCTTTTGGTTCTTATGACGCGCGAAACCCATTTGACTGGCTGCCGTTCTGAAGCACGGCGGCTATTGCTGCTTTGATCTGTATCAAGACAGTTCTGCGTTTTCTGTGACACGCATTGTAGAGGAAATAGGCCAACTGGTCACATGAGACCAAATGCCCGAATCATGAGGTCGCAATGACTTACAAATCTCTACTCACTGTCATGACCGAAACCAAGACAGCACCCGCCGCTCTGGCGCAGATGGTGGCTTTGGCACAATCTCAGGATGCCCATGCCGAAGCCTTGTGCCTTGGAGTCGATCGCAGTCAGACAGGTTATTACTATGCGGGTGCCAATGCGCTCATTGTTCAGGAAACACTGAGCCGAGCCAACGCCGAGGCCAAGGAGTTGTTGTCCTTTGCCAATGATTACCTTGGCAAGTCCGGCGTTCGCTGGTCCGCCGAGCATGGCGTCGCGCAAATTGCTGATATAGGACGCCACGTTGCACATAGGGCACGGTTTTCCGATCTGGTGATCCTGCCGCACCCCTACGGCAAAGACCGTGGGGCCGAAGCCGAGCCCATCGTTGAGGCCGCCATGTTCGAGGGGCATTGCCCGGTTCTGGTCGTACCGGACGACGTCGAACCCCTGACGGTGCCGCGCAATATCATGATAGGTTGGAACGAAAGCGTAGAGGCCATGTGCGCCATTCGTCACGCCCTGCCCTTCCTGAAACAGGCCGAGCTGGTCCGAATCGTGGTCATCGACCCCCCCCGCCATGGGCCCGACAGGTCTGATCCGGGCGGAATGCTGTCACAGATGCTGGCCCGTCACGGGGTCAAATGTGAGATTGATGTGCTGAGCAAAAGCATGACGCGCGTGTCGGATATTCTCAACCGCCACGCATCCGATACAGAATCGGATCTGATCGTGATGGGTGCCTATGGCCATTCCCGTTTCCGCGAGGCCATTCTGGGTGGAGCAACCCGCAACATGCTGGAGCAGTCTACTGTTCCCGTATTCCTTGCCCATTGATCCGCCATTCAAAAGCCGCCTGACTTGGCGGCTTTTGTCATCCTCTGCGGATGAGGCCTATCAGGAACAATAGGATCACGGCGCCTACTGTTGCGAAGAAGATAGACGACAGCAGGCCGCCGCCAACGGCAAATCCAAGTGCCGGAAAAACCAACCCCGCAAGAAACGCGCCGACGATTCCGACAATGATGTTGCCGAAAAGACCGAACCCCCGGCCTTCCATGATCTTGCCAGACAGCCAACCGGCGATTGCGCCGATCAACAGCATTGCCAACAAACTGCTGAATTCCATGCCGTGCTCCTAAGTTGGACAATCCCGCAACAAACGCTGCGCCGGTTGTCACTTTTTATATGTGGTTCACGTTAAACCAGAAAACCGCCATCCGAATCGTCGCCCGCCTCTTCCATCAGGCGACCCAGATCGGGGATGGTCACGTGCCGCTTGCCTTCAAGCGTTATCACCCCGTCTTTTCTCAAAGCCGATATCTGGCGACTGACCGTCTCGAGCGTCAGGCCCAGATAATCCGCCATGGCTTCTCGGGTCAGCGGCAGATCGAAAACGATAGTGCCTGACAGACCTTTTTGACCTACCGATGCGTCCCGGCGAGCAATAATTGACAGCAGGCTGGCAATCTTCTCACGGGCGGTCTTTCGCCCCAGAACCAGCATCCACTCGCGTGCAGCATCAAGCTCGTCCAAAGTCATCTGTAAAAGGCGATGGGCGATATGCGGGGTTTGGTCCATCATCTCTTCGAATGGTTTCTTGCGGAAACAACACATCACGACATCCGTCGTCGCCTGAACATCGTAAGGTGCTGTATCGCGACCCGGGCGGCCAACGAAGTCGCTGGGCAGCAGCAGACCAACCATCTGGGTGCGTCCATCTTCCATCGTCTGAGTCAACGATGCAATTCCGGCCACAACCGAGCCGACAAAACTCATCGGATCCCCAGACCAGATGATCGTCTGACCCGCCTCGAAACTGCGATAATACTTAATGCTTTCAAGCTCTTCCAGCTCGTCAGCATCACAGCGAGCGCAGACGGCACGATGACGTATCGGGCAATCTCCGCA
Organism: Ruegeria sp. CDSC085; assembly: GCF_059610465.1. Lineage (NCBI taxonomy): Bacteria > Pseudomonadati > Pseudomonadota > Alphaproteobacteria > Rhodobacterales > Roseobacteraceae > Ruegeria > Ruegeria sp. CDSC085. The sequence continues at coordinate 29,098 of NZ_JBXWNR010000020.1, read as the reverse complement.
ATTTGAATGGTCAAATTGTGCTTTTACTGTCATGCGCGTTCCCACTTGATCTCCATCAAAGCACCTATGTCATCTGTCGCCTAAGGGTATCGCCATGATAGTGAAACCACAATTGGCAAAGCTTGGACTATTTGACGCGAAAGTACCGCGTTACACAAGCTACCCCACCGCCCCCCACTTCAGCAACGACGTGGGAGCAGATATGTTTGGCGACTGGATTTCCGGGATCACACCCGGCAGTGCTGTTTCGCTGTACGTCCATGTCCCATTCTGCCGCAGACTTTGCTGGTTCTGTGCCTGCCGGACGCAAGGGACACAAACCGACAATCCGGTGATCGCCTATGCCGACGTTCTGAAGGCCGAACTGGATCTTCTGGCAGCACGCTTGCCCGAAGGTGTGGTTCTGTCGCGCCTGCATTGGGGCGGCGGCACGCCAACGTTGCTGAACGCCCAACTGATGCGCGAATTAGCACAACACATCCTGGGTATCGTGCCCATGGGGCCTGATGCCGAATTCTCGGTCGAGATCGATCCGAACGAGATTGATGAGGCGCGTCTGGATGCGCTGGCAGACGCGGGCATGAACCGTGCCTCGATCGGAGTGCAGGATTTCGATGACGAAATTCAAAAAACCATCGGCCGCATCCAAAGCTACGACACAACACGCGATGCCATCGACATGATCCGCGAACGTGGCATCACCAGCCTGAATGCGGATATTCTTTACGGTCTGCCGCATCAGACCAAGGCGCGCATGACGGAAAGCGTACAGAAACTCCTGTCGCTCAGCCCGGATCGCGTGGCGCTTTACGGCTATGCCCATGTGCCTTGGATGGCCAAGCGGCAGCAGCTGATTCCTTCGGACGCCCTGCCAACACCGGAACAGCGCCTCGAGTTGTTCGACACGGCCCGGCGTTTGTTCCTTTGGGACAATTATGCCGAGATAGGCATCGACCATTTCGCCACTCAGGATGACGGGCTTACCCACGCTTTGCACGCGGGCCGCCTCAAGCGGAACTTCCAGGGCTATACCGACGATCAGGCCGATATACTGATTGGTGTCGGGGCCAGCTCGATCTCGCGATTTCCGCAAGGTTATGCGCAGAACGCTCCGGCCACCTCTGCCCATACCAAAGCCATTCGCAATGGGCAGTTTTCAACATCCCGAGGGCACCTCTTTAAAGGTCAGGACATTCTGCGTGCCCGCCTGATCGAGGCACTGATGTGCGATTTCAAAATCGACACGTCGGAAATCCTGCGGGATCACGATGTATCAGCCGCTGAACTGGACGAGATGTATCGCGCAGCCAATGCATCCTTCGACGGAATGCTGCAGATCACCGAAGACGGGCTTTTCGTACCGCCCGAAGCGCGTGCGCTGACCCGGATGATCGCCCGTAGCTTTGATGCCTATGACCTCAGCAAAGCCGGGCACAGCTCGGCCATCTGACCCTTTTCTACGGGCAACATTCGGCCCGTGACGCGCAAAACACATCAGGGGCTTGACGCACGCCTGCGGTTTTTCCCACACTCATACTGTAGGGTGGCATCTTGCCCTGCGGCCTGAGGCGGGCAAAATACAGACAATCCTTGTCGGCGCCAATGCGTCGGTCGGTCCCTTTCGTGCAGCCAATCTGCAACCTGAAAGAGGGACAACACTCATGCGCGTTTTTACCGTCCTCGGGCCCAGCCAATCGGGCAAATCTACGCTTGTCGAGGCTATCAGCCGCCTCGACGGGCGCCCCACCACATTCGATGTTTCCGGAACCGTGCATTTGCACGGTTTTTCTTACTTGGACGAGCCCTGGTGCGCGATCGACGTTGACGGGGGCGGCGATGCTCTGGCCTATGTCGGACCCGCAATGGCAATATCGGACGCCGCCGTGGTTGTCGTGCCCCCCGACCCGAATGCCGCAGTATTGTGCGCGCCCTACCTGCGACTGGTAGAAGAGGCCGGCATCCCTTGTTTTCTGTTCATCAACCGGATGGACAATCCCAACGGCCGCATCCGCGATATCATCGCCTCACTGCAAACATATTGCACCCATCACATCGCCCTGCGTCAAGTGCCGATCCGCGAAGGAGATACGATCATCGGGGCGGTCGATCTGATCTCGGAACGGGCCTGGAAGTATCAGGAGGGCCAACCCTCGGCCCTGATCGAACTGCCTAAATCCGTCGAAGACCGTGAGCAGGAGGCCCGAACCGAGCTGCTTGAGACCTTGTCCGATTTCGATGACACCCTTCTGGAGCAATTGATCGAAGACAAACTGCCGCCAAGTGACGAAGTTTATGACCTGGCCGCGCAGGTCCTACAGAATCACCAGTTGATCCCCGCCTGCCTGGGGGCCGCGAGCCACGGCAACGGGCTGACGCGCCTGATGAAAGCGCTACGGCACGAAGCCCCCGAGTTTGATATCGCCGCCGGGCGCGACGAGGCTGCAGACAGCGCCCGCGCAATTGCCGGTTTTGCAGATGTCAAAAAACACATCGGAAAAATCGTCGTTCTGCGCGGCCTTGGGGACGGCGTGCAAGCCCATGAGGCCTTGGGCGGTGAGACCGTCGGCAACCTGACAACGCTGGATGCCAAAACCCAAATCGCGACACTGGAGGCCGGGCAGATTGGTCTGGCAGTGAAGTCCGATCATCTCAACCCTTGTTACATCTATGACAGCAATTCAGCGACGGAGCTGCCGGAATGGGCGTCCTCGCATCCAGTGGCGCATCGCCAGATCGTCTCACCAGTGCATGAGCGGGACGATGTGCGCCTCTCCAACGCCCTGAGCCGTCTGGCCGAAATCGACCCCGGCCTTCACCTGCAACAGGATGAGCTGAGCGGCCACGCCGTTCTTGGTTCTCAAGGTCCGCAGCACATGCGACGCGTGACTACCAAGCTGGCCGAGGATTTCGGGATCGAGATTCAAGCCGATCAGGTCGAAACCGCCTATCGTGAAACCATTCGAAAACCTGTCGAATATCGCCACCGGCATCGCAAACAATCCGGCGGGGCTGGGCAGTTCGCGGATGTGGTGATCTCGGTCGCGCCCCTGCCACGCGGATCGGGGTTCCAGTTCGAAGAGGTGGTCAAAGGCGGAGCGGTTCCCAAGAACTACATCCCGTCAGTGGAACACGGAGCCAAGGACGCGCTGGAGCAAGGCCCCGAAAGCTTTCCCGTAGTCGATGTCAAAGTGACACTGAAAGACGGGAAACACCACAACGTAGATAGTTCCGACTATGCCTTCCGCACCGCAGGCAAGAACGCCGTGCGTGAAGCGCTGCCTCAGGCCAAACCGGTTGTTTTACAGCCGATCCTGAATGCTGAAATCCACCTGCCATCCGATTTTGTGGGCGATCTCGTGCCAACAATCAGCTCTCTGCAAGGGCAAGTTCTGGGATTTGAAGGCAATCCCAACGCATCAGGCTGGGAGATCTTCAACGCTCTGATTCCCGCCGTTGCCGAGGATGAATTGCATCGCACACTCGCAAGCGCCACGCGCGGCACTGGATGGGTTAAGCTGAGCTTTGACCACTATGAGGAACTGCGCGGGCCAACGCCCAAAGCGACGACCAAAGAAAAGGCAAGCGCTTGATACACTGAATTTGGCGGGCTGGTTTCAGCCCGCCGCCGCTATCAGTTCGCGGGTATAGTCAGTCTGGGCATTTTCGAACAAATCCTCTGCCGTGCCCATTTCAACCACATCCCCATTTCGCATGACGATCACCTTGTGCGACATCGCCCGTACAACTTTCAGGTCATGGCTGATGAACAGATAAGCCAGCCCGTATTTCTTTTGCAGATCGCGCAGCAGATCGACGATCTGAACCTGAACCGTCATGTCCAGCGCGCTGGTCGGTTCATCCAGTACCAGCAGCTTCGGTCGCAGAACCATCGCCCGCGCAATCGCGATGCGCTGACGCTGCCCGCCCGAAAACTCGTGCGGATACCGATCCATGGCCTCAGGATCCAGGCCCACCTCGGTCATCACCTCAGCGACCAGTTCGCGCGGCGCGCGATGAGGATCAACGTTGTGAATGGCCAGACCTTCCGCGATGATCTGCTGGCAGGTCATACGTGGGCTGAGGCTGCCGAACGGGTCCTGAAACACGATCTGCATATCCTTGCGCAGCCGGCGCAGCTCTCGCGTGGACCATTTTCGCACATCCTGATCGCGGAAGGTGATGCCGCCTTCGGACGCGATCAACCTCATGAGCGCCAGCGCCAGCGTGGTCTTGCCAGACCCGCTTTCGCCCACAATCCCCAAAGTCTCACCCGCGCGTACACTCAGCGAGGCGTCATTCACCGCCTTCACATAGCCAACCGTCCGTTTCAGAAACCCGCGCTGGATCGGGAACCAGACTTTCAAATGATCGGTACGCGCGACTTCTTCCGCATCTCTTGCAACGGCGTCAGGCTGACCCGACGGTTCGGCCGCCAGAAGTTTGCGGGTATAGGGATGCTGCGGGTTGTCGAAAATCTCCCGCGTCACTCCGGTTTCGACAATCTCGCCATCCTTCATCACGCAGACCCGATCAGCGATCCGGCGCACAATGCCCAGATCATGGGTGATGAACAGCATCCCCATGTTTTCGGATTTCTGCAGATCGGCCAGCAACTCGAGGATCTGTGCCTGAATGGTTACATCCAACGCCGTCGTCGGCTCATCGGCGATCAGGATGTCCGGCTTGTTCGCCAGTGCCATGGCGATCATCACCCGCTGCCGCTGTCCACCCGACAACTGGTGCGGATAGCTGTCCAGCCTGTCTTCGGGGTCGCGGATACCGACCTTGTTCAACAGCTCGAGAATCCGTTCGCGCGCGACATCGCCCGTGACCCCCTGATGCAGGGCCAGCGATTCCGCCATCTGCTTCTGGATCGTGTGCAACGGGTTCAGCGATGTCATCGGCTCCTGGAAAATAAAGCTGATGTCATTGCCCCGCACATCCATCAGGCGTTGCTCCGAGGCGCCGATCATCTCCTGCCCGTCATAGGTGACGGATCCTTCAACGATCGCGCTGTCGCCCAGTAACGATACCGTGCTGAGCGCAGTGACGGATTTACCCGACCCGGATTCGCCCACAAGCGCCACGGTTTCCCCGCGATCGACATGGAACGACACGCCCCGAACCGCAGCACTGATCTGACCGTCCTGCCGGAAAGAGACCTTCAGGTTGTTTACATCCAGCAGGCTCATGAGAAGGTCTTTCTGGGATCGAACGCATCCCGCACGCCTTCAAAAATGAAGACCAGCAGGGACAGCATGATGGCAAAGGTGAAAAAGGTCGTGAAGGCCAGCCATGGGGCCTGCAGGTTCTGTTTCGCCTGCAAGGTAAGCTCTCCCAGCGAAGGGGCCGAAGAGGGAAGGCCAAAACCCAGATAATCCAGCGAAGCCAGACCACCTATGGTGCCCGTGACGATGAAGGGCATAAAGGTCAGCGTGGCCACCATCGCGTTCGGCAGCATGTGGCGGAACATAATGGTCATGTTGCCCACGCCCAGCGCCCGCGCAGCGCGCACATATTCAAGGTTCCGCGCCCGCAGGAATTCGGCACGTACCACGCCAACCAGTCCGGTCCAACTGAACAGGATCATCAACGCGACCAGCAGCCAGAAACTTCGCCCCAACACCGCAAACATGATGATGATGACATAAAGCGACGGTGTCGCTGACCAGATCTCGATGATCCGCTGAAAGATCAGATCAAGCCAACCGCCGAAGAAGCCCTGTATGGCACCGGCAAAAATACCGATCAGACTGGCGGCGCCCGTCACGATCAGCGTGAACAGGATCGACAGGCGGAAACCGTAGATCACGCGGGCAAGAACGTCGCGTTTGGTGTCATCTGTCCCCAGGAGGTTCTGGCTGTTGGGTGGCAATGGCGCAGCCCCGGGGCGATCGACCGATGTGTTGTAGGAATAAGGGATCAACGGCCAAAGCGACCAGCCACGTTCGAATCCTTCCGCCTGGAACGTACCGGCGTCGATCTGTTCGATAATGCCTTCAGGATCGTCAAAACATTCTTCAAGGCCGCCGCTGTCTATCAGACACTGAACCTCGGGGTCGCGATAGATCGCCTCTGTCTGGAAGTCTCCGCCAAAATCGGTTTCCGCGTAGAAGTTAAATACCGGCGTATAGAACTCACCCCGGTATTTCACCAGAATCGGTTTGTCGTTGGCGATGAACTCGGCAAACAGCGACAGGCCGAACAGCACTGAGAAAACGATCAATGACCAGAAAGCGCGCCTGTTGCGGCAGAAATTGCTCCAGCGGCGTTGGTTCAGGGGGGACAATGCCATTTACCCCTCCCGCTTTTCGAAATCGATGCGCGGGTCGACCAGCACATACATCAGGTCGCTGATGATGCCGACGACCAGGCCCATCAGGCCAAAGATGAACAGCGTGCCGAAGATCACTGGATAATCCCGCGCCACGGCAGCCTCAAACCCAAGACGACCCAGACCATCAAGTGAGAAGATCGTTTCAATGATGATCGAGCCTCCGAAGAACACGCCGATGAACACGGCCGGGAATCCTGCGATGACAATCAGCATCGCGTTGCGGAACACATGGCCATACAGCACCTTGCGCTCGCTCAGACCTTTGGCGCGGGCGGTCATGACATATTGCTTTTTGATCTCATCCAGGAACGAGTTCTTGGTCAGCAGCGTCAACGTCGCAAAGGCCGAGATCGTCAGTGCAATAGTCGGTAGCGCGATGTGCCAGAAGTAATCTGCGATCTTACCGAAGAAACTCAGGCTGTCCCAGTTGTCCGAGGTCAGGCCACGCAGTGGGAAGATCTGCCAATAGGATCCACCGGCGAAAAGCACCAGCAGCAGAATGGCAAACAGGAAGCCTGGAATTGCGTAGGCCACGATGATCGCACCGCTGGTCCAGGTATCGAACCGCGAACCATCCTTGATCGCTTTGCGAATGCCCAGCGGAATTGAAACCAGATAAGCAATCAGGGTCGACCACAGGCCCAGCGAGATTGAGACCGGCATTTTTTCATGTACAAGTTCAATCACGCTGATCGAGCGGAAATAGCTCTCGCCGAAGTCCAGCGTCAGATAGTTGCCCATCATGATCAGGAACCGTTCAAGAGGCGGTTTGTCGAAGCCGAATTCCTTTTCAAGTTCAGCAATGAACTCGGGCGGCAGGCCCCTCGCACCGACATATTTGTCGTCGAAAACACCGCCCGCCGGTTCTGAACCCGCGCCGGCATCGCCCGCACCTGCAAATCCGGCGAAAACATCACCCTGTCCTTCGATCTGCGCAATGATCTGCTCGACCGGACCGCCAGGCACGAATTGTACCAGCGTGAAGTTGACGATCATGATGCCCAGAAGGGTCGGAATGATCAGCAACAAGCGTCTTAGAATATAGGCGCCCATGTTATCGCAGCGCGCCTTTCGCTTTCAGTGCAGCCTCTTTTTCCAGATTGATCCACCACAGATCCAGATAGCCCAGCGAATAAGGTGGCAGGTTTTCAGGGTATTCATACATATCGTAATAGGCCGCCCAGTGGTCAGCGATGTATCCTACAGGGATTACGAAGAACTCATACCTGAGGGCGCGATCCAACGCCTTCAATGCCGTATCCTGATCCGCCTGATTGTCGGTTTCGAAGGATGCTTCGATGATAGCATCAACCAAAGGGCTGGCCAATCCGGCAGGGTTGAAAAGGCTGAATGCGGCCTCTTCTGACCCATACATCTGACTCAACCCGCCACCGGTCGAAAGAAACGACCCGTATCGTGTGGAATAGACCATGTCATAGTCCCGCTCGCGACTGCGCAGCGTGTATTGCGCCGGGTCAACCTTTTCTGCAGACGCATCCACGCCCATGGCTTGCAGGTTCTGGACATAGGTTTCAATCATCGTGGCCGTCGATGTCGGCAGGTTTGAAGGATACGGGAAATCCACCCTGAGCGTCTGCCCTTCCGAGTTGCGCCGCACGTTGCCATCGCCGACCGCCCACCCAGCCTCGTCCAGCAGTTTCGCGGCTTTGCGCAGATTTCTCCGGTCGTTCAGGCGCGCGGGGTTTGACTCATGGGCCATCACAGCAGGTTCCGAAAGAAAATCCTCTGGCACAACTTCACCCAGCACCTGAAGAAACGCCAGTTCATCGCCCTCGGGCAGACCATGCGCTTCAAGCGGGGTGCCTTGTGTAAAGGAATTGCGCGGTGAATTCAGACCAAACAGCAAGGATTCATTCGCCCATTCGAAATTGAAGGCCAAGGCAAGGGCCGTTCGGACGTTCTTGTCGGCAAACTGCGGTTTTCCGAGGTTGAAGACGAAGCCTGACGGTGTCGGTGGGCTGCCATCCGGAATCTCATCCTTAACGATCACACCTTCGTTCAGCTTCGGAAAATCATACGCAGTCGCCCAAAGCTTGGGGTCACTTTCAATCCGCAGCGTGTATTCTCCAGCTTTGAAGCCTTCGAACGCCGCTGTCTGATCGCCGAAATACTCGACGCGGATCGTATCGAAATTGTTGCGACCAACATTGAATGGCAGATCTTTACCCCAATAGTCGTCACGTCGCTGGTAAACGATGCGGCGATTGATGTCATAGCTGTCGAGTTTATAGGGGCCTGAGCCGACCGCCACTTCCAGTCGCGGCTCATCCAGACGTCGGGACTCATCCGCCTCGAACCATGCTTTTGAAAATACTGGGGTTGACCCTACTGTCTCGATCAAACTGCGGCGGGTGACTTCGGGGTTGAACGAGAACTTGACCGTGTTGTCATCCAGCGCTTCGGCCCCTGTCACCATGCGGCCTACGGCTTGCGCGTACGAGGGCAGGCCCTGCTCAATGAACAGACGGTGGCTGTAGACAACGTCCTCTGCCGTCACCGGGGTGCCATCCCAAAAGGTTGCTTCGGGTCGCAAATGGAAAATGACGTAATTGCGCCCTTCGTCATATTCCAGACTTTCCGCCAATACGCCGTAATACTGCCCGACGCCGTCATCAGAGCTTTCGAACAGGCGATCATATTGCAGCGTCGTCAAGGCACCTGCGCGCCCCTTGCGGGAATAGGGGTTCAGGGAATCGAACGTCCCTGAAGCCGCCAAGGACAACTCACCACCTTTGGGCGCATCTGGATTCACATATTTCAGATGCGGATAGTCAGCAGGGTAATCCAGATTGCCGAAATACGAATATCCATGACTGCGGGTAACCCCCTCATCCAAAGCCAATGCGGCTTGCGAAGAGAGCAGAACAGCACAAAGCCCGAGTATGCCAGCCAATGGCCTGACCTTAAGATCACGTGCAGCAGGCATTACGGATATCATGTGGCTCATCCTCTGGGTCATTGTCATCTTTAAAGTCGTAACCGCTAGCTAAAGTGCCAAGGCTGACAGTTTCAAGTTTAGAATGCGTGAGCGCTTTGTGAAGTTTCCTTCAAACAAAAAAAGCCGCTGCTCGGGGCAACGGCTTTGAATTTCTCTTTTCTGACGGGCAATCAGTTGCCGATTGTCTGCAGATAGGCAATCAAGTCCGCACGATCCTGCGGCTTTTTCAAGCCGGCAAAGCTCATCGATGTGCCCGAGATATAGGCGCTTGGGCGTTCCAGGAAGGCATCCAGCGCTTCGGGCGTCCAGTTGCCGCCATGCGCCTGCATACTGGCTGAGTAACCGGTAAAACCTTTTGCAGAGGCGACCGGACGATCAACTACGCCAAAAAGGTATGGGCCGGTTCCGTTCGCGCCGTCTTCCAGCTTGTGGCACGCTGTACACTTGCGGAATACTTTCGCGCCCTTCTCGACGTCAGCGGCGGCCAGCAGATCTTCAAAGACCACTTCTTCGCCGTCGGCGCTTTCGCCCGAGCTTTCGGTTTCGATAATGTAGGCGGCCTCAGCCGAGCCATGGCCACCGGAAGCATAGAGGACATCCGCCCCCCATTTGGCCAGAAGCAGCACCAGGAAAGTGCCGAACAGGCCTGCGGCGGCCTTGGTAACTGTCATCGTGTCGAACATTGATCGCGTGTCCATTTCAGCTGTCTGGGCAGGTGTCTAAGGCTTCCACTTGCGAGAGGCAAGGTATAGACACCGCGACGAAACGACCAAATCGCGAACTTGTTGCATGGAATCGACCAAATGACCAATCGCATTGCTTTTCAGGGTGAACCCGGCGCCTACAGTCACGAGGCCTGCCGCAACGCACGACCCGAAATGGAGGCCCTGCCCTGCCGCACATTCGAGGATGTGATCGAATCAGTTCGCTCGGGCGCGGCCGATCTGGCGATGCTGCCAGTCGAAAACACGACCTATGGTCGGGTTGCCGACATTCACCGGCTGCTGCCGCATAGCGGTCTGCACATTATCGATGAGGCCTTTGTACGCGTTCACATCAACCTTCTTGGTGTACCGGGTGCAAAACTGGAAGATATCACCGAAGCGCATTCGCATCTGGTGCTGCTGCCGCAATGTTCCGGCTTCCTGAAAGAACACGGTATTCGCGGCCGAGTCAGTCCCGACAATGCCCGCGCCGCGCGCGAAGTGGCCGAAATCGGGGATTTGCATTCCGCCGCTCTGGCCAGTGAGCTTGCGGCTGAAATCTACGACCTGAACGTCCTGGCCCGCCACATCGAGGACAATGACGACAACACGACCCGTTTCCTTGTCATGTCACAAGAGGCGGATTTGTCCCGTCGGGGTGAGTATGGAATGATCACCAGCTTCGTGTTTCAGGTCCGCAACATCCCGGCTGCGCTGTACAAGGCAATGGGCGGCTTTGCCACGAACGGGATCAACATGACCAAGCTGGAAAGCTATATGGTCGACGGGTCCTTCACTGCAACGCAGTTTTATGCCGACATCGTTGGTCATCCCGAAGACCGTAACGTGCAACTAGCCATGGACGAGCTGGAACACTTCACGACCAACGTCGAGGTTCTTGGCGTCTACCCTGCGGCCCATCCTCGCGGCTGACAGGTCACTCGAAAGGCAGGCTGAATTCCGATTGGCGCAGATCACTGCGCCATGCTTGAAGAATTGTCTGCACGTTTGCCCCGATGCCGTCCATCGAATCAATCTCGATATCGTAAACTCTGCCAGCGTGGATCATGGATTGGTCACGTTGGGCGCTTCCCACCGGACGGTCGCCGCGCAATCGTTCGCGCGCGTTCAACTCGGGAACCGGGCAATGGACAGCTACGAACAGAACATCAAACGGGCGGAAGAGGTCGTGCAAGTCTTTGACCCACCCCGGCGTATCCAGAATATGTTCCAAAATCAGATTGTTGCCCGAGGCCGCATAAGCAGCCAGCGATTGATGAAACCCATCAAAGACAGCTGATCTGTCGTCGGACCAATCGTACTCACCACGGCGATAGCGCTCCAGCGGCAGAACTCCAGAATCGCGCAAGTGGTCGATCGAGATATGCCAGAACGGCTTCTCTATCTTCTGCTGCAAAGCCTGTGCGATCGTCGATTTTCCGCTGCTTGATGCGCCATGCAGAAAAATAATGTGCGACATCCTAGGTTTCTTCCCCAAGCCTTGCCCCGTTCAGCCCAGCGGACGCCGTTCACGCCCCGTGCAGGTGGCGCAGTTCCAACTCACGCGCAAACTCGCTGAACCGCACCTGGAATTGCTTGCGGAACTTTGACTGTCCAAGCTTCATGGATTGCAACAGCAACCGCGCGGGCAAGGATTTTGCGGCCAAGGACATCTCAACGCTCAGGCGTGTCCGGCGCGGGGATAGGGCCAGAAAATCTACTGTCGTCAGGCCGGTTATTCCCTTGCTGGCAGCTTCAAACCGCATTTGCGACGGTTTGTCATAGTCCGTCATCACCACCGACATCTGACGCGGCTTTCCACGCAACCTGAATTCCGTTTTCCATTCGGCGCCAGCAGTCACCATTGCATCCGCGCCCAGGCGCCGCACGTCGATGCCACGACGCATCGCCATACGCTCGAACCTCTCGAAATCCGACACCATGTCGAACACCGAATTGATAGGAGCTTCGATATCTTCCCGCGCTGAAAACTGCATAGTGACCTTTGCTGTTTATGGCTTCACCAGTTTTCCCTCAGTCCAGCGTATCCGCAAGCCAGTTCTGAAGCAGAAAATGAGCGATAGCCCCCTTGCGAGCTGGCAACAACCGGGGATGTTCGCCGGCAAACGCCTGCATCATTTCGGATTTGCTGACCCACATTGCCTCTTCGATCTCGACCGGATCGATCACGATGTCGCGCGACAGGGCCTCGCCTGCGCATCCGAACATCAGGGATGCCGGAAACGGCCAGGGCTGGCTGGACAGGTAAGACACCGCACCTACAGGTACGCCTGCCTCTTCCATCACTTCGCGGCGCACCGCTGCTTCCAGCGTTTCGCCGGGTTCGACAAATCCCGCCAGCAAGGAAAACATCCCCTCGGGCCACCCCGGAGATCGTCCCATAAGCACACTGTCCCCATGCGTAATCAGCATGATCACAACCGGATCCGTGCGCGGGAAATGCTGCCCACCGCAAGACGGACAACTGCGCTGCCACGCACCTTGTGACACATCACTGGCTGCGCCGCAGCGGGCACAGAAGCGATGTGTTTCGTGCCAACCGATAACCGCCTTGGCCGATGCGGCCAGTTCGGCATCACGGGGCGACAATCGTGTCATGATCCGGCGAAGCTCGGCAAAGACATGCCCTTCCGGCAAATCCGGGTGCTGCTGTTCGGAACTGTCCACGAACTCTCCCAAGCCGGTCAGGTCCAGCCCCTCTGCCGCCCAAGCCGAGATATCCGCCGCAAACAAGGGTGCGCCCTCTGCGCTCAGGCCAAGAAAAAACGGTGCTTCGATTACTCCGCCAGGGCCATCTCTGACCAGCGGGTGGGTCATCTCCGTCAGGGCAAGCTGATCCAGCGCTTCACCCACTACCAGAAGTTTGCCTCGCCACAGCAATATGCATCGCGCGGCAGGGCTGCGCGCCATCTCGGACAGCTTCTCCGAATCCCCACGAAGATGCGCTGCCCGATTCAGACCCGAGCCGCCAAAAGTCACCTGCTCTGCGTTTTTCATTGGATTTCCTTCTGGTCTTGCGCCAAGGGCTGCCATGTCTCAGGCCATGTTGCAATGGCAATTCAAAGCGCAAAACGCAGAGACGCGCCGCCGAAAAGCCGCATGGCGGCCTCGGAAAAATCATCTAAATTGCGTTTCGATGATTTTAGCCCATTACCACATTCAAAAGCAGAACAACAAAAGTGAAGCAAAACCCATCGACGCAGGTTCAACCCACGGAAAACCGTGGGCGTATTCGTATTCTTGCCACCTCCGACCTGCATATGCATCTGACCGGTTTTGACTATTACACGGACACACCAGACCCAACACTTGGGTTGACTCGCACCGCCAGCCTGATCCGCAAGGCCCGACACGAGGCCACAGACGCACTGGTGCTGATGTTCGACAACGGGGACTCGCTCCAGGGAACACCGATGGGCGAATGGGCCGTTCGGAACGACACTCGCCATCCGATGATGCAGGCACTCAAGGCACTGGACTATGATGCGATTGGTCTTGGCAACCATGATTTCGGGTTCGGGCTGCCATCATTGGACAAGACCCTTGCACAAGCCCCGTGCCCGGTTCTGTGCGGCAATCTTCATCGGTCCGGAGAAATACAATCATGGCAGCGTTTTGCGATCCTTGACCGCATCATACCGGCAGGAAACAAGGGCGTACCCATTCGCGTTGGCGTGTTTTCGGTTCTTCCACCGCAAACAACACGTTGGGAAGAACATAATCTGAACGAAACCGTAGTGGCGGACGACATTGTTGTCGCGGCACGGTCCCTGACGAATTTCTTGCGCGAAAAAGGGTGCGATCTGATCGTGGCGCTCGCCCATTCCGGGCTTGGAAACCCGGACACAGCGGCCGACACCGAGAATGCCGTTATCCCCCTGGCCGCGATTGAGGGCATCGACGCTGTTGTCGCCGGGCACACTCACCTGACCCTTCCCGCACGCACCAGCGCCCAAACCCCGAATGTGGATTACGCGAAAGGGCTGGTGCATGGTACGCCGGTTGTCATGCCCGGCTCGGCAGGCGCATATCTTGGAGTAATTGATTTAGCCGTTACCCTACAGGCCCAGTCGGGGCTGCGTGTTGTTGACAGCCACGCTGAATTGCGCCCGGTTTCCGTGGGCGGCACCGCTATTGGCGAAGACTTGGAAATCGCGCAACTAGTTGAACCCGCACATCAGCAGACCCGTCAGGACATGGCCGCGCTCGTTGCGCGCGTCTCGGACACATTGCACAGCTATTTCAGTTTCTGTGCACCGGATCGTGGACTGACGCTTGTTGCCGCCGCACAAGCAACCGCGTTGCGCCCCTTTTTACACGGCACCGCGCTTGCAGAGCTGCCACTGTTGTCAGCCGTGTCGCCAGCCAAATGCGGCGGGCGCTCTGGCCCTCGGTATTACACGGACGTTCCGGCCGGTGAAATCTGTCTGCGGCACGTTGCGGATCTGCATGTCTTCCCCAATGAGTTGCGCGCGATCCAGATCACAGGCACGCAGTTGCTGGAATGGTTGGAGATGTCAGCCAGTGCATTCAACCAACAATTCCCCGATGCCGAGGCAGAACTGTTCGACCGGGATCGGGCGGGGTACAATTTCGATATCATCTTTGGCTTGTCCTATCAGATCGACCCGTCGCAACCGCCGCGATACGATGTCGGGGGGCAAAGGATTCATCCCGGTCACAGGCGGGTGCATCATCTGACTTGCGCGGGCCAAGCCGTGCGGCCGGATCAGGTGTTTGTCATTGCTCTCGATAATTACCGCGCAAGCGGTGGTGGACATTTTCCGTATCTATCATCGGCCCTGGCCATCAATCTGCCCCCGCTGGATATCCGGGACATTTTGCGAGACTACATGACGCACCGCCTGCCACCCGACCCGTTGGCCCGGCAGCCTTATCCGTTCTCTCTGATGCCGAAATCAGGGATGACGACCATTCTTCGGACAGGGCCCGGTGCTTTGAAGTATGTCGGCGAATTGAAGAGGTTCGCCCCCAAAATTCTGGAACCTGACGAAAACGGTTTTGCACGCATTCGCCTGACGCTCTGACGGGTTGTCATTTGCCGAAGCCTTCCCTATATCCAGAGTCGAGAGGTTGGCGCGGGCGAGCGCCTCGCCAACCTGGTCAGGTCCGGAAGGAAGCAGCCACAACGAGCCCCGCTTGGGTCGATGTCCAACCTCTCACTTTTCGAACCTTAGCCGCAGGAGGGCTTTATGATTGTAGAAAAGACCCTTCGGGCAGCACGGTTCTGACCTCACGGTATCAACTGACTGCCTGAACACATGACCCGGGGATGAGCGATCGCCATCCGTCGGGAGTACTGTTTCTGACGACAGGCAGACCAATGTTTATTACACTTTCGGACCTGGGATGGTCCTCTCACTTTGCTGCGCAACACGCGGCTTATCCTTCCTGCACACCTTTTCGCATCACTTCCGTTCATCGGGACCGCCTGATCGGGCTGAACCCGTATGGTGAAGTCCCGTTGCTGACCCTCGATCAGTCAACCGGCAGCTATGCCGTTGGCGATTGGGTTCTCACCGACGACGACAAACGCGTGCGCCACTTGCTCGACCGGCGCAGCCTGCTGCACCGACGCGCCGCCGGTACAGGTGCCGCGACGCAACTGATCGCAGCCAATGTCGATGTGCTGTTCATCGTCAGCTCGTGCAATGCCGATTTCAACCTGCCCCGGCTGGAACGATATCTGGCGCTTGCGCATCAGGCCGGGTGTTACCCGGTCGTTGTTCTGACAAAGGCCGACAAATCAGAGGACCCTGATAGTTTCTCGGGGCAGGTGCAATCACTGGACCCGTTCTTGACGGTTCTGGCGATCAACGCGCTGGACCCTGCAGAAGTTGAAAAGGTTCTGTCCTGGTGCTCCAAAAGCCAAACCGGAGCGCTGGTTGGCTCGTCGGGCGTTGGCAAGACGACACTTGCCAATTCCATGACCGGTCAGGATCTCACCACCTCGGGCATTCGCGAGGATGACGCGCGGGGCCGGCACACAACGACCGCACGCGCACTGCACCGGATGCGCAACGGCGGCTGGTTGATCGATACACCCGGAATGCGCGCGTTGCGCCTGCTGGACGCTCAGGACGGGATCGACGAAGTTTTCTCGGACCTTGCCGAGTTGAGCCGGGACTGCCGTTTTGCGGATTGCCAGCACAACTCCGAGCCCGGATGTGCCGTGCAAAAGGCGATCAGTCACGGCACGCTTGATCCGGTGAGACTGGACCGGTGGCGCAAGCTTCGGCGCGAAGATCGGCGCAACTCTGAAACAGTCGCACAGTCCCGCGCGCGGGACAAAGCGTTCGGTAAGATGGTCCGTGGCGTCATGAAGGAAAAGAAACTTCGCAACCGGTGATCGTTGGACGGTGCCCGGCCCGTCCTGCGCCGCGTCTGGTCAAGCGATCAGTCGCGGCCAAACCGCTGCGTTGCGCCGGGCAAATGCTCCGATATGACCAACCTCAGGCAACCCGAAATCGGCGGGGCTCAGCAGGTGACGGTTGGCATCGGGGCCGTAAAGATCCGCAAGCCGCCAAACCGCTTCCGGCGGCACCATCTGGTCGTCCTCGAATGCAAACAAATCCACGGGCACTCCAGTTTCCTCCCAGTGCGCCGCAGGTAAGTCACGCCCGATTTCAGGTACATAGCTTAACGGCGCTGTACACCATTTGCGCCACTGCCAATAGACCGATGCCGGCAGGTCCGAGCCAAACCCGATCGCCTTTCCGGGAAGGTAGCCAAGTGCTCGGGCCAAAAGCGGGGCATGGCCGTACCAGAACAACCCTGCCAAACCCCGATAGGGCCACGGATGGTCGCTTAGGGTCACAAGCCCCGAACACACACAGATCATCCGGTCAATCAGATCGATATCCGGTTGTACTGGCCCCAACATCGCGCCGACGGAATGGCCGATGGTCCAGTGTTTCGCATTCGGGAATCGCCGACGCATTTCCGCCCGTGCCGCGGGCATGTCGATCAAGGCCCAATCCGCCATGGTCGCACGCGAATCTTTCAGGCGGCCCGTTAAAGAATACCCATAATCCCTATAGTCATAGGTCAGGCAGGCCATGCCCTTCTCAGCGGCAAGCCATCGTGCGAAATGGCGGTAATAATCACGCGGCACACCCGTTGCACTGTTCAGCACGACGACGATTTCGGGCGAAGTTACCGGGCTATACAATCGGGCGGACAGCGTTTTCTGCCCGGACGGAAACCGAAACTCCTCGGTCAATACCGTTTGCTCTGTATCCAACATGATCTCTGGCTTTTCGCTTGGTAAATCCGGCTTCCGAACCTCAACACCCTCGACACTATGCATGAACCAACATCGTATCCAGCATGACCAAGCGTCCGGTCAAAAGATCGGCTTGACTCGGTGCGTGCTCAAACGCTAGCGGTTGTGTGATGGTTTCCGGCCTCCACAAAGGGTCGGGATGAAAAGGGAACACGGTGCGGTAATGTCTGGTCATACAGGCAACAACCAAATCCGCGACTGCCCCCGCAACTGTAAGCGGTAAGCGATGCCAAAACACCACTGGCCCAATGGCCGGGAAGGTCGGCAAAGCAATGACCCGCAAGTCAGGAGACCTGCCATCGGAAACGAAACCGAAACTCGGGCGGGGTGTCCGGGCAGGTCCTGACGGCATCACGCTGTCCCACCTGTCCCAAATATCCTGTCCGCCACGCGCGGAGGGCGCAGGATGATCTGGAAGACAAAAACGCGTGAATACAGTGCAACAGTATGTCAGCGGACGGGCAAAACCTGCCCCGCTTTGGCGCGGCTGGCGCGCTCGATATCCGAAGCCGTGACGCAGGCGACCTTGGCCACAAGTGACGATTTGGAGGTTGAGGGCAGCAGTGAGCTGTCGCATTGCGCCGAAGGATGCCATGCAATTTTCCGCGCGCGATCAGAGAGCATTCGTATCTTTTGCGGGACGCAGCCCGAAGCCGCAATTGAGCCCCTGAACGGCTATGCCGACTTGATCTTCGGAAACACGTTCAGTGCGATGCCATCCGGCGTCGTAAAAAACCCACCCTGCGCGATGATCCAGGTTTCCACGATCCGGCCTCGAAAACCCGTTTGCGGGCCCGCGCAGATGTCAATCTGATTCCAGACTGACCCGTGCCTGGGCACGCCGAGAGGCCCAGGCCAGTTGCGCATCCGTTTCGACAGCGCAAGGACGTACCGCCCGCAATCGTTCCAGCGCTGTGTCCGCGCGTTCGCCGCATTCGACCATCAGCCGCAGAACAACCATACCTGACCTGCCACAGCCCCCACGGCAGTGCACCAAAACGCGACCTCCACCTGACAGCGCGTGCCGGGCTGCGGCGCTGACAGACGGCCACGCGTCCTGAATCGCCTGTGTCGGCGCTCCGAAATCTTCGATCGGAAGGTGAACCCATCGGCTGGCGCGGCTTTGAATGTCGCTGCCGAAATCCTTCGCGCCATCCTGAAGCATCTCGACATCCGTTGTCATCGATACAACAAGCCCCGGCTGCCAGGCTGCGATCGTATCCAGATCGCTGAAATAATCCCCGCCACGTCCGGGCATCGAGGTCAGTGCAAGCGTTCCGCCTCCGACTTGCAGGGCGTAGATCACCAGCTGCGACATGAAACGTGTCCTCCCCAAAGAACTCTTTACAACAATGAGTCATTAAATTTGCTAACGCAGTTTAGTGCGAAAGCGACTCGTTTCTAAATCAAAAATCATGACACCACGCTGTGGACGCGGGCAGCGGTGGCCACTACGCTGTGCCCAAGCACCGAATCCCAACGAGAAGACATGACAGACAGCTCCAGCCCCGCCTATCAGGTTCTCGCCCGCAAATACCGCCCGGAAACCTTTGCCGATCTGGTGGGTCAGGATGCCATGGTGCGCACCCTGAAAAACGCGTTCGCGGCCGATCGGATCGCGCAGGCCTTCATCATGACCGGCATTCGCGGCACCGGCAAAACCACGACCGCGAGGATCATCGCCAAGGGCATGAATTGCATCGGTCCGGACGGAACCGGTGGCCCCACAACCGAGCCCTGCGGTCAGTGCGAACACTGTGTCGCCATCATGGAAGGTCGCCATGTCGACGTGATGGAGATGGACGCCGCCAGCCGCACAGGCGTCAACGATATCCGCGAGATCATCGACAGCGTGCGCTATCGCGCCGCCAGCGCACGTTACAAGATTTATATCATCGACGAGGTTCACATGCTCTCGACCAGTGCTTTCAACGCGCTGCTCAAGACGCTGGAAGAACCGCCCGCGCACGTGAAGTTCATCTTCGCGACCACTGAAATCCGCAAAGTGCCTGTCACAGTACTGTCCCGATGCCAGCGCTTCGACCTGCGCCGGATTGAACCCGAAGACATGATTGGCCTTCTGAGCAAGATCGCCGAAGCGGAAAGCGCCCAGATTGCCGAAGACGCGCTGGCACTGATCACCCGAGCAGCGGAAGGATCGGCCCGGGACGCGACCTCGTTGCTGGATCAGGCGATATCGCACGGGGCTGGCGAGACGACCGCCGATCAGGTCCGTGCAATGCTTGGACTGGCGGACCGTGGCCGCGTTCTGGACCTTATGGATATGATCCTGCACGGCGACGCCGCGGGCGCACTTACCGAGTTGAGCGGGCAATACGCCGAAGGCGCGGACCCGCTGGCGGTGCTGCGCGACCTGGCCGAGATCACGCACTGGGTGTCCGTCGTAAAGATCACACCTGACGCGGCCCAGGACCCGACAGTTTCTCCGGACGAACGGACCCGGGGCCAACTCATGGCCGAGGCTCTGCCGATGCGGGTCCTGACCCGGATGTGGCAAATGCTGCTGAAGGCGCTCGAGGAAGTCTCCGCTGCCCCCAACGCGATGATGGCCGCTGAAATGGCCGTTATCCGCCTGACTCATGTGGCTGATTTGCCCAGCCCCGAAGAGCTGATCAAGCGATTGCAGGATAACCCGCCACCGCCGCAGGGCGGGCCCAACGGCGGCGTGCCCATAGCCAGACAGGGTGCGGTTCCAACGCAAGCTGGCGCGGCCCATCCGCCTGCCTACGCGTCGCCCCCTCGCGGTGCCGGTGGTGCGCCGGTTGCAGCTCTGGCGCAGGATGCTCAAACGGCCCTTGCGCGGTACCCGACCTTCGACCACGTGGTCGAACTGATCCGAACCAATCGCGACGTGAAGTTGCTGGTTGAGGTGGAAAACGGCGTGCGCCTCGTGTCCTATCAGCCCGGACGAATCGAATTCACACCCGCCGCTCAAGCACCGGCGGATCTGGCTCCACGGCTGGGCTCTGCCTTGCAACGCTGGACAGGAAACCGGTGGGCGGTCTCGATTGTCTCGGATGGGGATGCACCCACAATTGGGGAAGTACGGGACGAGGCCGAGCTGGCACTGAAATCCGAGGCTGAACAACACCTTTTGGTTCAGGCTGTGCTGGCGCAATTCCCCAAGGCGAGAATCACCAATATCGAGACGCCGGAACAACGCGCCGCCAAGGTCGAGACCGAAGCTCTTCCCGAAGTTGAAGACGAGTGGGACCCGTTCGAGGAAGACTGACCTTGCAACCCGTCATCTCGTGTCACAAGTGATACTCATCGACTCTTCCCGTGATTACACCGTTCCACAACGTGAGCGAGGGATTTCATGCGAGCGTCACCACTGCATCCAATTTTCGAATTGATTGTTCACGACATCGACCTGCGCGAAGTTGCAGGTGATACCTTGTATCCTGACACTCGGCAGGCGTTCGAAACCCACTCAGCGTTGCTGTTTCCCAAACAATCAATCCCGGATACATACCATGTTCGCATCGCCGAACTGTTTGGCCGTTGGAGAATAGAAGAGCCGTGGCGGCGGCACACGACTTTGAATTTCAGATTTCCGAACTGACCTAGAAAACAAAAGACAGCCTTTGCTCAAAGGACGATCTGCGCTTGCTGGATTTGCAGGCAAATTTGTTGTGATATGTTGCGGCACACGGACAGTATGTTCCTGCCGACGCCTGCACTGATCAACATTCTGACGGCCAAGGCCGTGCTCCCGTCGGGTAACCCGACCGAGCTCGCATCGACCCTAGCGGCGCGGGCAGATATGCCGGATCAACTGAAAATACACTGAAGGATGCCATTATCTGGCACCGGTTGTCTCATTCCCGATCAAAGATTTCAGCCGATCTGGCCGAACTGTCAAAAATAACCAGATGGCAGGATTGCCAATGGCGCGCGATCTGGCCAAATCCTGTATTCATCGCTTCGCATGCCTTTGCTATCGAAGGGATAGGGCATCATGAAGGTCAGACCCTGCTGGACAACGCAATCACGTTCTGCACGCAGCCCGAACAAGTCTATTCCCACAAGCGGTCAGTCGGCGACGTTCTCATCTGGGACGAACGCGCCACGATGCATCGCGGCCGTCTCTGGAACTAATACCACCCAGGAACCCTGAAATCCATTTGCTGCTCTGTCAGCGACGCCGAAGGTTCAAACCGCGTTCGAGAAAACTAAGAACCAACCCTCCCGCGCCCGCCACGGTCTATCGGCTGCGCCGATACCCCTGAGCGGCCTTGCCAAAGACCTTGACGACGGGCGGGACAACCCTTGTGCGATGTGGCCGCTGCCCGTATCTAGAGCGCAAACGGAGACACAGGAGAATACTATGCTGAAAGGACTCGGCGGGCTTGGCGGTCTGGGCGACATGGCCAAGATGATGAAATCCGCACAGGACTTGCAATCCAAGATGACCGAGATGCAGGAAGAGCTGAACAACATGATGGTTGTCGGTGAATCCGGTGCTGGCCTGGTCAAGGCAACTGCGACCGCCAAGGGTGAACTCAAAGGTCTGGATATCGATCCGTCCATCTTCAACGGTGACGACAAGGAAGTGGTCGAAGATCTGATCCTGGCCGCCATCAAAGACGCGCAGACCAAGGCCACCGAACGCTCGCAGGCCGAGATGGCAAAACTGACCGAAAGCATGGGCCTGCCCGCAGACATCAAGCTGCCGTTCTGATACACCCTCCTGACGGATCATCGGCCGGGCACCTGGGCCTGGCCCTTTTGCAGGAGCGCCCGGGTTGAGTTCCAACAGCGATATAGACAATCTGATCGACCTGATGGCCAAGCTGCCGGGCCTCGGCCCACGCTCGGCCCGCCGCGCCGTTCTGCATCTGATCCGCAAACGTGCCCTGCTGCTGACACCCCTGTCTGATGCCATGCAGCAGGTCGCGATCACCGCCCGGGAATGCCTGAATTGCGGTAACGTGGGCACTACTGACATCTGCGATATCTGCGACAACGAGGCCCGCGCGACCGGAGAGTTGTGCGTGGTTGAAGACGTCGCCGACCTCTGGGCGATGGAGCGCGCCGGTGTTTTCAAAGGCCGCTATCATGTTCTGGGTGGCACGCTGTCGGCGCTGGACGGGGTCGGCCCGGACGAACTGCGCATTCCCCGACTCAGGGACCGGGTCACGGCCGAAGGGATTACCGAGGTCATTTTGGCGCTCAACGCGACCGTCGATGGCCAGACAACCGCCCACTACATTGCAGACCAACTGGAGGGTCAGGTGCGCCTGACCTCTTTGGCCCAAGGTGTGCCGATCGGCGGAGAGCTGGATTATCTGGATGACGGGACGATTACGGCGGCGCTGCGGGCGCGGAAAGAGATCTAAATCAGCTTTGTCAAACCGCACCCCTATTTTTACGCCAGTAAGAACAACACCCCTCGGGCATTAAATTGAGGTACGCATCTTGAGCAAGTATCCAGAACTTTTTGTCCTGAGACATGGCGAAACCGAGTGGAACAATCAGGGTAAGTTCCAAGGGCGCAAGGATTCTCCGTTGACGGAAAATGGCAAGTCTCAGGCTCGAAAACAAAACGAGATACTCAAACAAGTCCCGGATGCACCATCGCGTGTTTATGCCAGCCCACAGGAACGGGCTAAACACACCGCGCGTTTGGCAACCTCACCTCATCATGAGGTGATACATGACGATCGGCTTATGGAAATCGCGTTTGGACAATGGGAAGGTGCAACGAGGGATTTCATCCGAGAGCAAATCGACTGTTCCTATGAAAGCTATCATTGGTATTTTCGCAGCCCGGGCGGAGAGAACTTGGATGACATCTGCGGTCGCGTAGATTCTTTTCTGAAGGAACAGGTAGAGCCAGCGATCATCGTAACCCATGGCGTTACATCATTGGTGCTGAGAGGGCTTTGGTTGGGCCTGGATTTGGACACTCTGCTACGGCTACCGAGAACACAAGGGTGCGTGTTTCACCTTGCTAACGGCATTGAAACCATATTGAGCTGAGCTCATGGATTGGGCTCGAATTCAGGTTTGCCTCGCTTTCAATACCGGGACAGCCATAGTTCAAAAAAGCAACTTTGGATGATCACTAAACTGCTCTAAGGATAGATAAACTCAGCGAATACTTTGGAGCACTCCTCATGACCCGTCTTCTTGCGCTTGCTTTTGCTACATTTTCTGCCACCGCCGCCCTTTCACAAGAGCTGATCGACAAAGGCTACGTCGAAGGCTGGAACATCATGATGGACCCCGCACTTGGCAACGGGTGCCTGATCCAGACGGTGTATCAGGATCTCTCGGTGGTGCGCCTTGGCTATGACGCACTGGACAATCGCGGGTACTTCGCCGTCTACAACAAGGCTTGGGGCGACATTAAGCAGGGTGAGAGTTACCCGATCCGGTTCGATCTTGACGGCAAAAGCCATGATGCCACGGCCATCGGGTTCAACGAACGCGACGTGCCGGGCGCGACCGTGTTTTTCACCGATCGGAGCTTCGTGAACGCCATCGCTCAGAACAAGACAATGACGGTCTACAATCCGGCAGGTGAGGTGGTGATGGCCATTGACCTCAAAGGGACCGCCAAGGCTTTGGACTATGCGCGGGACTGTCAGAACAAAAAGCTCTAACGAATCGGATCAAAGAGCGCGTCCTTGGCGGTGCAATCACGGATCACGTCCCGACCGCAGGGCACGGAATCCAGATCGCGCGACAGGCACACGCGGACCTCTTCGATATAGCCCTGTTTGCAGGTGATCGTGATCATGTCGCGCTCCAACTCCGGGTTGGCTTTCAGGAATGCCTCCTCGACCACCGAAGCGGGCAGTTTGACGGATGAATCCAGCTTGCGGAACACCTGAGGGCGCTCGACCGCTTCATAAGCCCGCCGGGACAGGGCAAAGTAGTCGGACGCCGACAATCCCGAACATGTGCCGTGTTTCTTCCATTGATGCCAGGCAAGGCCGGAACTGCCCTGAATATCCTCCATTTCCCGCGTCATGCGGCGCGAAGGTGGGCTTGCGGGGGTACGGCAGTAGGACGGCCAGCCCTGATGGAACTGAGGCCACAGCCCGTGCAGAACCCAACCGTGATCATGGCGTGAATCGCATTGATCCGATCCGCGCGCATCTCCTTCGCGGGCGCACCAGTTGGGCGACCAGCTCAGCGACAGAACGTAGTAGTCAAACTCGCCTGCCTTTTCGCCCTCGGCCAGCGCAGCCACCGCGCTGAAGACCCACAAAACTACCCAGCGCATTCGCCTCTTCCCTTCTTGCCTTTGCGCGACTATATACGGGCCAAGTTCCCCGACAACGGAAACCTGCCCCAAGAACCAAGGGGCCGCCGAATTCCGGCGACGGGACAGATGTATGTATAGGAGACGGGCTGATGGCAAAACCGCTTATGGCCAAGGCAACCGCCGTATGGCTGGTGGACAACACCACGATCAGCTTCAAGCAGATCGCGGATTTCGTAGGAATGCACGAGTTGGAAGTGCAGGGTATCGCTGATGGTGACGTCGCCGCCGGCGTAAAAGGCTTTGACCCGATCGCCAACAACCAGCTGACCCAGGACGAGATCGAAGCGGCACAGAACAACCCGCTTCACAAGTTGAAGCTCAAGTTCAACCCGTCAGCCGCTGGCGAAGAAAAGCGTCGCGGTCCGCGATACACGCCACTGTCGAAACGTCAGGACCGTCCGAACTCGATCCTGTGGCTGGTCAAGTTTCACCCGGAACTCAGCGATGGCCAGATTGCCAAGCTGGTAGGCACCACGAAACCGACCATCCAGTCGATCCGCGAACGCACGCACTGGAACATCTCCAACATGCAGCCGATTGATCCGGTTGCTCTGGGTCTGTGCAAGCAGTCCGAGCTGGACACCGCCGTACAGAAAGCGGCAGCCAAGAAAGCGGCTGAAGGCGGCGTGATGAGCGACGACGAACGTCGCAAGCTGGTGTCGACCGAGCAGTCGCTGGAAATGGACGCAGCGCCGAAGATCCCGACCGCAATTGAAGGTCTGGAAACTTTCTCGCTGTCCGACGAACCGTCCAAAGAGAAAGACGACGAGCCGATCATCGACGCAGACAGCTTCTTCAACCTGCCCAAAGGTGGGGCGGATGAAGAAGACGAAGACGATCTTCGCCCGTAACGCGCAAACAGCCTCGGCCAGAACGGCTGGGGCTTTTTTTACGGACTTGCCATGCTGAATGTTCTATCTGCGGTTTTTGGCCCGCATCACGCCGTAACAATCTATGCCTTTCTCAAAACGTGGGGGCTTGGCCTGGCTGCCGGTGTTGTCATGATTGCCATCGTTGCGACATTGTTTCTATTGGGAGATGAAGGCGAACACGAGCATGAGGCGTTCCTGATCGTCCCGGTACTGTCTGCAACTCCGGTGAACGGAGACCTGAAGAATGGCGTCGTGGCTTCGGTTCGCCTGCCGGATGGTTCCGCCACGTCGATTACCTCTACGGATGCGCAGGTTTCGCAGACCGTAGGCACGACGGCCTGTGTCGAAAAACGCGTCTATGTCGAAAGCGGTGAAGCCCGGTACCGGTTCAAACTGCCACGTCTCTGCGAAGGCAGTTGATCGACGGAACCGAAGGGATAAAAGCCGCCCGATGCTGACACCGGGCGGCTTTTGCGTTCATACCATTTGAAAGATGATGCCTGCCACGATCGCGCCACCGACGCCCAGGATCAGATAGGTTGCAAAGACGCGCGGTTTGACCAAAGACCAGACCGCGGCCATCGCCGGAATGGAACTGACGGCTCCGGCAACCATGAACGACATGGCAGCACCTGCTGTCATACCTTGCTCCATCAACCCCGCCAGCAGGGGCGGCGCCACGTAGGAGTTCAGGTAGGCCGGCATACCCACCAGCGCAGCAACGATGATCGGCAGCACGCCTTCTCCGCCGACCACGCCGGCAATCAGGTCGGCAGGCACATAGTTAACCAGCAGAGCCTCAAGCACATAGGCCAGCGCAAGCCATTTCAACAGGAACAAACCGTTGTGCACGAATTCCGAACGGAACCGGATCCGGCGCGCGGGTTCCTGCCAGAATTTCCAGACCGGTTTGTCGTCCGTTTTCGGACCACACCCGCAGCACCCAGCGGGCTTGTATTCTCGCAGGGGCTGGGCAAACGCGCCTTTGCGCATCAGCAGCCGAACCGAGAATCCACCGAACAAACCAAGCGCAACCGCCGCGACGGCTTTACCGATGGCAAAGGGCCATCCCAGCGCACCGGCAGTGATCAAAAGCGTCGGCGGGTCGATCAAGGGTGAACTGAGCCAGAATGCCATGACCGCGGACAACGGAGCACCTAAGGCCAGGAGGCCGGCGATAAAGGGAATGACCTCGCAGGAACAAAATGGTGCAAGACCACCGAACAGAGCGGCCAGAAAGATCATCCGGGTCTCACGCCCCGCAAAGGCGCGCGCCACCATCACCTCTGCGCCGGTCGCCTTGAGGTAGGATAGCAGAAGCACTGCAAACAGAATGTATTGCCCTGTATGTGCCAAGGCTTTGGCTGCAAATGTCACCACCTCGCGCAGATTGCCGGGATCCAGGATTGCCACCGCCGCAAGAATGGCAACGATCAGCGTCCAGGGTGTCTTGATCAGGTCCAATACCCCTTTGGCAGTCTCGCGCGGATTCTGTGTCAACTCAGCCATCGTTCGCAGCCTTTCCAACTTCGTCGGCGCAACACTCGCTGAGAATGAATTGCGCAAGATTTCTCAATTCGTCGTAACTGGCCCGGTTGATCGTGGTTCGACCGACCCTTTCCTGTTCGACCACACCACCGGCCGCAAGAAACCGCAGGTGATGGGCCAGGGTCGACGGGGCGATCCCCGTCCGGTCCTGTATCTCGCCAACGGTCAATCCGGCTTCACCGGCCCTGACCAGGGTCTTGAGGACTTTCAGCCGGGCCTCAGAGCCCATGGCAGAAAATCCGGCAGCAGCAGCTTCCCACATTAGTTATCTCCAATAAACTAGATTTCTAGTTATTTAACCTTAAGGAACTCTCCGGTCAACCTCTCTGTTAAAATATCGTGACTGCGGCGTAAGTCCAGATTGCCCCAGCCTTAAGTCCACCCTATAAGCAGGCATGGGGATTTCGGTCGATACATTCTTTCTTGAACTCAATGGTCAGGGCACGTTGCAGGCCCAGATCCAGCAGATGATTGCCGAAGGCATCTTGTCCGGTCGCTTTCACGTCGGAGAAAAACTACCTTCGTCACGCAAACTGGCCGCACATCTGGGTGTCAGCCGAATTACGGTGACGCTGGCGTATACCGAATTGTTGGCCAATGATTATCTGACGGCCAAGGGGCGATCAGGATATTACGTATCGCATAACGCACCGGTCCCTCCCAAGTATTCGCCTGTCCAGCGCGGCACCGAATCCGTTGATTGGGACAAAGCATTGGCACGCCGCTTTCTGGACAGTGACGTTCTGCCAAAACCCAGCGACTGGCGAGAGTACCGTTACCCGTTCATCTACGGGCAGGCCGACCGGACTTTGTTTGACCACGCCAACTGGAGGTTATGCGCCGTCCGCGCGTTGGGGCATAAAGATTTCGATTCACTGACCGGAGATTACGTGGATCAGGATGATCCGTTGTTGATCGAATTTATTGCCCGACACACTCTACCACGCCGTGGCATCGCAGCCCGCCCTGAAGAGATATTGATTACCCTGGGCGCACAGAACGCGCTCTGGCTGGCATCGCGCATTTTGCTGACCCATAACCGTACCGCCGTCATAGAAGACCCTTGCTACTACGCGCTTCGAAGCCTTCTGAACCATTGGGACTGCGCCGTCACACCCTTGAGTGTCGATCGGGACGGATTGCCGCCCGACACGATTCCTGACGAAGCTGACGTCATCTTTACCACCCCCAGCCATCAAAGCCCGACGACCGCGACGATGCCGATCGACCGCCGCAACCAATTGCTAGATCGAGCACGCGATCTCGACGCGATGGTTGTCGAGGATGACTATGAGTTCGAAATGGCCTTTCGGGGTGCGCCTTCGCCGGCACTGAAATCCATGGATCGGGATGGCCGCGTGATTTACGTCGGCAGCTTTTCCAAGTCGCTGTTTCCAGGGTTGCGACTCGGGTACATGGTCGGCTCAGAACCTTTTATCCGCGAGGCACGTGCGCTTCGCTCATTGGTCCTGCGCCACCCACCAGGCCACATTCAGCGCACGGCGGCGTATTTCCTGTCGTTGGGCCACTACGACGCGCAAATTCGGCGTATGTCGAAAGCTCTGCAAGAGCGGCGCGACGCGATGGACAAAGCCATCGCGGAAAGTGGGCTGACCGTGGCTGGACGGGGTGTGATTGGCGGTTCTTCAATGTGGATGTCAGCCCCTGAGCATGTCGACACAACGCAACTGGCATTAAGACTGCAAAACCAGGGTGTTCACATT
The DNA here is from genome assembly GCF_059610465.1 of Ruegeria sp. CDSC085. Lineage (NCBI taxonomy): Bacteria > Pseudomonadati > Pseudomonadota > Alphaproteobacteria > Rhodobacterales > Roseobacteraceae > Ruegeria > Ruegeria sp. CDSC085. Next base: position 327 of record NZ_JBXWNR010000020.1, on the reverse strand, counting down.
GAACCGGGTGCGTCGTTTTTCTCGGGACCGGACAGGCCACGGAATTTCTACCGCCTTGGCTACTCCTCAATTCCAACTGACCGCATCGCGCCCGGTGTGAAACTGATCGCAGACGCAATTCGGGCCGTTTAAGCACCATCTGGACCTAATCCGGCTTTCGATTTGGCCCTAACGCAGGTCGCACCCTTGCGCCAAAACCATATCAAACGCCGGGCACAGTGCCCGGTTTCACTCACTCTTGGTTGGAGAACACCCACATGAAGATGACGACGGAAGAGGCGTTTGTTAAGGTTCTGCAGATGCACGGGATTGAGCATGCGTTTGGGA